>CAZDVV010000006.1:0-43367 GCA_964508875.1 uncultured Desulfobacteraceae bacterium | reverse complement strand
AGAAAGGATGTGATAGCCATGGTTTGTACAACTGTAAAAGAAGGACACGAATGTTTCTTTATGACAAAGAAGGGCTGCCAGTTTAATGGCGGCTCATGCCATCCTATTGTTGAGCAGTGTGAGGGATGTCAGAGGATAGGCGAGTTCCCCTCCGGAAAGTTCTGCCTGATCTACCCTGATCCTGCAGCAAAGTGGCGGCTTGGCAAGTGCCAGATGGCCACCCATCTAAGGGAAAACACCAAGAATGGAAACGGAAGGATCAATCCACTGAAGGCCTCCAAGAGAAACTTTCAGTAACCAATAAGAAATCAGAGTATAGGAGCCAGGAGTCAGAATAATTAAGGATTCTCTTTTGCTGACTTCTGACTCCTGAACTCCTCCCATTGGGTCATAATCAGGTTTGAGGCTTTCGAGGGATTTGCTGCCTCACGCCTAATATCTAACGTTCTCACTACCAGGCTTGGCTGTCAGCGGCTAAGATATAAAAGATATTCTTGATTTCCTTTCGGACCCAAAATTGGGGATGGAATGTATCCCTTACTTCTCCAGCCCAGCCTCTGGGAGAAGGCCTCAATTTCCCTGACAGTTTTTTCGCGCAAGGCCTGATCCCGGACCACTCCTCCTTTTCCCACAAACTCCCGCCCTACCTCGAACTGGGGTTTTACCAGGGCAATGATAAAGGAATTGGGTGCGAGCAACTCGGTAACCTTGGGTATCACAAGTCGCAGTGAAATAAACGAAACATCCACCGTTGCTCCATCTGGCTCAAAGGGCAGATCTGCCTTTGTCACATACCTGATGTTTGTCCTTTCCAATAGCACCACCCGAGGGTCATTCCGTAGTCTCCAGTCAAACTGCCCATAACCCACGTCAATTGCGATAACCTTTGCAGCACCGCGTTTGAGTAGACAGTCAGTGAATCCTCCTGTCGAGGCCCCCACATCCATAACTGAGAGTCCTCTCAATTTGACCTTAAAGGCCTCAATAGCTGCCTCGAGTTTGAGGCCTCCACGGCTCACATAAGGGGGATATTTTTTCTGTACAGTAACTGTTGCCGTGGCATCAACCTGGTGGCCAGGTTTATCTGAAACCTTGCCATCCACCCGAACAACACCTGCCATTATCATGGCCCTTGCCTTTGACCTTGAATCGGCCAGGCCTCGTTGGACTACAAGATAATCCAGCCTTAGCTTTTTAGGTGCCATTGCCAGAGTTGAGGAGGTCCATAGCGGCTTTATATATGCCTTGAGCATCAAGACCATATTTTTTGCGAAGAGCGCTCAAGGGTCCATGTTCGACGAATTTGTCCGGCAGACCTACTCTTCTAACCCTTACCCCTTCGATGCCTCGGTCATTTATTCGCTCCAGCACAGCACTTCCCAGTCCACCGGATAACACATTTTCCTCTGCTACCACTATATTTCTCACCTTTGCTGCAAGCTTTTCCAGCCGTTCATCCAGTGGCTTTACGAATCTACAGTTTATGATGGCTACCGAATGACCTTGCTCCTGGAGTCTCTGCCCGGCCTCCACCGCGGGGGCCACCATACTGCCTATCGCGATTATTGCCAGATCCTCACCTTCCCTCAATACCTCCCACTGCCCGATGGGAATACTTGCAAAACTATCATCAATGGGCACTCCTAGGGCCTTTCCCCTGGGGTAACGAATGGCTATGGGGCCTTGATGTTGAAGTCCAGTAAAAAGCATGTGCCTTAGTTCATTTTCGTCTTTAGGGGCCATCAAGGTCATATTGGGCAAGGCTCGCAAATAGCTGAGATCAAAGTGGCCGTGGTGTGTGGGGCCGTCTTCTCCCACAAGCCCGCCTCTATCAATAGCGAAAATCACAGGGAGATTTGGAAGACACACATCGTGTATTATTTGGTCATAGGCCCGCTGGAGGAAAGTCGAGTAAATAGCTACGACTGGCCTAAATCCCTCTAGGGCTAGGCCTGCGGCAAAAGTCACCGCATGCTGTTCAGCGATGCCAACATCAAGGAATCGCTCTGGAAACGCCTCGGAAAATGGCACTAGACCTGTACCTTCTGGCATGGCAGCGGTTATGGCAAACAGCCTATCATTTCTTCTACCCAATTCGACCATTGTCTTGCCGAAGACTTCTGTATATGTGGGCACCGTCTGTTCCTTGTCGCCTTGGGGACATCCTGTGGCGACCTCAAAACACCCTACTCCATGATAATGGGCAGGGTCCTTCTCTGCTGGCTCATAGCCCTTGCCCTTCACCGTCAGGACATGGACTAATACGGGACCTCTGAGGTGTTTGATATTCTTGAATGTATTGACAAGTTGATCAATCCGGTGGCCATTTATCGGACCCACATACTTGAATTTGAAAGCCTCAAACAACATCCCTGGTGTAAAGAATGTTATAAAGGAATCCTCACTTCTTCTGAGCACACTCAGGATATTCTCCCCAACACCAGGTAGGGATCTGAAAAAATTCTCCATCTCCTTTTTAAAGGTCACAAAACGCTTACCGGTCATCTTCCTGCTAAGGAATGAGGAAAAGGCACCCACATTGGGAGAAATGGACATGGCATTGTCATTGAAGACCACGATCAGATCCTTCTCGGTTTCCCCTGCCTGATTCAGTCCTTCAAATGCCATGCCCGCTGTCATGGAGCCATCTCCTATGACGGCGATAACCTTGGCGTCCTCATTTTTTAGTGACTTTGCTGTCGAGATACCAAGACCCACAGAAATTGAGGTACTGCTGTGCCCTGTACCAAATGTATCATAAGGGCTTTCTTCTCTCTTTGGAAATCCGCTAATACCACCTAGCTGGCGCAATGTATGGAACTTTTCGCGCCTCCCGGTGATCAGTTTGTGGGCATAGGCCTGATGTCCAACGTCCCAGATTATCTTGTCCTTGGGCGCCTCAAATACATAGTGAAGCGCTAGGGTCAGCTCTACTACCCCAAGACTGGGTGCCAGATGCCCGCCTGTGCACGCAACAGTTTTAATAATCTTGTCACGTATTTCTTGGGCCAGTTGTTCCAGATCCTTTAGGCTGAGTTCTTTTAGGTCGGCTGGGGTATTTATTCTGTTTAGGAAATGGTATTCGTTATCCTCTCTCATTTTTTCCTTCTTACAATGTAGTAAGCGATCTCACGCAGTGGATCGGCCTTATCATCAAATATGTTAAGGGCTTCCACAGCCTCGTTAACCAGCTTGTCTTGAATCTCCTTTGATCTCGGTATCCCAAGCAAGGACGGATAAGTGGCCTTACCTTTCCTCTCATCGCTACCAGTGGGTTTACCCATAGCCTCGGCATCACCTTCTACATCTAGCAAATCGTCAGAGATCTGAAATGCCAGCCCTATACCCTTGCCATAGGCGCGCAGGGCCTTGACTTGACGCCCTGTGCCACCCCCTATTATTCCTCCGCATACCACCGAAGCAGTTATAAGGGCAGCAGTTTTGTGTGTATGGATAAAGTCCACCAGGTTTTTGTCGGCCTTCTTTCTCTCGGCCTGGATATCTGCCACCTGCCCGCCCACCATACCCTTATATCCTGCAGCTTCTGCCACAAGTTCCACCACTTTCACAATTGATTCCGCTGAAACCGATTTGAGCGACTCGGAAGAACACATTAATCGGAAGGCCTCTGTCAACAGGCCGTCTCCTGCGAGCAGGGCAACAGCCTCGCCAAATATTATGTGGTTAGTGGGCACACCACGGCGCAGCTCATCATCGTCCATTACTGGGAGATCGTCATGTATTAAGGAATAGGTATGAATGAACTCCAATGCGCAGGCTGCAGGAAGAGCGGAGTTCTGAGAGCCCCCTACTGCCTCTGCAGAGGCTATGCAAAGGATGGGTCTAAGGCGCTTGCCCCCGGCAAAAAGGCTATAGCGCATTGCCTTTATGAGATCCCCGGCAGGCCCCCCACATTCAGGCAGATACCTCTCCAATGCCTGGTCAATAACCCTTTTCTTTTCAATAAGATATTGTTTGAGCTCCATATCTATGGTGCGGGCTTGAATATCAAGGGATCTCTATTCAGAAGACGCCTGCTGCTGCTCCTCCTGCTCTACCCTGAATGGGGCTTGCACATACCTCCCCTCGCCCTCCTTCATAAGCATTGTCACTTTCTTTTCAGCCTCCTCCAATTTCTGGGAGCAAAACTTAGCAAGCTTCATTCCCTCCTCAAAGGCCTTTATGGACTCCTCAAGGGACAGGTTCCCGCTCTCTAGAGATTGGACTATCTCTTCTAGTCTTGCCATGGCGTCTTCAAATTTTTTGGCTGACATCACTTCTCCTGTCTGTGATCATTTCTGGTTGTCAGGTCTGTGGGTTGGACAAGAAACACTGCTATAAGTCTAAACATTTCTTCCAACCGGTGTCAATGGACAGTGCCCTCACTTTCTCATCTTGTCCTCCCCATCCTTCTCTTGTGGAAATTGCTCATCCCTGGTATCCTGAACATCACATTTCAGATATCCCTTTGCCAAGACAATCCCAACCTTATCGCCAGCCTGCACCTCCATATAAGAGCGAATGATCTGGGCTTCCGGAAGTTTCATGGTGATACTGTAACCTCTGTCTAATATGGACAGGGGACTCAGATCGCTCACCCTGTTTTGCAGGGCTTCGAGGCGAGCCTTTTCTTGTCCAATCACACTCAAGACACCCTGAACAATAGAGTGTATTGCCCGCTCAAGCATGGATGACCATATTTCCAACCGCCTCCCAGGAGACTGGTGCACAAGCCCCTGAAATGCAAGTTCAAGTCGTCTCTCCTGTCCTTCTAGGTTCCACTTAACCGCCCTTGCGAGCCTGCTCAAAATCTCATCCAGCCTAATCCACTTATCCGCGATCTCGCGTTGGGGATCTCTTAGCCTTGCGCGCAGGCCTGCTAATCGATCTTTACAATTATCGAGGGAATATTCGATCTGACTTATCATCCTTAGGACCAGCCCACCTAGTTGCTGCTCCAGTGACTCCTTTTCTTTCACCAGCATTTCCGCCGCAGCAGACGGAGTAGGTGCCCGCAGATCAGAGGCCAAGTCACAAATGGTCGTATCTATCTCGTGGCCCACCGCTGAGACGACGGGAACGGTTGACTTTCTAATAGCATATGCCAATTCCTCCTTATTAAAGGCCCATAGGTCCTCAAGGGATCCTCCACCCCTTGTGATCACGATGACATCCACATCCAGTTGTGTGTTAGCAATCTCAAGGGCCTCGATGATTTCTGCTGTTGCCTCTTCCCCTTGCACTCGCACCGGAATCACTATGATTTCCAGATTTGCAAATCTTCGCGTAATTACCTTGAGGAAATCCCTTATGGCCGCTCCTGTAGGAGAAGTGATAACCGCCACCCTCTGGGGCAAAAAAGGAAGAGGTCTTTTTTGGTCAGGGTCAAAGACACCTTCGCTGGCCAGCTTCTTTTTCAGTTGTTCAAATGCTAGAGCCAAAGCCCCCACTCCAAGGGGCTCCAAGTAATCCAGTATTACCTGGTACTCCCCCCGCGGGGCATAGACACCTATTCTGCCACGTGCTATTACCCTCATGCCGTCCTCTGGCATAAAGCGAAGATATCGAATCTGGGGCCTGAACATCACGGCCCTTATCTGCGCCTGATCATCCTTGAGCACCATGTAATAATGCCCTGAGATGGGTGAGCGGAAATTGGAGATTTCTCCTTCCACCCATACAAAATCAAACCTCTCTTCCAGCAGAGATTTGATCTCACTGGTGAGCTCAGAGACCGTGTAGATTCTAGGTCCGGAAAAGCTCTCGGCAGTTTCTGCCCTTTCCTCGATGCTGTCCATTTGCCGTATTTTTCAGCTCCTCAATTATGAAAGTCTCGTAAAAAGTTAATTTTCGGATTTTATTGTCATTTCCACGGCAATTATAGTTTCACCGAAAACCAGGTGCCACCCTTTGAAGCAGGCCTGCCAGATAGCTGCTTCATTAATATTCTTGACCGCTTTACTTTATTTTCCTATATTCCCCACATAAATAAAACAATAGATTTTTATTCAGTGTCCACCAATAAATCAAAAATTTCTGGATGGGCGCAATTTCTGAAGGAGGAAAAAATGGAAAACACCAATCCCGTTAAGTTCATGGACGTTACCTTTCGCGACAGTCATCAATCCCTTTTTGCCACACGTATGCGAACTGAAGACATGATACCCATTGCAGAGCAAATGGATAATGTGGGATTTTGGGCAATGGAGGTTTGGGGCGGCGCTACCTTTGATACCATGCATCGTTTTTTGAGGGAAGACCCGTGGGAGAGGCCCAAAATTCTAAAAAAGTATATCAAGAAGACCCCGTTCTCCATGCTTCTGCGAGGGCAGAACCTCGTGGGTTATCGACACTATGCGGATGACGTTGTAAGGGCCTTTACGGAAAAGGCCTGTGAAGTAGGAATTGATATTTTCAGGGTTTTCGACGCACTTAACGATTTGAGAAACTTCAAGACATGCGTTGAGGTCATCAAAAAAAACGGCAAACACTTCCAAGGGGCAATTTGTTTTTCTCTGACAGAGAGGAAAATGGGGGGACCGGTCTTTAATCTCCAATATTACTTGGACAAGGCAAAGGCCCTTGAGGATATGGGCGCCGATACCATCTGTATCAAGGACATGGCAGGCATTATTTCCCCCTATGATGCCTATGAGCTTGTGAAGGCCTTGAAAGAGACAGTGCATGTACCAATTCATCTCCATACCCATTACACCTCGGGCATGGCATCCATGTGCTGTATAAAGGCTATTGATGCCGGTGTGGATATTTTAGATACCTCTCTTGCCCCCTTTGCGCTGCGCACTTCACATCCAGCAATCGAACCTCTTGTGGTCACACTGGATAATACCCCTAGAGATCCAAAACTCGATCTGGACACCCTGCTAGAGCTGGACGACTACCTTGAGTCAATCGCCCCCAAATATGCAGATCTCTGTGATACCACCAAAATCTCTGTGATTGACACGGGGGTCCTAAAACACCAGATACCTGGTGGCATGATTTCCAACCTTGTGAACCAGCTTCGGGAAGCAAATGCCCTTAATCGTCTCAATGAGGTATATGCTGAGCTCCCGCAGACACGAAAGGACTTAGGTACTCCTCCGCTGGTTACTCCCACCTCACAGATAGTTGGGGTCCAGGCAGTGCTAAACGTCCTTTTTGGAAGATACAAGATGATAACAAATCAAGTTAAAGACCTGTGTTATGGTCTTTATGGCCAAACACCCACGGAGATTAATCCAGAAGTGCAGGCAAAGGCCCTAAAAGGATATAAAAGGGGTGAGACCCCTATCACTGGCAGGCCCGGAGATTACCTGGAACCAGAGCTGGAAAAGGTAAGAGCTGAAGTGGGTGATCTTGCGAAAACCGAGGAAGACCTGCTCATTTGCGCCCTTTATCCTACAACTGGTAAAGAGTTCCTGGAGTATAAATACGGGAAAAAGTAGATTTTGGGACAGTTCTCATGTCACCAGGGATCGAATCCGACCAGTTAGACCATATCGAGCGAATCTACGGGAAAAGCCTTATAAGAGTTTTCCGCGAGCTAATAGAGAACAAGACGGTTCTACGGGTTTTTCTTTTGGGCAAAGATTATGAGCGTCTCACGATACTGACTGATCTGGAAGAGAAGGATTCAGAGGTATATATAACGGTGGATTATCCTGTCGGGTTCAAGAGGGCAATTGAGGGAACTAAAGATTGGCGACTTCGTTTCGAATTCACCGGCAAAGACAGGTTACCTTATATCTTTCGCACAGAGGGTGGGGAGTTCGTAGAAGGGGGAATCAGGCTCAAGCTGCCAAGCTTTATTGAAAGAAGACAGAGAAGAAAAAGCTTCCGCCTTGAAGCTCCTCTCGGAACAAAGCTTGTGTTTACAAAGGATTTCAAGAAGTACGAAACAAATGTGATCAACATTAGCCTAGGAGGGGCCTTTGTCTCCTTGGAGAAGGGAGACAAGAAAAAACCCGTTGTAGAGGTGGATGAATACCTTAAAGGAATCAAGGTCATCTTCCCTTCCAAAGACGAACAATTGCTGGTCTACATTAAAGAGGCCATGGTAAAGAGGGTTGAGAAAGACATTTACCAGGGGCTATTTAATTATGCACTACAGTTTACTGACATGGAAAAGAAGGACAGCGATTTTCTGCAAAAACTCATCTATCGATTTCAAAGGGAATACCTGAGGAAGAGACAATTAATAGATACGTAAAGGAAAAAGAAATCAGACGTAGATATCAATAAGTTGCCCTAAGGCCATGGTGCCCTCGGCAGGAGCCCCAGAGGCAGAATATATGCGCCTTGTCCTGTTAGCCTCCACCCCAACATATACAATCCCATTGCCCCGCCTCTGCTCGTCCCTGGAACTGTCAGCTTCGTGATGAGCACTCCAGTTTGAAGGCCAGGGGACAGGAGTTGTAGCAACCAAAGCTGTGGTGGAATCAATGACCATAGGGAAGCTCTCTTTAACTGTCCATAATTAATCCAAATAAACTATCTTCAGGCAAAATGCAATACTTTTTTCTTCATCTATCTGCCTTCTATGTTTAACTGCAACCCGCCCGTTGTCGATACGTCATATGGATACAAATACTATATGGCCTACTATGAAACGAAAACATTCTCATTCTACCCAACTCATAATAGTCTGTCTTTGCCTGCTATTGCTATTTGGGCTGGCATATCTTTTTAGGTCTGAGCTCCACATATCATTTCCTCACAAGTCTGATCTTACTAAACCCCTGAAGGGTACCATGCGGTGTACATTCATATCTACAATTCAAAACTCCCATTATCTTAGGATGCAATTGGCAGTACCATACAAGGACAGAAAGCATTGGATTGAGATAAAAAAGGTGCTGCCCAAGGTTAAGAACGAATTCATACTGGCGGTTAACCAAGAGGGAATGGAAGGCGTTGTTAGGCACAGGGACTTTGAAACGATTAGGAGTTTGCTATTGAGGACCTTTAATAGGAATCTAAAGAGGCCTGTGGATAACATATACTTTGAGAGCTTTTTTTATGACTAGCATGTCCCTGTGTGAACTTAGCCATACTGCAATAAGAATAACTGGCCAGTAGCAGCCTCCTCATATCCGATGGCTTGGTAAACTTCCTGATATATTCTTGCCGAAATCTCTAGCTTGCGGGACGACTCAGGCAAATGGAGGACAAAACGCTCTGCCAGATCCCTCTCGTCCTTGATTCTGAGCTGCCTTATATATTCGATGAGCACTTGAAGGCCATCCCTGTAGGGATATATTTCAGTGAACAACTCGCCCCAGGTATTTCGGTAAATAATATCCATTGTGAGCCATTTTGACAGTTTTTCTAGCTCTTCCATATCCACAATTGCCATGATCTTCTCCATTCGGGCCGTTTCATAGAATGCCTTCCCGTTCTGACCATAGTAGTAAGCCGGACTGAAATAGGCCTGGATGTGCTTAAGTAAATGAATTAGGTCATTGAGCGTTACTCCAGTGGGATTTGGAATCATTTCAACGGTTGTTCTATGGAAGTCATACAGACCGTTATTCACAAGCCAGGCCGCAGCCCTAACCACCCGATCGGCGGAGAAAATTCGCTGTTTCTTTCTTTTCCTCTCTGTTGAATACCAAGAGGCATCATAAAGCACCCACCTATGCTTGCCGTGGCCCCGTGGTTCGTATTGAAATACGCATCTGTCTAGGGTCACTCTCTTACTGGTAAGAAAAGGCGTCACCTGCAACTTATTTTTTCTCTGCGAAAACAAAGCGAAAAGTTTTCTCCCCAATACCGTAAGGTCGTATTCGTCTATTTCCTGTTTTTCAGTGGAGCGCAAATTTTCAGAAAGCCTTCTGTAAGTGGTAGAAAAGAACCTGTTGATCTCCTTGGAAAACTGAAGCAATTTACTGTAGCTCCAATTTTCAATTTGGTTAAGATCTTCCACTAGATCTAGTCTCCACTTCCACTGTCTCATCAAAGACTTAAAGACTTCATATTTGTATTCGCGACCCCTGATCCTCCTCGCCCTAGTAAGCATTGGATTGGATTTTAGATAAAAGGCCTTCCTCAAGAGTTCCACAGCGCCTATATCGTGTTCCTTTTCATAGAAGTCCAAAACCCTCTCCACCATCAGGAGATATGGATCTAGATCCCTCAGAAAACGCTTCCCCCCCAACACACGGTCCTTCAGAACATCGCACAGCAACGGGCCCCTGAAGGTACTTGAAAGGTACATCTCCATCATTGCCATCTTGAGCAGCGACTTGAATGGGTCTTTAATTCCCTTACTTAGCTGCCATAGGGCATTTCCCAAGAATTCAGTCTTTGACACCTCCTTGAGATACCCTAAATCCACGAAGTCCACGAAGTCCAGTGGGGCCTCTATTGCAAAGGCCCTCCAGTAGGCATCATAGGTATCTTGTCCCAACTGGGAAGGGACCACCCACCAAAAAGGTATCTTTCCAGATACGAAGAGCATGGTGCGATAGCACTCTTCCTTCAGGAAGTTTTTCTGGCTGGACCCTGAGCTTTCTTCGTCTACCCTGCCGAAATCATTCCGTCGTATCTGATCCAGATCCAGGATAAAAAAATGAACATCCATGTTGAAGGTACTTTGACACCAGTGGCTAATGCGCCGTGTCTTTTCCCTGAGTGCCTCTAATGCTCGCCCTGACCACCTGGGTTCATCCACACACACCCAAAAATCAAAATCCGATTGATCTGTTTGGGCAACGGTTCCAATGGAACCCAGCACAAAAAGCGATTCTACCAGGGGCTTTCTCACAAGGTAGCGTTGATAAGGAATATTTCTGAATTTTGTTTCAGGGAAATATTCCTGGATCACATTTCTAAGGCGGTATGATGAGCCCACCCCATATACCCCACACCCTGAGTCGCCTCTACTCACGTAACCGGGGAGATCTACTTCGTTGACGCTCAATAGAACCGGAATAATGTCAAATCCTACGGCGGCCTTCTCTGGGTCTTGGGCAAAGGCGTGCTCCATCCGAAGCCGATTATAGTTGAAAAACAGCTTCTTGTTCCGCTGTATCTGATGGATGTCAAATCTTAGCTCTTCCAAACCTAGCTCCAGGTCATCACAAAAAAAGCCACCTCATAAGGATGGCTCTTTTTGTCATATCAAGATCAGGTTACTAAGAGCTCGATTTTTCAATCTTCTACCAGGTTGGCTAGGGAGTCCTTCAACATCTTATCTGCAATTGACTCTGCATTTACCTCGTACTTCCCTTGAATTATGGCCTCTTTTAATGCTTGGACCTTTGCTACTCTCTCAGGGTCCTCTTTATCTAAGATCTCCTTAACGGTGTTCAGTGCTATTGAGACATCAGAGATTTCCACTTTGGCATCCTGATCTGTGGGTTTCCGTACCCCTTGGGAATTGGCAATTTCAGACCTTCCCTGTTGCACATTTTGAGAACCGGGTGAATTCTGTACAATGGTTAGATTCCTGTATATTTCATCTATTTTCATAAAGGCATTTCCCTCCGATTTACTCAGTTAATTTATCAAGCTCCGAGTTCAGCCCCTTTTGAGAATGCAATTCTTTGGCATAAGTGCCTTTCTCTGGAGGTTCTTTTTTGAGCTCTGAGATAATCTTGTTCGACAGCTGACTTAGCACCTGTTTTCTTCTGGCCTCCACAGAAATATCCACAAAATCTGAGGAAGGTTGGACCGGTTCGATACTGGCATCCAGAAGATTAGCCCGTTTTTTCAACTGATTACCATATACCTTCAGAACGTTCCTTATCTGATAGGTAGTTATGGTCATGGCTTAGCCCTCCGATTGTTTAATCGGCCAGCCACTTACTCAACTTAAAACTTTTCTCTCACCAGGAGTCATCCCTGGGAAGATATGGGGTAAGTTAAGACAGATTTGCTTTCAATTGGCCATCCTTGGCCTTTCTATGCCTTGTTTCTTGATCTTCTCTACAAGGGTGGTTCGGTTCATCTTTAGTAGTTTTGCTGCCCTATTTTTCACCCATCCAGTTCTCTCTAAGGCGCTTATTATCAATTGCCTTTCGTATTCATTAACTGCCTGACTCAAAGAGACGCCTTCTTCGGGGAATTCAGTCTTAGAGATGCCCGTTTTTCTATGACCGGCAGCTATTTTTTCTGGCAGATCCTCAATGGTAATGTAGTCGCCCTCAGTGAGAATCACCATTCTCTCGATGACATTCTCTAGCTCTCTGACGTTTCCAGGCCAATCATATTCTTCTAAGGCCTTCAAGACCTCTCTCTCCATGCCGCGAATCTTTTTCTTTTTTGCCTTGTTCATTTGTTCCAAGAAGTGATTCACAAGCAAAGGTATGTCACTTTTGCGTTCCCTAAGGGGAGGAAGTTGAATTGGTATTACTTTGAGTCTATAGTAAAGATCTTCCCTAAACTTTCCATCCGTAACTGCTTGTTCTAGGTTCTTGTTCGTAGCAGCTATTATACGCACGTCACATTTTATGGTTCGTGTCCCGCCCAGTCGCTCAAACTCTTGTTCCTGCAAAACTCTTAGAAGCTTCACCTGTAAATGGGGACTCATCTCTGCAATTTCATCCAGGAAAATGGTGCCTCCATTTGCCATCTCAAATCGGCCTATCCTTGTCCTTATGGCATTTGTAAAGGCCCCCTTCTCATGCCCAAACAGCTCACTCTCGAGTAGTTCCTCTGGGATGGCACCGCAGTTTACAGGGATAAGTGGTTTGTCGCGCCTAGCACTATGATAATGAATGGCACGGGCCACCAGCTCCTTGCCAGTACCTGACTCTCCCAAAATGAGGATGGTACTATCTGTATCGGCCACTTTTTCAATGGTTCGAAAGACCTTGTTCATGGAAGAGCTGTCGCCTATAAAATTTTGGAACTTATACTTTTTCTTTAGCTGCCTTTTCAGGGCATAGTTCTCTCTTCTGAGATTCCTAAATTCTATAGCCCTCTTTATCACCATCAATACTTCTTCCATTTTTACCGGTTTTGCCAGGTAATCAAAGGCGCCTGCCTTCATGGCCTCCACTGCATTGCGAATGCTCGCATAGCCAGTAAGTATTATTCCTATACCCTCAGGTTCATTTTCCACTAGGTGTCTCAGGACGCTCATTCCGTCCACTTTGGGCATGTTAAGATCAATTAGAACCACATCATAAAAGCTTTCGTCAATTTTCTTTATTGCCACTTGCCCGTTCTCAGCGGTCTCTACCTCAAAGCCCTCTTTTCCCAAAAAATCCGAAAAGTGGTTCCTGATCTTGGACTCATCATCCACAACTAGCACTTTTTCTTTTCCCATGGCCCCATGCCCTCAAAATGTGAGAATTTTGCCCCCTAAAAGTTATCCCTACAATTCTGAAAAGTGTCTTTACAAATTAGCCAAAAATTTGTCCAGACTTGTCAAACCGCCAAATTTTTAACACATTTTCTGTTAATTAGCAACTATTTTTTACCATTTCCTTCCAGTTGTATTGACAGTTATGTCTCCCAATAGAAAATCTGGGTAACATTGGTGCAGAAGACAGTTTTGTAAGCCTAAGCACGGCAACGAGTTGTCGGGTCAGGGACGTGTCAAGACAGGCTGAAGGTACTTAAATTGACTCTTTGACTCTAGAATCAATGTTTCGGGAAAGAGATTTAAGGTGACAAGAAGTGAGTAATGCTTAGATCAGTCCGTTTCCACAAATACCGGATGCCGGGTTTGGTAAGTTGAATTTGCAAGTACCAACTGCCTCCCAATCTTTTTCTCAGCATCAATTACAATCGGCCCTAACAGGTTGACCGTCATATCTTGAACGCGGCCTTTTGGGATGGTCACAAAGGCGAATACGGCAAAATTCTTTGCTTGTTCCCCTTTCAGGAGCCTTCTCTCCGAGGCCGGCAATGTATCGATATAATCACTCTTAATAAGAATAGGGCTCATCATCACAAAAGCCAGATCAGGACTGGTGACGGATTGGAGCCAGCAGAAAGGAGAGCCAGGTTTGTGCTCTAAGATCACAAATCTTTTTTCATCGGGAAAACCAAGAATGCCTTCAGGGAAGTTGATGATGCGCCTTTTGTGTATAGAAATTTTGCCAAAGCGAGTGGTTTGAATAGTAATAATCCCGCCAGTGCTTCCCTCTCTGTTATCCTCTGTGATGGATGTATTTTGCATGCTTATGCTTCCCCTATTTTTTCAGTGCTCCCAATTCCTTCGGCAAGCCATCCAAATCTGTGGCTGTTTTTGCTGCCTTAATATTTTCCTCTACAATAGCCTTGTAAATCTCCGTGCGGTGTACAGAAGTTTCCCGCGGGGCATCAATACCCAGCCTTACCTGGTTTCCCCTAATCTCCAAAATAGTTACGGTTATCTTCGTGCCGATTGTTATGCTTTCGTCCACCTTCCTGGTTAATACTAACATAGGTACCCTCCATGGCTCCTGGCCCATATCTCAACAAACCAAGGCGCCTCATTTCAGGCCTTGGTTCGTCTATCAATCCTTCTCCTTACAGTGCTGTGGCCCCTTTGATATTCCTAATTTTCTCTCCAAGTTTGTATCATAAATAGTCTACCAAACTTAATTGCATTACCTTAGCCGAAGAAGCAAGTGCTGCTTTGTAAGCTGTCTGTCTTGATGTAAGATCCATAACTGCTTGCGTAATATCTGCATCTTCCAATTCGGATTTTCGCTCTGTGTAGTTTAGTTTTAAATCCTGAATCACACCCCACTTCACATCTAGTTGTGTTTCCTTTATTCCTGTATTTGATATCATGTTGTTTATCCTGTCGATGTACACATCTAATCTGCCGATAGCCTCCTGTATACCGTCCACGTCGTTGTTCTGGAGCGCAGATTTCAAATCCAACAGCCCTTTGAACACATTCATGGATCCTGCTCCTGGATCGGACCAATCAAAATTGTCATCGCCAAAAATTTCCTCTCCATTTCGACCTACCTCTACATTCATGCCTTCACCAATGTTAAGGGAAAAGGGTGTACTATTACCATTGTAATTGACCTGAGGAGGAGAACTCCCCTCATCCAACTCAAAAGGTGCAGTGGAGGTATTTGTACCGCTGAAGATATACCTTGACCCCACCTGAGTATTGGCCAGCGCAAGAATCTGACGCAAGTATCCATCTACTTGGACAGCAGCATTGGCCCGCTCTGATGCACCCTGACTACCATTGGCCATCTGTACACAAAGTGCTTTTGTATCGCTCAATATATTATAGATCTGGTTGAGAGCCGACTCTCCCGCCCTGAGCCATGATTTGCCCACTGCGATATTTTTTTCTAGTTGCTCCACATTTTTTAATGATGAACGCAGGTGCAGCACATTAACGAGTCCTATAGGATCGTCAGAAAGCTTGTTTATTCGCTTTCCACTGCTAACCACATTACTTGCCCTTACCATTTCTTCAGTGACCCTATCGAGGTTTATCCGAACATTGTCGTACATTGTCTTGGTAGCTACCCGCATAACTCCTCCATGACGTCCCTGAATTGTATCCCTTCTTGAAACCCAAGTAACTATCTCTCTATAGCTCCTCCCTTAGCCAAACCTCACAAAACCAGCTATCGGATATCCAAGAGTGTTTTGAACATTTCGTCTCCAGTGGAGATCAATTTGGCAGCCGCTGCATATGCGTGCTGATACTTAATGATGTTAGCCATTTCTTCATCAATAGACACAGCCGAAATGTTATCCCTTGTTCGCTCCAACTGGTTAACAATAACCTCAGTATACTCTCGTGATCGCGTTACACTTTGGCTTTTGATACCAATGGATCCTTCTAGCGTGTGTAAGTAGTCATCAAGAGTCGTGCTAACCGGCTCTGGTGGCAGGGCGCCGGTACCACGCTCATAGTGGTAATGATTCATACTGATTTCTGAACAGGACAGGTTTATCATATCAAGGACGTTTGCGTTATCTCCCTCAGCCATCTCGCCCGTACTAGAGTCTATCTTACCCGCTGCTATATAGGCCTTGTTTTGCTCAACTACTGGATTTACCTCAATGAATTTCGCATAATCTCCATCAGTAGGACTACTTCCGGTAAAGAATGTATTTATCCCAAGCGCTGCCAGCACTCCGCTGGTGTCCTCTGAGAAAGCAAAAGTATATCCCGTTGCTGCACTCAGTTGAAGCCTGCCATTGGCATCAACACTTGCCGTGATATTTCCACCTGCTTGATTGTTGATATCAGTTACTAGTGCATTTAGGCTGGTGACATCTGCATCAATGTTGATGGTCAACGGCCCCGAGCCAACCACATCTCCGTTTGAATCATACACCCATATATGGAAACTCCCATCTATAATCTTATCTTCAAAATCTAGGCCCGAGCTTTGAAGCGCTGCTCCAGCATTCGTCACCCCATAGCTTCCGGTTATGGAGGTAAACCCTTGCGTGCCCACACCCTGGGTATGGATACGGTTTACTTCCCAGATTATTGCCTTGGCCAATTCATTTAAATCAGCCTCATATCCAGGGATTACCTCGTCCCTCACATCAAGCCATCCGCCAAGTTTGCCGCCTTCGATAGTGTCTGTTATATCCCTATTTGCCGCACCTGAGCTTTCCCACCTCACGGCACCGTCATCATAGCTTAATTGGTAACTATTGGCTCCAGTCACAAGGACATAGCCTCTTCCGGTTGTCACGGTCAAACTTCCATCTTCGTTTTCGTAGTGCTGGATGTCCATGTATTGCGATAGCTCGGTTATTAGCTGATTTCTCTTGTCCAGAAGGTCATTGGGATTGCCATTAATCCTGCCAGAAAGAATCTGTTGATTCAGATCAGCGATCTTCTGACTTAATTCGTTTATGTCGCCCACTGCAGCCTCAATGGAAAGATTGAGCTGGCTGTAGAGCTGCTCAAGATCGGCATGCACGCTATTAAATGCCTGGCAAAGCAAGGTCCCCCTTTCATAGATAATGCCCCTTTCTGAATTGCCCGAAGGGTTGTTGGCCAAGTCATGCCATGCGTTCCAAAACTCAGAAAGCGTTGTGCTCAAACTTCGCTCTGAGCTTTCATTGAAAATGGCCTCCAATGCGCTCATATATACTTCCTGCTCCTCCAAAGAGTTGAGATCTGTCTTGCGCTGTTGAAGCCTCGTCTCAATAAACGCATCGGTATTGCGTACCACCTCTTCAACATCAACCCCTCTCCCAAGCATCATTCCCGCATAGGGTGCAGGCTGCCTTGTGGCAAGCTGGGGTATCTGTCTCGAATAGCCAGGAGTATTTACATTGGCAATATTATGGCTGACAACATCAAGAGCAAGTTGTTGTGCCAAAAGGGCATCCTTTGCGGTAGTAAGTAATAGGCCTATTCCGCTCATTTTAAGCCTCTCTAAATAGGATTCTGGGACGGGAAGTCATTCTAGTATTTCCTCCATACCCAGATGGCTCACCTTGTCCCCCAGCAATCACACCAACTAATCCATCTATGAAATCGAGCACATCCCGAACTATTTCCATGTTCTCGGCATTACGTGATGCAGCCTGGAGCTTTAGCTTCCTATTCCTTTTTCTACACAAAATCAGCCACTGCGGTCTATCCTTGCCCGAACTGGCCAAAATTTCTTTCAATTGTTTCCTTATGACTTTCTCCTCTTGGTCCAGCCGCTCGCAGATTTTCTCCTTTTTTTCACGAAGAGGCCAGAGTTCCCCAACCATTCCGTTGATCAAACACTCCCGTTCCTGAGCAAGGCACGCACATAGATCCTCTAGAAGCCTTGCCTCCTTGTCATATGCCTTTTTGAGCTCATCCAATTTCATATCCTCCTTAGTGATCGACACTTGGCACTTAAAGCTGAAATCCTGTGTGAATCAAATGCCTCCTCCAAACACGGGAATATTGAGATAATAAAGTGCTCGCTCACTTTTCGATCTTTGTAACATTATTAGCTTCAGCCCCCTGCGGCTTTGTGTCCAACAGCCCTTTGAATTCGTCGTACAAAAGGCGACTCAGGCTACCTGGACCAAGATCAGCCATCTCTTTTGACAACTCCATATCCATGAGGGACTGGTATGTCTCTTCTCCTTGTCCTCCATGAAAAAGGTCGCATTTTTGGATGGTTTTTCGCATGCTTTTTAACATTTGATAGACAAAGACAGCCTCAAAATCCTTGCAGGCCTTTTTTAGTTTCTTTGTCTGTTGCTCATGGCTAGGGGGTTGAATCGCATTTCTGAGTCCGATCTTTGAGGCATGCATATAATCTCCTTTCAACATTTTTGATTTTCCATAGCAAAACCTAGGACAACTACATGATCTCCAAGTCCGCCTGTAGTGCCCCAGCCGCCTTTATGGCCTGAAACACGGCTATTAGATCCCTGGGGGTGACGCCAATGGCATTGAGTGCTCTCACGACCTCTCCCAAGGTCGCCCCTTCAGGCATGAGGATGAGCTTTTTCCCTTCCTCTGTAACATTTACCTCGCTATTATTGGTGACCACGGTCTGGCCCTGAGAGAAAGGAGGAGGTTGGCTCACCTCTTTGGTCTCTTTGATCTGTACGCTGAGATTTCCATGGGCTATGGCTACCGATGATATCCTTACATTCTCGCCCATGACTACGGTGCCAGTGCGTTCATCCAATATGATCTTGGCCTTGGAATCGGGCTGAACCCTCAATTGTTCCAGTTTGGCCACAAGGCCTACAAGATTGTGGGTATAGGCCTCGGGGACCTTCAGCCTTATGGTTCCAGCATCTGCCGCATATGCCACAGCAGATCCCAACTCCTTATTGATTGATTCAGAGACCCTAAGAGCGGTTGTAAAGTCAGGATCATTCAAGGAGATTACAAGGCTTCTCATCCGATCGAAATGAAAAGGAATCTCTCTTTCCACAGTAGCTCCACCCGGTATCCTGCCCACTGTAGGGTGGTTTTTCTGGACCCCACCTCCAGCCTGACCCGAGCTGGCAAATCCACCCACTATCAGTGGTCCTTGGGCCACTGCGTACACTTTATTGTCTGCTCCCTTCAAAGGGGTAAGAAGCAATGTACCTCCCTGAAGGCTCTTGGCGTCCCCTATTGAAGAGACCAAAACGCCAAGCTTTGATCCCACACGCGCAAATGGGGGCAGGTCTGCTGTTACCATCACAGCCGCCACGTTGCTCACCTTAACCTCGTCGGCTAAGGTGTGGATCCCCATCCGCTCCATCATGTTTACCAGCGACTGGATAGTAAACTTAGTTCCCGCTCCATCACCGGTGCCATTTAGGCCAACTACCAGTCCATAACCCACAAGTTGATTAGCTCTCACGCCTTTCAGTGAGGCAATATCCTTAAGTCTTGCAGCCCCACTATACCCAGTTGTGAGCAAGACTAGCACCACTGTGAATAATACAACTGACTTCAAAATTGCCCTCATAGTCCACCCCTTGTAACACTTTAGAAAGGCCACACATAGTCCAAAAGTCTCATCAACCACCCTGGACGTTGCTTGTCACTCACCGCACCCTTGCCCGTGTACTCTATTTTTGCATCAGCGATGTAGCTCGAAAGGACGGTGTTATCGGGCGAAATATCATAGGGTCGAATTAGACCAGACAGGGTTATATACTGAACTTCATTGTTCACCTTGATCTGTCTAGTGCCCCTGATATACAGGTTCCCATTTGGCAACACCTCCACCACCCTGGCAGTGATAGAGGCTGTCATTGTTTCATCCCGGCTGGTGGAGCCAGAGCCATCAAAGGAATTGGACATGGATGCCTTAAACATGGTGGTGTTATCAAACGCACTGGGAAGCCCTCCCCATTTTCTCATCTTGGTTTCATAACCGAGCAAGTTGCTGATGCCAGCATTTATAGAAGAACTTCTCTCTGTTTTGGTCGAGGCCTTCTTTGTTGCCTTGGACGTCTCCACAATATTCACGGTCACTAGATCCCCAACCTTAAATGCCCGTAGATCTTGGAAAAAGCCATGATAGCATGCCTCCCTAAAAAGACCGGCATTTTCAGGGCTCTCTGCCTCCGCTTCACGCATTCCCTGATCCTTGCCCGTTTGGCGGAGGGAAACGGGGCTCTTTTCAATCTTGACATGCTGTGGTGCCCCCGCACACCCAGTGAGCAAGGCAAGACCTAGTACAAGAACAGTTCTTCTTACCAACATGATGCTACGCATTATCTTCTCCTTGGTATCGCACACATTCTCCACCAATTTTGCAGCCTAAAACTGTACCACTACCATGCCAGGGGCCTTCACCGTCGCGAAGATTTGTTTACCACTATTTATATTTACCACCCTAACCTGATCTCCTTGTCTTCCGTCCTCAAGCGCCTTTCCAGTGGCCACAACCTTAATGTGGGAGTTTTCTGCGAGAATTCTGACTTGTTGGCCCTTTTTTACCCATGGCACCTCTCTTATCATTGACCTTGTAAGAAACTGCCCCTTCAAAGCAGTTCTTAGTAGCTGCTTGCCCACAACATCTCTAAGGTCTCTAAGATACGTCTCATTAAATGAATCAGTCATTTTCTCAACCACAATAATGTCACTTGGGCCCAGCACATGTCCGCGGACCAGCTTAGTGCGGGTTTTGAGGAAACGCTGTTTGACCAAAAGGGTTCCACTTATTGGCACCTTGGTGACAGGCTTTCCGTTCACAAAAAAGGTAACAGTCAGTGCCAAAGGTCCCACCCAACATGTCTTACCCTGGTGTCTAATTGTCCAATGCAGATTACCCTTTGGCAGGATGACCTTTGCGGGGGATGTAAATCTTTTGATGGTGGTGGAACCGGGGGGCCATGGTGAGTGTTTTTTTACGTAATTACGAAATATCTTTAACAGACGATCTCTTTCTACGAACTGGGCAGCTCGCCTCACATAAAGCGATTGAGGGACCTTCACCCTTACATCTTTCTCTTTTGCAAGAGACGGCCCAAGCCTGTAGATTAGAAAATCATGCTTAATCGTCGTGCTGCTCCCAGGCGGAGGTGAAGGGGCAATCCTTAAGGCTGCAAACTTTCCAACCCTAGGATCATTTAAAGGGCGAAACGTGGCTATTTCCCCCAGCCTAATGAAAGAGGAACTCACCAGTGCTCTGTCCTTTACAAAAATCTCTAGAGATGAGGCCACTGCGTTGCTTGAGGTAACCAGGCCTAATCCCACCACCGCAACGGCAATTGACCTTATTCTAAGGGCCCATTTCATTGTCCCCTCTCCTTATCTCCTAATGTTGTTTGCCATTTGCAGCATTTCATCTGCTGCCTTTATGCACTTGGAGCTCACCTCATAGGCGCGCTGACTGGTGATCATGTTGACCATTTCTTCCACCACGTCCACATTGGACATCTCAAGATACCCTTGGGCAATGGTGCCCATACCATCCACTCCAGGATTAGCCGCCACAGGGTCTCCAGAGGCTTCTGTAGGCAGGAACTTATTGCCTCCTATGCTTAACAGGCCCGAAGGATTGGGGAAGCTGTAAAGGGTTAGTTGAGCGCTGGCAAGCTCTGTACCATCCGCTCCTGTGACTACCATATTACCGCCAGAGTCCACTGTAAAATGGACAGCATTGGAAGGTATGGAAAATTCAGGCTGCAATCTGTCTCCGTCAGGGGTGCATATGTATCCTTCGCTGTCAATCTTGAAATTCCCGCACCTCATGTAAACCTCTTGCCCATTGCTGATCACCTTGAAAAATCCTTTTCCCTCTATGGCAAGATCAAATTCGTTCTCTGTCTGAACATAGTCACCCTGAGAAAAGACCTTTTGCACAGACACGGGCCTCGTTCCCATCCCCACTTGAATACCTGTGGGGATCTGACCGCCAGAAGCCGTGGTAGCCCCTGGGGCCCTCATGTTCTGATACAACAGGTCCGCAAAATCTGCTCTGGACTTCTTGAATCCGCTTGTGTTTACGTTGGCAAGGTTGTTGGCGATCACATCAATGTTCAACTTTTGAGCAGCCATTCCTGACGCAGCGGTCCACAAACTTCTTATCATTGCTAATCCCTCCAGTTGTTATTATGAATTCCCTCAATCTATCTTACTTTCGCAACTTCGTTTGTAACCTTATTGTCCAGATGATCCAGCACCTTTATGGCCCTTTGATAGCTCTCAAAGGCCCGCAGGCTATGTATCATTTGCACCATCTCCTCAGCGATATTCACATTGCTTCCCTCCAAATACCCCTGTCGTATTGTGGTCTCCGGAGGAAGAGGCTCCTCAGTGATATTGGGACCTTTGGCAAATAAGGTATCTCCCATTTTCACCAGTCCATCTGTATTGACAAAAGTAACGATATCTAATTGCCCCAATTCGGTCCCATCTGCGATAATCCTTCCCCTGTCATCGATCTCCACTTGTTTATCTAGCAGGTTTATACCACCCCCCTTTCCTAGGACCTGGAAACCATCCGGAGTGATAAGATTACCCAATGAGTCCAGAGTGAAGTTACCTTTCCTCGTATAGCGAATTCCATCAGGGGTCATCACCTTGAAGAATCCCTTCCCATTGATAGCAATATCAAGCATGTTCCCAGTAAATCGAATGTCACCTTGGCTCATGTCCGTCTTAATTCGCACCAAGGCGGTATTCCTAACCTGATTACCTTTTGCAGAACTTCCAGAGGCCTGTTGAAGCAAAAGGTTTTGGAATGATACCTTGTCCTTCTTAAACCCAGGGACAGAAGCATTGGCCAGATTGTTTGCTATGACATCAATCCTCAGTTCTTCTTTTAAGCAACCCCTTACTGCTTCGATCATTCCTTGCATATCCCATCTCCCCTAATGACAGTAGCCTCATCGATTATGTCTGAGTTAAAAGCAATAATCATACCATTTGGTTGTCCTTTGGTTATTTTGTCGCTTTATATAACTAATTGTAATGTATATCTTTTTTGAACCTCTTCTGAGAGCAAAAGTGGGACTTATATCAAACCGTCAATACCCTAGCTCTGAGATGAATTTCTTTCCCCCTTTTGGGAAAATATTACCTGAACCGAGTTCTTTGATTAGTTTCTAAGTCGTGAGGTATCCTTGTTAGGAAAGGCCTTTCACATTGGAGGGTATCTTTCACCCTTTACCACCTATTTCTTGTCCTTAATATCCTTGTTGAGACTGTAGACAAAGGCAAGCACCTCTGCCACGGCCTTGTAAAGCTGCTCGGGGATCTCTTCATACCAATCCAAGGCGGACAGGGCTGCAACTAAATCCTCGTCTTCCTGAATGGGAATCCCCTCCTGTTTTGCAAGATTGATAATCTTTTCTGCAATCTTGCCCTGGCCTTTTGCCACCACCCTTGGGGCATTGAACTTGATGGGCTCATATCGAAGTGCAACCGCCTTGGAAATTGGGCTCGATTTATCCATGTCTCCAGTTGCCAATGTTTATTCCTTCTATGAATTTCGCTTATAAGGTCTGTTTGCTCTTTATTGATCAACCAAAATCAATGTCCTATATAAATTACCCAATCTCGGGCTCCAATCATCACCTCAAGAAAGGCAAGCTCAGACCTCCATGTGAAATCCACTCCCCTGCCCTGCACTTGCGAAACACATGGCCATCTCATCTTGTTCTAATTCAGTGCAGACAAACGAGGCCAGGTTCAGGCCCTGCAACGCCATTCTCTGTTTCAATAATTCCCCATGTCTGCCAACAAATTGAGATATCTGAGTGCTCTCTAGATAAATCGCTACTGACACTGAATTTCCGTTTAGTTCAACCCTCGCCTGGACATGCCCTAGTATTGACAAAGTGATGTTTACCAAAATGATGTAAATATCCTCGGATGTCCTTTTCGTCAACAGCTCTGCAGCACCATACCTGCCATCGTAAAAAAAGGGAATAAACCAAAACCACCCCATATTGGCTTCCATTGTATGAAGATTAAGGATTTGATGCGCCTCAATGAAATGCAGCATCTGAATAACCTTTTCCGCAAGTACCGGCTGATCTTGAGATTGCATGTCCGTCTTCTCTAGGGCCCCCATGATTTTTAGCAGTAATCCTTTTAAATCCCTTCCCAACGACTCATGTTTTCCAGGCTCAATTCCCATCTGCGCAACCCTTTTTAGCTTGCCTTCAAAAAAAATACCGCTATGCTCTAAAAACTTTATTATCCATTCTCGAGCTTCTGTGTCTCCTAGGTTGGCAGGTGATATTCCCATCCATTGAACCAGTTCCTGCAGTGACGCAGAAACGGTCTTTGGCAGGGCCCTGGAAGTTTTTGTCAGCGCACAAATCTCATTGAGGATGCGAAAAAACTGCTCCCTTTCCCTTTTCATGTAGGCCCAGAGGGCAAATGTAGAAGCCTCCCCCGCCCCCTTACTTGAGATGACCTTAAGCTCAATCCTAGGTCTGACCCGAGTAACCAGAAACTCATATAGGTGGCCTTTTGCCAAGGCTTCACTGCTATGGGCCGTAAAGATTAGCCCCTTTCCCGACACAGTCACCCTTCCACCCTGCTCAATCTCCATTATGGTGCCAGTAAATTTCTCACCCTCTTTAAATAGATTTCTTGGAATACCCTTTGGTGATAAGCAAGATGAGGATATGGGTAGACGGAGGTTTTTATTGGTTAGTAAGGGGTGCCTTATCATTCTTCTACGAACCTGTTGTCTCTGTTTCCACTGTACCCTTGAGCTTCATGATTAGTTCAACTTCTCCTGTTGGTAGCCCTAGGTGCTTGGCCACCTCCTCCTTTGACAACCCCTTTGCTAGCAGCTTCTCAATTGCGGTTCTGGTTGCCGCAGTCTTGCCTTCTTGCCTTCCTGGCTGAGCATCGTTCCCTATTGACTTATCAGTAACCTTCTTGATTTCATCTCGTATTAGTTGTGCCTTATGAAGTTTGACATCAAGATCTTCCATGAGCCTATTTGTCAGTTCCCTTTTTTCTTCTAGAATAGCTTGAAGTGACTCTCCTAGGGCCTCCATTTCCTTGATCAAAGCCATTGATTTTTCCATGGCATCCTGAAAATCCGCTGCCATTGCCTTTCGGCTTAGATAAAAGCGGCCCAGGAGCAATAAAATTCCCAGTATGATCAGGTCCAATACAAACTGAACTATCACTAATGCCTTTAACTCCATTTGCACCCGTCATCTCGCATGAATGATCTCACCTTTAGCTTGAAAAGGGTCGTGGCGATCCTCGCCAGTAGCTCTATCAGATTACAATATCAATTTCCTTTCCCTTGCCCTCACTGGCCTCTTCTATGTCGGAAGGCCTAGAATGGTCCTTCACTGATGTGCCTTTCAAAACCCCATCTTCAGTTTTTTTTCGCTCCTTTTTCTTCTTGCCTTTTTGATCACCAGGCCCTCGTTTGGGCGATACCTTCAATACCCGATCCGCTGGTGGCAATATCACCAGGCTTGGTCCAAGGCTAGAGTATTCATCCATGATCCTCCTCCCTATGTCAGTCGTGGATGAAAGTTAACTAACCGAGGGATTCAGTGGCCAAAACCCTAATGGAATCAAATAAGCTCCACCTCCATGCTGGAGATTTTGACTGTGGTCACACCCAAAGCATTGTTCAACACCCTGGTAGCACCCTCTTCAAGAAGAGTCTTGTCTTTCTTGGGGTTTATCCCTTTGGCCATTAAATCCCTTAAGAAACCGTAAACCTCAGCCCGAATCTGATGCCTAGATTCCTTAAACCTGATGCCGCATATCCGAGCCCAACTGACTACAATATCAATCTTTGCCATAAGTGCTTCCTCTTGTTTCCCGTTCAAGGGGACATAAAAGGGCGCTAGTTTTTCTTCCACAACTGGGTCAGCGACCACAGTCACCTCTTGCTCTGCCCGTGAGGCCTCTTTATTACTCAGCTTTGATCCCAGCAAGAATCCCGCTGCTACAAATATCATTCCAAATGCCATTACAGCAATGAGTGCTAGATTCCTTCTTAAAAACGACACCTTTGCCAGATTAGAAGATGAATCTGCTTCATCTGTACTTTCCTTGTCTGGCACGTCTCCGCTACCATCTTCTTCCTGGGGCCCTCCATCCTCAAAGGCCTCCTCCTCTTGTGGCTCCCCTTCAGGTTCATCCAGTGCAACGGCCTCTCCGTAGTCTCCCTCGTTTTCTTTTTGTCTCCCCTTTACATTGGATTCTTCATCTTCATTCGGCATTCCTTGTTCGCCAGATTCCGTTGTTTCCTGGCTGCTCAAATGTTCTGGTTCATCCAACTCAGCAGGGTCCTGAGAAAAAAAATCGTCTGATTTGTCCTGTTCCTCTTTTTCTGCCTCCTCCGGTTCCAGTTCCTCAAGGAGTTCCAAATCAACATCATCAGAAGGCTTTGAAGACTCTTCGTCTCTCTGCATTCCAGTCTTCAGCTCGTCTTTTCCTTCTGGTTCCTCTGACATCACGCCCTCGGAAGCTCTGACATGAAGTAATTCCTTATTCTGTTCCTCAATCGAATCACGGCCTTTGTGTGTAACTGTGATATCCTAGATTCGGTATAGCCCATGACTTCACCAATCTCTTTCATGGTGAGCTCTTCATAGTAGTAAAGGCTTACCACAAGCTTTTCCTTTTCGGGCAACTTATCAATTGCCTCTGCGACCACCTTCCTCAGTTCCAAGTAATCCACATGGGCTACGGGGTCAGATGCCCTCTTGTCCTGATACATTTCCCACAACCCATTTATATGTCTGTGGGACATCAATTCACCAAGTTCTTCCTCATTTATGATCGAAACACCTCTGGTTTCTTCCAGAAGTTTGTAGAATGACTCTAGGTTCATATTAAGTTCCTTGGCCACCTCTGAATCACTTGCAGGCCCCATCTTTCTGTTCTCTACTTTCTCATATGCCTCTTCCAGCATTTTTGCATTCTTTCTAACCGACCTTGGCACCCAGTCCATAGCCCTCAATTCGTCAAGCATCGCGCCCCTAATCCTGAACTCGGCATAGGACTTAAAGGCCACACCCTTGTCCGGATCAAATTTCTCAATGGCATCAAGAAGACCCATGATCCCAGCACTCAGCAGATCATCTTGATCAACATGAGGCGGCAGCTTCATTGCAAGACGACCTGCTATTGTTTTTATTAGCGGAGCGTATTTGTACACATACTCCTCTTTCTCAATTGAGCAACGTTTTGTCTTTTTTCGCCTCTCTTCCTGATCGTATCTTCTTGCCTTCCTGGTCGCTGTACTCGTCATCACACACTCTCTTCCGAGGAACTATTGGGGGTTATTGAGTAATCTATGCCAAAAGAACTTCACATCTCCCTCAAAGTCACAGTGCTCGCGGGAGCTGATGAGTCTCTCGGCCACCTTCATGAATTTCTTGCTTGCCTTGGAAAGGGGAAATAGGTCCAGAACAGCCTGTTGGCGCCTCACAGCCTTGGGGACATTCTCATCATAGGGAATCCATCCCAGGTAATCCAAAGACAGTGAACCCAAGAATCTGTCAACCACCAGGCATAGGTGCCTATAAATTTGTCCTGCTTCTTGTTTGCTTCTGGCCGAATTGATCAGGATGCGAAATTTTTTCTGGTGATACTTATTGGCCAGCACCTTTATCAAAGCATAGGCATCTGTAAGCGAAGCCGGTTCATTGGTAATAATCACCACCTTTTCCATTGCAGCAAAGTTAAAGTACATTACGTTAGAGGAGATACCGGCTCCTGTGTCAATAAGAAGGACATCAAAAAAGTTTTGGAGAGAATCGAATTCATCTAGGAGAAACATCCTCTGAGCCTGGCTGAGATCGGTTAGTTCCTGTATTCCTGAAGCTGCGGGCAATAGATGAAAACCCGCAGGCACATTCACAATAACCTCATCGAGCCTCTTTTCCCCTGCAAGAACGTGTTGTATTGTATATCTTGGATTCAGGCCCAGTAGCACATCCATATTCCCCAGACCTAAATCCGCGTCTAGAATCAACACTCTCTTTCCTAAACGGCACAAGGCAAGTGCCAGGTTGGCCACCACATTGGTCTTGCCCACACCTCCCTTTCCGCTGGTTACGGAGATTACTCGTAGCTCATTCATATGTTCACTGCGGACCACCTCTTTGGATACGGTCCAAGCCCTGTGATTATCTCCCATACCTTGTGCTACCATTGTTCTCAGTCGGCTAGCTTGATCCATACTGAACCACCTCGCCGCCCGTCTCTACTGGTCTGATGCGATTTCGACGTAATATCAACTCACCAATTCTTTTTCTTGTGGCTCGCTCAATGTCTTCAGGCACGCTTTGCCCCGTGGTAAAGTAGGAAACTGGGCGCTTTCGCATCAAAAGGAAATTTATCATGGATCCACCATCTATAACCTCGTCCAGTTTGGTAAAGATGTAGCTCCTTAGAGGAAGAACACCAAATGCCTTCTCTGCTGCCAGCAGGCTCTTAAGCTCAGTATTTGCACTTAGCACAAGATAGTTATATATGGGGTATGGCACCGTCAGCGCCTGCCCTATCTTGAGCACGTCTTCCCTGTTACTAGGGCTTCTGCCTGCCGTGTCAATCAAGATTATATCTGCCCAACTATATCGCTCAAGGGCGGCCCCGAGTTCCGCCGGATTGTCTGCGACCTCCAGCGGAAGGCCCATGATCCGTGCGTAGGTCTGCAATTGAGCCACGGCCCCGATGCGATACGTATCCACCGTGACCAAGGCCACCCTTAGCTTCTTTTTTACCTTATAAATCGCAGCCAACTTGGCAATCGTGGTCGTTTTGCCAACACCCGTGGGACCAACAAAGGCATATATTTTTTGCCTTCCAGACAACACCGGTTCCTTTGAGACCTTTATGGAGCTCACGATATCCATGAGGCATTCTTTCAGTTCTTTTCGCGACACTCTTTCCAAGCTGTGATTAACATCCCTTCTGCTGTGGTGTTGGATTAGGTGCATGTTCTCAGGCATTACGCCGAAATGCCTATAATAAACATAGTGGTTCCTAGGAATAGGCAGATCTCCCAAATTATTGGGATTAGCTGCGGAGGCCTCCAGTGCAATGAGAAAGTGCGTAATCTCCCTTAACCCTGACTCTAGCGTCTTCCATCTTTCTTGGAATTCTTTGGTTTCAACAGAATCGGCTTTTTTGGCAAATCCACCTGCTGCTTCGTAATCGATTGCTGCTGTTACCTCTATCTGCTGGTAACCTGGTGCGCTTCGCCCCCCCTCTTGGCCGATAGTCCTTGTTTTCAGTATCACAGCATCAGGGCCCATCTCTTCCTTGACTTTGCGCAGCGCTTCCTGTGAGTTTCTTGCGACAAACGTCTTGATGTTCATGATTATGAACCTACCTCAGCTACTGATTCTACTTGAACACCACTGGGTATCTCGTTATGGGAAATAACCACGACTTGAACTTGAAATCTCTCACAAAGCTTCTTTAGATGTCGTCTTACCGCAGCAGAGCACAGCAATACTGGGTGCTCTATCTTTGTTGCAGAAATGTCAATGGCTCTCTTTATGGCGGAGATGACCCCCTCTGCTTCAGAGGGCTCTAGCGCTAAGTATGCACCATATTCTGTCTGGGTCACTCCCCTACTTATTTTTTCCTCCACCTCCGGTGTCACTGCCAATACCTTCAGCACATTACGCTTGTCCAGATAGGGTTTAGTCAGGGTTCGGGCAAGCCTCTGTCTCACATATTCAGTAAGCAAATCCGTGTCTTTTGTTATGGGTGCATAGTCCGCAAGTGTCTCCACAATGGTTAACAAATCTCTTATGGAAACCTGCTCACGAACAAGATTCTGTAAGATTTTCTGGACAGCTCCTACAGTGAGAAGGGAAGGTACTAGTTCTTCAACAGCCTTTGGATGGGTGGTTGCCAAGTTGTCCAATAGTCGCTGTACCTCTTGGCGACCAAGGAACTCATACCCATACTGTCGTACTATCTCAGAAAGATGGGTAATAATAACACTAGAAAGATCAACCACCGTATAGCCAGCAAGCTGGGCATCTCCCTTTTTCTCAGGGGCTATCCAGAGGGCAGGAAGTCCAAAGGCTGGTTCTTTGGTGGGAATTCCCTCAATTCTTGCCTTCACATCTCCTGGATCTATAGCCAAATAGTGATCCATCATCAGCTCACCTCTTGCCACCTCATTACCTTTTATACAAATGGCATATTCGTTTGGCTTCAGCTCCAGGTTGTCTCTAATATGCAAAGAGGGAATTATGAGACCCATGTCCAGTGCATATTGCTTTCTCAATGCGCGTATGCGCTCAAGCAGGTTTCCTTGCGCCTGGTTGTCCACCAAAGGTATAAGGCCATAGCCTATTTCCAGCTCTAGGAGATCAACGGGAAGCAAGGCCTCAACTTGCTCTGGCGCAGTTTGACCAGCAGCCTTCTCAGCCTCTTCCTGAGGTTTTTCAATAGCCGTTTCTTGGACTCCACTAACCGTCCTCGAAAGAAAATATACGGTTCCAGACAAAAGAAGGAAAGGTATGGCCGGCATCCCTGGGGCTAGTGCAAAAAGGAAGATAATACCAGAGGCTATGCGCATTGCCCTCGGCTGCAATCCAAATTGCCTCACAACCTCAAAGCCCATATTCGCTTCAGATGCTGCCCGGCTAACCAGAATTCCTGCTGCAGTGGAAATAATCAAAGCGGGTATTTGGGATACAAGACCGTCGCCAATGGTAAGAAGTGTGTAGTTTTGCACTGCGGTGGAAAAATCAAGGTGCTTTTGGATCACCCCGATCACTAAACCACCAATTATGTTGATCATGGTTATTATAATGCCTGCTATTGCATCACCCCTTACAAACTTGCTGGCCCCATCCATTGCTCCATAGAACTCTGCCTCTTTTGCTATCTCTGCCCGTCTAGCTCGGGCCTCAGCTTCATCTATGAGACCTGCGTTCAAATCTGCATCGATGCTCATTTGTTTGCCGGGCATAGCATCTAATGTAAAACGAGCAGCCACCTCTGCTATTCGGCCTGCGCCCTTTGTTATGACGACAAAGTTAATCACCACCAATATCATGAAAACAACAAGGCCAACTGTGGTATTGCCACCCACTACAAATGCGCCAAAGCTCTTGATAATCTTCCCTGCAGCAAGGGATCCTTTGTCACCATTCAATAATATGAGCCTTGTGGAAGCGATGTTGAGCGAAAGGCGATACAGAGTAGTGATGAGTAGCAGGGACGGGAACACCGAAAAATCAAGTGGCTTGAGGGTGTATATGGTCAACAGCAAGACAAGCACACTAAGGGTGATGTTTAGGGCCAAGAGCATATCCAGCATTGTAGTAGGAAGGGGAATGATCATCACCAGCAGTATCCCTACTATCCCTAATGCTATCGCAATGTCGCTGTTAGCCCCAACTGCAAATTTGCCAACTGATAATCTTGCTGAGTCCATTGCCATTATTAGTTACCCAGTCTTTCCTTGCAGTTTATACACATAGGCCAAAATCTCGGCCACGGCCTGGTAAAGAGAAGACGGTATTTCTTCACCGATATCCACTGTTTTATACAAATTTTGTGCCAGCGATTTGTTCTCCACTAACGGGATATGATTATCCTTTGCCACCTCGCGTATCTTGGAAGCAATGTGTTCAGCCCCTTTTGCAACAACCTTGGGTGCACTCATGGTAATGGCATCATATTTAAGTGCCACAGCTAAATGAGTAGGGTTCGTGATGACCACGTCCGCTGTCTTGACTTCTTCCATCATTCGTCTTCGTGCCATTTCTCTCTGAATGGCCTTGATACGGCTTTTGACAAGGGGATCGCCTTCAGTTTGTTTGAACTCCTCTTTTACTTCCTGTTTTGTCATCTTGATGCCTTGTTCGAATTCCCATTTCTGGTAAAGATAGTCTAGTAATGCTAGAAGCGCGATAACAATGCAGCTTTTTCCAACCACCTTCATGGAGCTGTATCCCAAGTAGCTGATTATCTGGGTCTTATCCTGGTATGTAAGTAGCATGAGTCGGCCCAGCTCTCCTTTCACCACAGAAAAGGCCGCCCATCCCACGATAAGGATCTTTGCTATTGACTTGGCCAGCTCTACCAATGAGCGTTTCGACATAATTCGCTTCGCCCCTTCTACGGGGTTAATTTTTGACGCCTTTGGTGCCAACGGTTCGACACTCCAAATGAGTCCAGTCTGGACGAAATTGGCCAGTACTGCTATTGCGCTCAGGGTCAACATGATGGGAAGCAAGAGGAGTATGTAGAATTGCAAATAGGCCTTTGCAGCCACATATACATCCATATTCCCAGCACTAATATATTGAACAGATACAAAGGCCCTCTTCATCATTGTGCCTAGAGAGAAGATTATTCTTTTCCCTCCAAAAAGAAAAAAGAGTAGGGCAGCTCCCATGACAGCAACTGAAGAGATCTCCCTGCTCTTTCCTACTTGCCCCTTTTTGCGAGCATCTTCGCGTCGCTTCGGAGTCGGTTGTTCGGTCTTTTCTTGAAAGGATTCTTCAGGCATTTTCTACTACATCAGCTGTATTGCCTTGACCAGGACTTCGGCCATACGCCTCACCAGCGCTGCCAGAAACGGTGATAGCCCGTTCATGGTTATTCCCAGTAAGATCAGACCCAGGCCAATATTTACCGGAAAGCCCACCATCAATATATTCACCTGGGGCACCGTTCTTGCCACGATTCCTAGCCCTAAATTGGCCAGAAAAAGGGCAATGAGAATTGGTGCAGAGATCTTTATTGCTATGACAAACATCTCCCCGCTTGTCTTTGCGAGGCTAGAAAATAGAGCGGGCGACCAGCTAAAACCTTCCGGCGGTATTACCCTGAAGGAGTATGCCATGGCCTTAATAAAGGCGTGATGACCATTAACAGAAAAAAAAACCAGAACAGTAACAAGATACAAGAATTGGGACATTACCGAGCTTTGTCCGCCCGTCTGAGGGTCCATAACACTGGCCATATTGAATCCCATTTGGAAGCCCATAAACTGACCAGCTAGCTGTACTGAGGCTAGAAGGAATTTCACTCCCAGAACAAGACAAAAACCCACTAGAACTTCCGAAGCAACTACCATCAAAAATCCAACAGTGCTCTGTGGTAGAGTGACTTGTGGGATTGATGGAAGCATAGCTATAGTTACCACCATGGCAAATCCGATCTTCCAAAGTGTTGGAAGCCCTCTAGCACCAAAAAATGGTAACATGAAAGCTATAATGCTAACGCGCAGCAAGGCCCAGAGAAACGTCTGAAAATGTATGGGATCGAAAACAGGGAGCTCCATTTCAAGAACCTTAAGGGATGTGATAAACTGGCCATTGCCTAGTAACGCGTCACTACTAACGAATAAATTGAGGGATGCTTTCTATAATCCTAGATGTGAAAAAACTCATCTTATGAAGCATCCAAGGGGCCACCGCTATTAGGGTTAGCAAGACTGCAATAATCTTTGGAACAAATGTCAACGTCATCTCCTGAACCTGAGTCGTGGCTTGAAGAATGGCGATAGCAAGCCCTACAATGAGTCCAATTCCTAGCAGTGGCGCCGAGATCAAAAGACTCAATTTTACTGCCTCATTGGCCAAGCTCATTACTGATTCAGGTGTCATGGCTTCTCCTTCATAATAAAAAACTCTTGATCATGGATCCCACCAGCAGATTCCAACCATCAACAAGCACAAAAAGCATCAACTTAAATGGCAATGACACCATAAAAGGAGGAAGCATCATCATTCCCATTGACAGTAATACACTTGCCACTACCATATCAATCACAAGAAACGGTATATAGATCAAGAATCCTATCTGAAACGCCGTCTTGAGCTCACTTATGACAAAAGATGGAATCAGAACCAAAGTGGGAACATCCTCTAGCTTTGATGGTCTCTCTTGTCCCGCTACTTTCATGAACAGCGCAAGGTCCTTTTTCCTTGTTTGCCTGAACATGAACTGTCTTACCGGGGCCAGCGCTTTCTTGAGCGCCTCTTGTTGATTTATTTTTTCCGCCAAATACGGCTGGAGAGCCTCGCTGTTGACCTTGTTATACACGGGAGACATGATAAAGAACGTGAGCAACAATGCTAGCCCGATTAATACCTGATTGGGAGGCATCTGCTGGGTTCCAAGGGCATGGCGAATTAGAGAGAACACCACAACTAACCGGGTAAAGGAAGTCATCATCACTACGATAGCAGGAGCCAGTGACAAGACAGTCAAAAGGAACAAGATCTGGAGCAGCATAGAAAACTGTTGGGGCTTGTTTGCCTCTTGGACCCCTATCGTAATGGTTGGAAGAATGGGTCCATTTTGAGCATAGGCGTAGCCAGCAAATGCTCCCATGGCCGCTAGTCCAACCAGCCCAATCAATGCAGTTCTCTTTAGAGTGACCTTCATTGGCCCTGATCACCTCTCACTACCTGATTGGCCAGCACCTTCTTTCTTCGAAGGATCTTCTGAAACGAGCTCTCGGTATTACTCTCCCTATGGTCTTCTTTAGAACTTTCTGATATGGCCTCCATTGTGGACAAAAGATTTATGCTTTCAGTTCCAACACCAAGTATCAGCCATTTTCCACCCACCTCCACAACAGTAACAGACCTCTTGGGTGCAATAGGGAGCGAGGCTACTATTCTCATGTTCAGGGCGAGCTGTTTCCCAGTGCCGAATGCCTTCAAACGCCTTAGCAAGTAAAAAACCACAATTATGATCCCAACTATAAACGCCAACGAGGCCAACATCTTGAAAGTGGCCGCAGTCATGTCAGCCGTGGGCGATGGCACACTGGAAGACTTGGTTTGTGTGCCATATGCTACCTGTGGAAACATACAGGCCACAATGGCTATACTTGGTAGCACAGCCCCAAAATAGATTTTTACTTGCCATCTAATAGGATTCATTCCTAGGCCAGCTTTTTCACCCTTTCACCTGGACTGATAATATTTGTAAGTCTCACACCAAACTTCTCATTAACCACCACAACTTCTCCCTGAGCCATCAGTTTTTGGTTTACGTAAATCTCTACGGGCTCACTTGTCATTTTTTCGAGCTCTACGACAGAACCTTGGCCAAGCTTGAGCAAATCGCCAATCTGTATCTTCGTCCGTCCAAGTTCCACTGTGATCTCAAGCGGTACATCAAGGAGAAAATCCATACCTTGCCCATCTCCGGAGCTTGATTGATCGGGTTGAATCTCGGACAGCTCCATGGCTCCTGTATCGGACACGATTTCCTCGCCTCCCTGTTGACCTTCTTTGCCTCTGCTCTCTTCTTTTGCAGTGGTTTCCTCATCTACCATTTTCATACCTCACAAGCTCATAGGGTTTACAACTAATCTCCAAGGCTTACTATGTGCCTACAGTTGACGAAGGATTAAGGATGCGCTCAACCTTGAATACCTTCCTATTTCCGTACTTCCCAGCGATTCCCGCAAATTTAGGCTGGCCTTCCACCTTGGCTGTAAGGTCCTTTCTTGGGTCGTTTTCAAGCACAAGAATATCGCCCTCCTTCATATTGAGAAATTCTCTTACAGAGAGGTGAGTTCGACCCAAATCCACGCTCATCATCACCGGAACTGATTTTAGCTCTTTCTGCAATCTTTCCATCCAGCCCCTGTCAACATCCTCGTCTTCCTCTTGGAATCCACCAGAGAGTTTTTCTCTAATGGGCTGTATGGAGGCATAGGGAATACATACGATTATGTGACCAATCGGTTTGTTAAATTCCACCTCCATCTTCACCGAAACCAGAAACTCTGTGGGATGGACGACGTTTACTGCCAATGCATTGGTTTCTGACCGAACAAATGTTGCCTTTAAGGGGAATGTCTCAGCCCATGCTTGCGTCATGTTCTCTAAAACAATGGATACAATCTTTCCTATTATCTTTTTTTCTATGGCTGTAAAATCGCGCCCCTCCACCTTGGTGCTATCCGTCCCACTTCCCCCTAGATAGGCCTCTAGCAGATTGAAAACAAGGCGACTTTCTAAAACAAGCATGCCTGTGCCTTTAAGAGGCTCCATTTTGAATAAATGGAGGCTGGTGGGAATAGGCAGGGCACGCTGGAACTCCTCAAACTTGATTAATTCGAGGTTTCTTGCATCCACCTCTACCAGTCTGCGAAGAGAGGCGGAAAGGCTGTTCTTGAGAGTACCTGCAAATCTCTCATTGATCATTCCCAGAAGGGGCATATCCCCTTTGAGGTTTCTGCCCTGGGTGTTCCAGTCATAGAGCTGATAGTCCAGATCACTTTCAAGGCCTTTCTGTTCGGTCTCTATTTCCCCTTTATCAAGGCCCTTTAGTAATGCATCAACTTCATCTTGAGAAAGTATCTGGTTCATATCACTCCTGCGCTATAGCCCACGATTTGATCTCATAATCCTTCAGCCTTCTACCTAATTACCTGATTACTTGCTATTGCACTATGAATTCGGTGAAATATACGTTATTCACCTTGCCTGTCTTGAGATATCTGTTAAGAGTAGCAAGTATCTCCGCCCTCAACTGATATTTTCCTGACAGATCACCGATGTCCTTAAAGGTCTTGCTGCTAAGAAGGGTCAGGATTGCATCTCTAAGTTGGGGAAGACGCTTGTCCATCTCTGATCTCAGTTCCTCTTTGGACAACTCAAGCTCAAGAGTAACTTTCAAGTATCTCTTTCCCATTGGGTCCATAAGATTGACTATGAAGGTTTCCATAGGATAGATTGGGCCAATGTCTGGCTTTGTAACCTCTTCTGTCTTCTTGGCTGCCGCCTCCTTTTCCCCTTTCCCCAGGAACTTGTAAAGCATCCCACTCTTAAAAGCAAAGAAACCCCCTCCTGCCAAAATGAACACAAGCAGGATTAGAATGATCAACTTCATGGGAAGGCCCTTTTTCTGTTTCTCTCCTTCCTTGGCCTCGGTCTCCCTTTTTTCTTTGTCAGCCATGGTGTCACCTCACTTTTTAGGTCATTAGGTTGAAGGTTATTAGGTTGAAGATTGAAAAGATGAAATACTTTCCGCCTAATTGCCTTCAGCCTGAATATCTTCTACCTATTTATTAAACGAGCTTTGCCTCATTTGAGGAGGTAAATATGCATTGAGCTTCTGTTCAATCACTCTTGGGTTTTCCCCTTTGGCAATGGATATGACCCCCTCTGTCATGAGGTCTTTCATCATTACCTCTTCGCTACTGCGGTTTTTTAATTTTCCCGCGATAGGCAAGAACATTATATTGGCCATCACAGCGCCATAGAAAGTTGTCAGAAGGGCCACGGCCATGGCTGGGCCGATGGTACTAGGATCACTCATGGTCTGAAGCATCTGAACAAGTCCAATGAGAGTACCTATCATCCCGAGGGCAGGGGCGAACGTGCCCATTGTTGTGAATATTTCTGCCCCCAGTTTGTGTCTGTCCTGGATGGCGTCTATTTCCGTTTCAAGAATTTCCTTTATTGCCGCTGGCTCCAAACCATCTACGGATAGCTGCATTCCCTTTTTCATGAACTCATCTTCCATTTCATTCAACTTGGATTCCAACGCCAAAATTCCCTCTCTGCGTGCGACGCCTGCCAAATTTACAAAGGTCGCAATCAGCTCACTAGCGGTCATCTTTTTCATAAAAAAGGCATTTTTTACCACCTTAGTTACCTTCAAGATATCCGGGAGGGGGTAGTTGATCATTGTGGCACCCAAGGTTCCTCCCACAACGATCATTACAGAGGGAATATTAATAAAAATGGATAAGCTTCCGCCCATCATGATGGCGGACAAGACGAGGGCAAAAGACAGGACAATGCCCACTAAGGTTGCTATATCCATAACGCCAACTCCTCGGCTTTGGTTTATTCTGGCATATGATTAAAGCAACCATTGTGCCACAGCTTATTGGCAGGATTTTGAATCACACGGAGTGCAATTTAACTGTAATATCAATTACATATAAAAGAGAGGCAAAAACAAGTCCACAAATTCCTCCATATGCATGCCACCCACATTGTCAATATATTGACAAGAGTGAGGATATCCCGATCCAGTTTTTTGATTACCTTGGACAAGGCTAACATCTATTGAACTCTTGTGATGCGTCCCCAACCTTGACATACAGAGGAATCAGTGTCGCATTTTGACACTGGCAACGGCAGGCTGTGATGGCAAGAAAAAAGTTGGCTCAGACACCCATGCATTGACGGGTATCTGAGCCGGGGTGGAGGGCCCAAGCGTATATTAACGCTTTAGGTTGATGAGCTCTGCGAGCATTTGATCGGTGACTGTTATGATTTTGGAGTTTGCCTGGAACCCCCGCTGAGTGGTTATCATTTTCACAAATTCATTTGCAATATCTACGTTTGACTGCTCCAGGGAATTGGGAGCTATGCTGCCAAGACCGTTTGTGCCGGGACGGTTTGTAATGGCATCACCGCTCTCACGAGTGGCACGGTATAGGTTGCCTCCCATTTTCTTGAGTCCTTGGTTATTCTGAAATTTTGCTAGGGCGACCCTAAACAAGGGGATCAACTGTCCGTTGGAATAGACCCCTGTCACCACGCCGTCCACATCTACATCAACGCCCTGGAGATCACCTGCACCATAGCCGTTAGCAGTCTGGAATGTTGTTGTGGAAGCGCTGGCAAATTGGGTCGTTGTAAGGGAGTCATTCACAAAACTGCCAGTTCCATCATCCCTGGTACCAATATTAAATTCTATGTTCATGGCAGTGGATGTGCCTCCAAGAAAGTCTGCTATAAATTCATAATACCCATTTGAGTTAGTGCTGGCAGCAGTCCAGGTGTATGTAGACGGAGTATCCCAGTCGGTGGCATCGGTCAGGTTCTCAAGGGTAAGATTACTAATCTGTCCTGAGCTGGCATTAAAGGTAATCTCACCGCGCGCCAGAAGCCCTGCAGCCGCCGTACCTGAGGGCGTGTTCCCCGAACCATCAGTTTCCGTGCGATTGTCCTCACTTGGGTCGCAGGTAATAATGTATTCCCAGGTGCTCCCACTGCCCTTGTCATAGTATATGGTAATATCATGCGTACTTCCCAATGAATCGTATACCTTGACTGTTGTTTGGTATACATAGTTGGCACCGTCAATGGGTGTGGAATTAGAACCATCCCATGCCCCGGAAAGGCTTGCCGTCTGGCTGTCTGAATCAGAATCCAAATTTGTTATTACCGTGACCCTCGAACTCTCTCTGGGAGGGGAAGTAAAGGAATCAAGTACTATGTCCGTCACAGATCCCACATCCTCCCCATTCTCATCAAGTCTCCATCCCTGCACAATATACCCCTCAGGGTTTACCAGATATCCGTCTTTATTGAACCGAAAATTTCCCGCCCTGGTATAAAAATTATTCTGAGTACCTGACTCTCTGAGCACAAAAAAGCCAGCACCTCCAATGGCAAGGTCTGTCGTATTACCTGTTGACTCGAATGAACCCTGCTCAAATACACCGGCCACGTCACCAAGCGCTGTGCCCCTGCCCACTTGAGCACTCCCCGATTGGGTGGAAATGGACTGACTCAAGAGATCTTGAAAGGTAAAGGTACTGCCTTTAAAGCCAACAGTGTTCACATTTGCGATGTTATCACCAATAATTTGCATTGCATTTCCCAGGCTGCTCAACCCACTAATACCTGAAAATAGAGCGCTTGAAAGTGCCATCGCCAATACCTCCTCGTTTATTATTTGTTATATCCAATCATGCCTGTCCAAGAATAAAATTACAGTGTAAGCAGAGGAACGGGATGTTCCCCCCGCCTGCGCCGACGCTTCGGCGGGCAGGGATGGTGAAAGGGCCAAAACCCGCAGTGAGCGTAGCCACGATGGCGCAGCGAGCGTAGCGCCTGCCTGCCCGACGGGCAGTCAGGCAGGGAGGGAATATGCTGTTCCCCTCCTCTGAAATTTCAAAATTGGAACCTAAATTTGGAATCATGCTTTTTCCACCTAAGTATCTGAAACAACAGCCTGACCTTTAAAACACTACTCATTTTGCACAGCTATGATATTGAATATCTTTCTTGTTCTATAGATCGACTAATTGGTGTCTCCATTATTTTCAGGCATTTCAACTTCATAGACTTGGGTTAGGGTTATGGGTACATCCCCTAAATACAGCACAGGGGTTTCATCTCCCATGCTCACGCGAGTTACCACTCCACAAACCAAAGTGTCTGCAGGAACTGCCTGACCAGTCTCATCCAAGGCCAATACACTGAATTTGTATGATCCTGGCGCCACTTCTCTACCATCACCGTCCAGTCCATCCCAAGAAAACACGTGCTGCCCCGCCTCCAATTGGCCAAGCGAAATCCTTCTCACCACATTGCCGGCCTGATCTTCAACGATAACAGTACAATCCGCTGTTTCATCAAGCCCGAATGCGCCCTTTGCTTCCTTACCTTCCTCCAATAACAGGGAGTCTCCGCGGGCCTTAATCTGTTTGCCTATGAGGCCCAGGGCCTGCAACCGTGCTTCACTGTCTTGCATTGACTTGATTTTGCCCAGGTTCTCATTGACATTAAAAAGCTGCTCAAGACTGCTAAATTGGGCAAGCTGGGCAGTAAACTCTGTGCCTTCCATAGGATTGAGAGGATCCTGGTACTGAAGCTGAGTAAGAAAGATTTTTAGAAAATCATCTCTGCCCAGTCTCGACTTGGCTTGACTGGACGCATCAGCAGAGTATTGGACGCCTTGGTCTGCATTAGCCTGAAGTATTCCCATCATAAATGCCTCTCCTTTTTAGACAACGATGCTAAGGTTATGTTCTTTGCTTAATACAACAGCAGGTGTGCTTACTTCCTGAATTCCAAATATCTGATTTGACGTTTGTCCCTTGAGGGACGAAAACCTTCCTCTGTGCTCTCCATGCCCTGAATGCGCCTCAAATCCTCCGCCCCCTAATCCCACCATGACATCCAATTTGTCCACCACAAATCCTGCTTGATTAAGCTGCTGTCTGAGAATATTGAGGTTACCTTCCACAATCTCTTTTGCCCAGGGATGTTCTGTGCCTAGCTGAACCTGTAAGTGCCCCTGCTTGACCAACACCCTTAGATCCATCTGACCTAGCTCAGGGGGATGCAATATCATTGTGCTTTCTTGCTTGGCACCCATAACCATCCACTTGAGGTGCTGCATTATCTTTTGAATCGTCTGATGAGGGTCAATCCACCGTGTCATGGGATCTGGGGGCAATATTTCTTCCACCTTTCTATTTGGCTCATCCACAGAAAAGAGTGCTTGTATCTTTTCCATAATTGTCTCTTTAAAATGGGTTAAATCGTCTCCCTTGCCTGACTTGGGGCCCAAAAGACGTGTGGCATTAAGCAAATTGGCCACTTTATCCGAGTCCGATGTTGTAGCTGCCCCCCTTTCGGTGATATGAGGTTGGAGGTTCTTCCCTTTTTCCTCGTTTAGCCTGATCAATTCAGCTTTCAGATGCTCTTTCACCGACCCGAGACTATTGCGGAATTTACCCCCGACTCTTAAGCCTTCAAGAATTGATTCAATTTCTTTATCTGTTACAACCTTCTGGCTCGCCTGCTCCACAAAACTCCTTACCGACTTGATGTTTATACCCTCAACGATCTGTTTTACCTTTTCAGGGGCCAATCCTTTTTCTCTTAGGGCCTGAGCGATTACTCTCCTAATTACTAAAACGCGCTGTGATGCCTCTGGATTCTCTAGAGCAGTGGAAAGTTTCTTTTCTGTCGTGAATTCTTTTACCAGTGACCTAAGATCCTGGGGTTCAAGTGGTATATTGAGCTGGCGCAGCAAGGCCTGAGTATCTTCGCTGCCCAATTTAAGACCTGGAACCAAATCCCTGAGAATCGCTGTAACATCCTTCAGACTTGAATCAGTCTTTGAGACCACATGTTTTTCCAGGGTCTTTTTCATCTTTTCTGGATCAATGCCCAATCTCAACAACACTAATGCTAACTGAGGCATGTAGCTCTTGTTTATTGCAAAACTGCTTCCTTTCGAGGGCTTGTTAAACAGCAGGCCCCGGACGCAACGCCACAGTCTATTTAGGTGTATCAGGCCATCAGAATCAGTAGCCCTGGATAGAGCTAGCGTGATCTGTTCTTTATTAAGGCCCAATGTTTTGAGGATATTTGCAAGGATATTCCTTTGGGCCAAGGGAAGTGCAAGGTTGATACCTGCAAATCCTCCGAGTGAAGCCATAATCTTTTCTCCCTCAGTAGCCCTCTTACTGGCGTCTTTATCAGGGACTTGATATCCTTTGGAAGACTTTGCTGTGCGAATTTCCTTTGCTAGTACCTTCCCAAAAAGATTTATACCCAGCGAGCTTTCCCCCATTTTAGAGGACTTGTGCGGCCTTAATGAGATGTCTTTGAAAAGATTGATTATGGTTGGCCCTTTCATTGCCTACCTCTTGTATGAGTTGTGAGCGTTGACAATGGGTGGGAGCAAGGGCTATGCCACGAATATCTCTCTAAAATTTTTCTTTTAAAATCAAGGTGTTAACAATGTTTCAAAAGGCATTTACCCATTATTATGATCTGGTCTAACGGAAAAAAGTGCCTCTTTACCCCGTGCAGGGGAAAATTTTTCCCCTCGCATTAAGTTAGGCTTGTCTGAAATCGGTCTCAAATTAAACGCAGGGGAACGGGATGTTCCCGATGATGAGGTGCTTAGGGTGTGATGAAGGTCACATTGCGAACTATTCATGTTGGCGGATACCAAAAGCACGAGGGGTGCCTTGTTGTTTCAATACCGAGGGTGAGAACTCATCCAGTTCCTTTTCTCTTTGAATCAGGATTACCGAGACTATCACCGCTGCACCACCCACCATCTGAAGAAAGGCAAGTCTTTCACCCAAGAATAAGAAAGCTATAAGACCTGCCGAGATGGGCTCGAATGTTGCCACGATGGTAGCTCGGGTGGATCTCAATAACTCAACTCCCCATGCAAATAGTCCAAAGGGGACAATGGTCCCAAGGCTTGAACACAGGAAAATCAGCGTCCATGAGGCAGCGTCCCATCCCATGGTAGGAAGTGTGCCGGGACCAAGCACTGCATTCCAACTCAAAGCTCCGAATATCAGTGCATAGAGCAAAATGGTCCAAGGGCTATAAACCCTGAGAAGATATTCAGAGTATATGATGTAAAATGAATATGTAAATGCAGCTCCAAGCCCCCAAAAGAATCCTGCGGAGTTCATATGAAGTAAGTTGATATTGTAACCACCCACCACAAAATAACATCCCACAAGTGCAAGACACAGGCCCACCCACCGCATGGGTCCCATCCTCTGTGCCATAAAAAGGCGGGCATAGACTGCAATAAGAACAGGAGCAATGTACTCCACCAGAATGGCCGCAGCAGTGGCAATTTTGGAGATTGCCTCAAAATAACACACATTTACCCCTGCCATCCCCACCACACCTAACAGAGCGAAATGCCAGATATGCCTTTTTTCTATGCGCACGGCTTCGACTCGTGTAATGGCAAGCCAGATAAGGGTTAAGACAGAGGCAATAGTAAGCCTGCCTTGTGAAAGTACAAAAGGGGAGAGTCCCATGTTCATCAGGTATTTGCTAGCAACCCCGTTTGC
>CAZDVV010000005.1:32004-44325 GCA_964508875.1 uncultured Desulfobacteraceae bacterium | reverse complement strand
AAGATCCCTTTTTTGATGAATCGGTCACAAAGGCGATTGAGCGTTCAAACCCTTTACCTCCCTTTCCCGAGGGTTTTTTGAAGATGACCGAAGAAATAGAGATAAACTTCAACCTGAGCGAATTTCAGGCTGCGTAAGAGGCGAGTGGCAGAAGGCCTGTACATTGATAGTCCCCTTGGGTTCATTCGTTATGCGTTCCGGCTGATCGATTTTGTGAGGTCTATATATGAAATCAAGATTCTTTCTTATTCTTGTTACAGTTGCGTTACTGATCCTTTCCGCCACAGTTAGGGCAAGAATATATATTGATATAAATGCGCCATCAATAAGTAAGTTTAAGGTCGCTGTGCCTGACTTTCATAACCTTGGAAAGACAAGTGATCACCCCGATCTGGCGCAGAAGTTTGCAGATATTATAAGCCACGATTTGGAGCTGAGCGGATATTTTTTGCCTATTGATAAGAAGGCCTTCTTGGAAGAAGAGGGTGAGGGCATTACCTTGGAAGAGATCAATTTCAAGAATTGGTCTGTTATTGGTGCAGAGCTTCTCGTCAAAGGTGGCTATACCATTATTGGAAACCACGTTGAGGTTGTTGCAAGGCTTTTTGACACCTACTGGGGTAAGCAGATCATGGGTAAGCGGTTTCTTGGCAGAATTGCCAACTATAGGTGGCTTGCCCACAGGCTCAGCAACGAGATAATAAGGATGCTAACCGGACAGGACGGCATGTTTTTGACCCAGCTTGCCTATGTTGATACTACTACTGGCAACAAGGAAATACGGTTGTCTGATTATGACGGGTATAACTCAAGGGCGATTACCTCTGACAGCAACATTGCGCTTTCGCCCCGCATTTCCCCTGATGGAAACCGTGTGATTTATACCTCTTATAAAGATGGAAGGCCTAAATTATATCTCAAGGATCTTCGATCAGGGCACACCAAGGTCCTATCGCAACGCAAGGGCCTTAACATTGGGGCCGCCTGGACACCAGACGGGACAAAGGTCGCTCTCACGCTCAGTGTTAAAGGAAACCCGGACATATTTCTTATTGATCTCAATGGCAAGATCGTAAAGCGGCTGACTTCAAACTGGGGGATTGATGTTTCACCCTGCTTTTCCCCGGACGGAAAAATGATGGCCTTTGTTTCAAACCGTTCTGGTTCTCCACAGATCTATATCAAGGATCTGGCTACTGGAAACAGTAGGAGATTGACCTTTGAGGGTAATTACAACACCTCGCCGCGTTGGTCCCCCTTGAATAGGATTGTTTATACCTCCATGAATCATGGGTCATTTGACATCTTCACAATAGATCCCGAAGGGGGAGAACCCAAACAATTGACGGGAGATACAGGGAATAATGAGGACCCTTGTTGGTCCCCCTGTGGTAGATACATAGTGTTCAGCTCTAACAGGCTCGGCAAGTACCACCTCTATATCATGACCGCCAATGGCCAGAACCAGCGAAGGATAACTGGAAGGCAGGGAGAACAGACAGCGCCCTCATGGGGACCTGTCGGAACCAAGGGCAGATGATATTAATATCATTTTGGACTGCTTGTGATAACCAGAACCTGCTTTTTGACCCCCATAGAGAGATATTAAGAAAGCGTTTGACATTTGGATTTTGTCATTTGGCATTGGTGACTCTCAGCTTACTATCTCCTTGCAATATATTCCTTGGCATGATAAAAGGAGCAAATTAAGATATCCAGTAACAGGTGTTAGCGTTTTTGTTTGGTTCGCAAGCAGGTGATAGGGGAAGAAGAATTATTTTTTGCGTGGTGTCCCCGGTATAAGACGGGGGAAGCTTTTTTCCGGCAGAAACCAATAAATTCAGGAGGTGCGGTGGATATGAAACACAAGACTAATTTGATTATGGCGGCCCTGGCCCTTTTGGTGGCATGCATTTTTATGACGAATTCCTGCGCAAAAAAGCAGGTTAAGGTTTCAGAGGGAGCCAAACCTGCTGTGCAGAAACCCGAAGCCCAGCCTGGGGTACAACCTGCTCCTCAACCCGCAGGCCCTCCAAAAAAGGTTGAGCCGGGAGTAACGCCTGAGTATAAGAAGGCAGAGGCCGAGAGACAGGCAAGATTGAGAGAGCTCGCCGAAAAACAAAAACTCTTGGATGAAATAAGGGAATTTGAAAACGAGAAGATCTACTTTGACTTTGACAAGTCTGACCTGAAACCAGAGGCAAGGGCTGTTTTGAGGAAAAAGGCTGATTGGCTTTTGAAGCATCCTGAATATTCGGTCCGTATCGAGGGGAACTGCGATGAGAGAGGAACAAACGAGTACAACCTTGCATTGGGTCAACGAAGGGCGGATGCAGCAAAGAGATTTTTGGTGGCTTTGGGCGTAGACGAGGCCAGGATATCCACAATTAGCTACGGGGAAGAGCGACCTGCTGATCCACGTCATTGTGAAGAGGCCTGGGCCAAGAATAGACGGGATGAGTTTAAATTGATAAAGTAGACCAGCTATAGTGGGTTGCCAAGCCTTGTTGCGGCACAGGATGATGCCAGCCGCTAATGGGAATAAGGATATGAACCGATAGGATTTGTGGGCCGGACTTCACACGAAGTTCGGCTTACAATTTTCAGGAGGGGTATGGAAATGCTAGACCAACCAAAACGTAACCTCTTGTTATTGGCAGGTTTGTTATTGGTTGTTATCTCAGTGCTTAGCTCTTGCACGATGATAACAGAGCAAGATTTTCTGGCCCTAAATGATCGAGTGGTTGCGCTCAATGCCAGAGTGAGTGATCTTGAAAGCGCCCTAGACAAAAAGCTCTCCCAGGACGTGGAGTCCAAGATTGAGCCTATTCGTGCGAATCAGGCAGAGATGATGGCTGAACTGGACGGAGTGAAGGAACAAATACAAAGCCTTTCAGGGAGAGTGGAGGAAAACAGCCTTCTTATAAGACGGAGTGTCGAGAAGGATACAACCACACAGGATATGATAAAGGCCGAACTTGCTGAGCTCACAAAGAGGGTTGAAAGCCTGGAGGCAGAGTTGAAGGCTATGCGTCAGCCTTCTGCTCTGCAGCCTTCTATGAAACCTGGCACTGGGGCAGCACCCGGACCTGAAGTGGTATCTCCTTCGCCAGAGAAACCTGCGGTAATCACCGAAAAGGATTCCTATGACCATGCTATGGCGTTATTCAAGGAAGGGAAATATGAGGAGGCTATAGCGAGCTTTAAGGATTTTCTGCAAAAATACCCCACTTCCGATCTTGCTGACAACGCGCAGTTTTGGATCGGCGAAAGCTATATGGCCATGAAGCAGTACGAAAAGGCTATTCTTGCGTATCAAGAAGTAATAAAGAAATATCCCGATGGAAATAAGGTGCCAGGTGCAATGCTGAAGCAGGCCTTGGCCTTTTACGAAATAAAAGACAAGGTGAGTGCTAGGCTTCTGCTCAAAAAAATTATTAGGAAATATCCCAACTCCAACGAGGCAAGGATAGCAGCGGCCAAACTCAAGACAACTAGGTGACCCCTTTAGCGGGACAATACGCTCTTGCTGAGGGACGACATTATATCCCTTCTGCTGATCACGCCCAACAGAGATCTGGAATTCCGTCCGTCAGTTACAGGAAGCACTGCATAGTCGCCCGAGCTAATGGTTTTAAGGGCAGTTAGAAGTGTGTCGTCCTCTGTTACTGTCACCACATTCTTGGTGGCAATCTCTTTGGCCTTGGTGGTAGGAGGCAGCTCAGCCTCAATGGCCATGATCGCATCGGAGAGAGATATGATACCGGTCAGTTCTCCTTGGCGGTTTAGCACAGGGAAGCTGTTGAACTTTTTCTCAAATATGAATTTCTTGAGCTGTTCCAAGGTCATATCTTCGTTAATGGTCTGTACATTTGTAGTCATGGCATTCTTGACCAGCATGGACTGAAGGTGCGCAAGTTCGCTTGGCGGTTTCCTTTCCTGTTCAATTGCGCCGGCCTTGAGCTCTTTTAGTCTCTCGTTGTAGGCCTGAATAACCTCTCTTCTATCCAACATACCCAAGAGCTGGAACGGATCATCGTCCTTTACCACGGGTATTTGGTTGAGGTTCCTGATGGTGAACTTTCGAAGGGCATCATTGAGATCCTCGGAGGGTGTGACATAGATAATGTCGGTGTTGGCAATGTCCTTCATTAGTACCAGGTTCCCAATTTCTTCATCAAACAGAATGCTCCTCACATCGTTTATGGAGAAAATGCCCTTGAGTTTGCCATCCTTATCAACGACAGGAAAATATTGTTGTTCTCCAGAACTGAGTATTTCCCTAAACTGGTTGAAACTCATGTCTTCCGGAATGAGCTGTACTCGCCTCAAATGGGGCAAAAGATCACTCACCTTGATGGCAGCCAATACGTCTACGAAAAACTCACCTCTGTGGGCCCGTGACGCTACCCTATTCTGGACCTGCTTTACGTAAATGGTCCATCTGCGGGAGACAAGATAGGCCAGAGTGCATACAAGCATGCTAGGAAGCAACAGGTGGTAGGAATTGGTCATCTCACTTACAAAGATTATAGTGCTGATGGGGGCGTTGGATACCGCAGCGAAAAACCCTGCCATACCTACAACCACGAATGCTCCGGGATGGGACACAACATTGGGGATGAAGTGATTAAAAATTCGTCCTACGGCCCCTCCCAGTGCACCGCCGATGACTATCGAAGGTCCAAAAACTCCACCGCTTCCACCTGATCCGATAGAGAATGATGTGGTTAGGATCTTTCCAAAGGCTAGGCCCAGAAGGAAAAGGGTTGGAAGTTGGTTGTCCAGTGCCATCTGGGCATAACCATACCCAAAGGCAAGGGTTTGAGGAAGAAAAAATCCAATTATTCCTGTTATAAGCCCGCCGATGGCAGGCTTTATATGATTTGGGAGATTTATCTTCTTAAAAAGATTGTGTATTCCATAGAATGATTTCACGTAGATTATTCCGGCGCCAACCAAAACGAAAGACAGTATGGTATAGGGACCCAGTTCCCAGGGATTTTGGAATACAAAGTCTTGTGAATTGAACAGCGATCCCCATCCAAAAAAAAGACAAAATAAGCAATAGGCCACCACTGATGAAATACCAGCGGGAATTATTACCTCTGCCTCGAACTCGGGGTCTTTGTACAACACCTCAGCAGCAAACAATGCACCTGCTAAAGGGGCGCGGAAGATACTTCCAATCCCTGCACCTGCCCCGGCAGCAAGCATTATTCGCCTCTCTCGTTCAGTGAATTTCATTGCTGTGGCAAAGAAAGATCCGAATCCTGCGCCAATTTGTGCAATGGGACCCTCGCGCCCCCCTGATCCCCCCGATGTTATTGTAAGTGCCGAGGCGATGGTTTTGACAATCGGGATCCTGGCTCGAACGAAACCCCCTTTATTGTGATAGGCGTCTATTGCGGCATCAGTCCCATGGCCCTCGGCCTCTGGGGCGAAGGTGTATACAATCCAACCACTGAAGATACCTCCAATGGCAGGGAGAAACAGAAGCAGCCAGCGATTAAAGGGGGTGTTTGTGGGAGGAAAGAGATGGGCCTCACCTGCTGGCGGAGGCGGGCGATATCCTGCCAGGTAATCGATGAAAAAATGAAATCCTATTTGGCAAAGATAATGGAAAAGTACAGATCCTAATCCGGCAATGATCCCTATGAGAACATAGTAAAAGACAAATTTGCCCGCGGTCATAAAACGACCAGTCTTAAAAGCAGGTGGAACCATGGAGCTGAGGACGGAAGCGAATTGTTTTGGCATAGCGTGTTAATTACCTTAAAGAGTGAGAGTAATCTTTCTCTTGGTCAAACGGGGATAACTCTCATGGGGTGTTATGATCCCTTGTGGCATGTCCGTTGCTATCCATGGCCTTTATAGTGGGGCTTGGCTGTGCAGTCAAGATTAAAGCTCAGAAGCAATGGAAGTGCGCAGCCATGGAGGCGGAAGATAATTCTTCAAGATGTGAAGCAGTGGGGCCGATGCATTGCCTGAAAGGAAGAACTCAAATCTGATGTTATAAGGCCTCCATCTATCTAAATATTACTAGATAAAGTTGCACTGCCTAATAAGAGATTAAAGTATTGAATATTAATATAGTTTTAATTAGTATTCCAGATTTAGGGTTGACTTTAGGCGTTTTCAGTATTATAAATTAGTAACTAGAAAGTGAGTGGTCTTAAGCGTTTTAAGAACCAGAGAATAATCTCAATTAATATATAGAAAGAGGGGATGAAGATGCCAGAGATTATGACTACAAAGGAATTGGCAAAGTATCTCAAGCTCCATGAGATTACCATATGCAAGTACGCTGCTGAGGGAAAGATACCGGCCATAAGAATCGGTAGGGTATGGCGTTTTGACAAGGAAGCTATCGACAGATGGATAAGTGGAGGACAGAAGTCGAATACGACGGAGGAGCAGGACAAGAAAGGATAGATTTGGTCTTATTGCCCGATGCAGTCATCCGTTCTAAGTGTTTCGAGGATGACGTCAGTAGATGAAAAATTTTTTCCTGAACTCTAAGTATTGCATAAGTTCCTTTTCCCAGATTTTTTCAATATCTGGGATATCCATACCCTGTTCGATATATGTGACTATGTTCTGATCACCGATGATCACGTCGATTGGCCTTCGGTGCTGGACATATTCATATGGAGGCCTCATCCACTGAAAACTATTACGGCCAGAAGTAAGGATTGCCTTTAGAAACAAGAGGGAGGTTCGGTAAGGGCGATACTTGCTGGGCTCTGTTATGTAAATGAAAAACCCGTTGCAAAGTTTTCCCTGCCACTTATTGAATGTTGGTTTAAAGCGAAAGGGCATGATCCTGCACCCTTGGATCTCATCCAAGGGTAGGTGCCTTTTTATTGCGCTCAGATCAAGAAAGGGGGCCCCAAAGACCTCAAATGGTCTGCAGGTGCCACGTCCTTCCGAGATGTTTGTTCCCTCCCAGATAACTTGTCCAGGATACACATATGCGGTTTGAGGCAGAGGCATATTGGGTGAGGGCATGACCCAAGGCAGCCCTGTATCTTCCCACAGCATCTCTCTTCGCCATCCAAGCATGGTGATAATTTCCAGTTCACAGTCCAGCTTAAAGACATCCTTGAACATAAGAGCCATTTCTCCAATGGTTAGTCCGTGACGCATTGGGATGCTGTATGGCCCAACAAATGAAAAGAGCTCCCTTTGCAGAACATTTCCCTCCACTATTTCTCCTCCTAAGGGATTGGGCCGATCCAAGATCACAATCTTCTTGTTATACTTGCTTGCTGCCTTCATGCAATAGAGCATGGTCGTGGCAAAGGTGTATACCCTGCAGCCTACGTCCTGGAGGTCCACGATGATGGCGTCGATGGGCTCTAGGGCAGATTGCGGAGGTTCTCTCGTCTCAGAATAAAGGCTGAATAGTGGAACGCCCAGCTTGGTGTCGTAGCCATGGGGTGTTTCCTTCATATTGTCCTGCTCTTCGGCACCATAACCATGCTGAGGTGTAAATAGCACCTTGATGGCACCAGGAAGCACCGATGATATAATATCTTTGGATGCCCTAAGGCTGCTGTCCACAGAGGCCTGGTTGCATAATAGGCCTAGTTTAAGGCCTTTGAGTTTTTTCCATGTACCATCATAAAGGTGGTCTAGGCCGGTCATAACCCTATGGCTCATGATTTTTTCCCTTGTACGTTTTACTAACTCGGGCTGAAAGAGTATTATTCAGCAACAAAATACGCCAAGAGAGTGGTTCCAGTGCCCATGAAAAGAACAGCTATACCCTTGTGTAGCATTTTGATCTTTTGCGTTCAATTTCTTTTTTTTGGCCAAATAAAGGCGCAAGTGTTGGAATCCCTCAAAACCAAAGAGCTCATAGTGCTCTACCCTTCTCAGATGGAAGGCGCAGCAAGGGAAATCGCCTCTATGTTTCCCCTAGTGAAACAGCAAGTGGAGAATTTTTTTGGCTGGTCTTTGATAAATCGTCCAACTGTATTGGTAGCGAGGCGGGCGAGAACTGGTATTAGAGACGTGAAGGAAGATTTGGTAGTGGGGTATGCGGTACCAAAGCGGCACCTAATAGTAATATATTACTCAAAGACAAAAGCTAATCCCAAGAACCTGATGGTCACCCTGAAACACGAGTTGTGCCATCTTATAGTCCACGAATATGTGGCTGGGGTGAGTATCCCCAGGTGGTTTGACGAAGGTGTCAGCCAAGTACTGAGTGGAGTTGCAGGTGAAGTGTTAGTGGGAAGAGAGCCCAATGTGTCCGTGTTGTCTCGGCAGGTAGGAGGGTATATAAGTTTCAGATTTTTGAGGGAGACCTTTCCTTCAGAACGCAGGAGGCTCCTGCTTGCCTATGCCCAATCAAGGGAATTTATCCGATACCTGATTGACGAATTTGGTAAGGACGCGATTCTAAGGATTTTGAATGGGATGAAAAGTGGGATCCCAGCCGAGGAGGCAATACGCCAAGCTACAGGACTGACTTTGCAGGAGCTCGAAGTGAAGTGGCGCCGTCGTCTGGAAAAAGGGGATACATGGCTTGCAAGGCTTAGCTATTACCTGTACGAAATCCTTTTTGGCATTGGAGCCCTGTTATGTGCGTATACCTTTGTTCGGCAGATAAGACTCAAGCGGAGGTCTAGGAGACAAGATGAGGCTGAAGAGGAATAACCAGATGGAAATTGCTACTTCCCTGCCTCTTTGGTATGAATGACGAGTGAGATGGAGGGTCTTTGGGAACGGTTTGCCCGGCAAAGAGAGCCAAACTTAAGCGGGAATGTTATACGAGCATGAATAAGATAGCCGCCCAAACAATAGAGAGTAAGGATCGTAATAAATGAGAGAGATGATTTTAATTGAACTAAACGGCTTCAAGGAAAAGGTCCCCTCTGGGCTTACAATAGCGGAGCTAATAAAACGCTTTGAGGAAGCAGATACCCACCTTATCGCGGAACATAATGGAAGGTTTGTTTATCCCAAAGATTACAGCTCAGTGATTGTAAAGGACGGGGACCGCATCGAATTTATCAATCCTAGCTTTGGAGGATAAGAAAGGAGGATCAGATGGATTTTCCCTACCTGTTTTCGCCCATAAAAATTTCTAACATGGAACTAAGGAACCGGATTGTAATGACAGCCATGCATCTTGGTTACACCCCTCAAGGTGAAGTAACAGACCGCTTAGTTGGTTTTTATGAGCCTAGGGCCAAGGGCGGAGTGGGCCTTATCATAGTGGGAGGATGTCCCATTGATGAGTACGGCGGCATGGCAGGAATGATAGATCTGAGCCAGGATAAATTCATACCTGGTCTCAAGAGACTCACAGAGGCAATCCGGGCCCATGGCGCCAAGATTGCGGCCCAACTCTATCAGGCAGGACGCTATGCCTTCTCAGCCATGATTGGCGGGAGAAAACCATTTTCTGCCTCTGCTGTGCGTTCACGCCTAACCGGTGAGACGCCCAGGGCTTTGGAGCTCCGTGAGATCCCGGCAGTTCAGGACAAGTTTGCAGAGGCGGCTGCAAGGGCTAAGGAGGCGGGCTTCGACGCAGTGGAGATCCTGGGCAGCGCAGGGTATCTCATCTGCCAATTCCTTTCACCACTTACAAATAAGAGGGATGATGAATATGGTGGCCCCCTGGAAAACCGCATGAGATTTGGTATCGAGGTGGTACAGAAGGTGAGAGCCGCGGTGGGCCCGGACTATCCTATCCTTTTTCGCATTGCCGGTAACGACTTTATGGAAGGCGGCCATACGAACCGTGAGGCAAGAATATTTGCAGCGGAACTTGAAAAGGCGGGTGTGGACCTTTTTAACGTAACCGGTGGATGGCATGAGACCAGGGTACCCCAATTGACCATGTTTGTGCCAAGGGGAGCATTTGTGTACCTGGCCGAGGGTATCAAATCGGCGGTTTCTGTCCCAGTGCTGGCAAGCAACCGCATAAATGATCCAAGCATTGGTGAAGAGATCATACGTAATGGAGAGGCCGATCTAGTTACTATGGCGAGGGCGCTTATTGCGGATCCTGAACTCCCCAACAAGGCAGCAAGTGGTAAGAGGCACCTTATCTACCATTGTGTGGCATGCAATCAGGGCTGTTTCGATAATATCTTTCAGTTGAAACCTGCATCCTGCCTTGTAAATCCACGGGCAGGAAGGGAGCGGGAGCTTGCAATTGAACCGGCAGCGGCGAAGAAGAAAATACTGGTCGTTGGTGGGGGGCCTGCTGGGATGAAAGCGGCTTGCACTGCTGCAGAGCGTGGCCACAGAGTTGTTCTGGTTGAAAAGGCAAAGCGGCTCGGTGGTCAGATTCCTCTTAACTCCCATATCCCCGGCCGCAAAGAGATGCTTTTGATTGGCCGTGACCTGGAGAACAATCTACGAGAACTAGGGGTGGAGATACGCCTTGGTCGAGAAGCTAACAAGGAGATCATAAAGGAAATCCAGCCTGATACCGTGATCTTGGCTACGGGCGCAAGGCCTATCCAACCTGATATCCCTGGAGTAAAAAGGCGCAATGTGGTTCAGGCATGGGATGTCCTTGCTGGCATAAAGGGAGTTGGCAAGCGAGTGGTAATAGTTGGTGGCAATGCAGTGGGCCTTGAGACTGCTCTTTATTTGGCAGATATAGGAACGCTTTCTCCAGAGGTGCTCCATTTTTTGCTCGTCAACAAGGCAGAAGCCATGGATTTTATCCATGAGCGGCTCAATAGGGGGTGCAAGAGCGTGACTGTGGTTGAGATGACAGGGAAGGCAGGTCAGGACATAGGGCTTTCCACCCGGTGGACAGTCTTGGCTGAGCTTAGACGCCTAGGGGTCACAATAATGACCAATACAAGAGCTGTCGCGATCACGGACGAGGGCCTTGAGATTGAAAAGGGAGAGAAAAGGGAGGTGATAGAGGCTGACTCTGTTGTCCTTGCTGTTGGCTCCACGGCGGAAAACTCATTGGCAGACGAGATCAAGGATTTGGTGAAGGAACTTCATGTCATCGGTGACGCAAAGCAGCCACGAAATGCCCTTGATGCCATAAGAGAAGGACTCATGGTTGGTTTAAAGGTATAGCATAGAGATGAAGATTGGCGTGATTTCAGACACCCACTTAGACAAACCTACCCCTTTGCTGGAGCATGTGGTTCGGACCTATTTCGGGGATGCCGAGATTATCCTTCACGCAGGCGATCTTCACAGGCGCCAAGTCTTAGATGTTTTTCGTGGCAAGACCCTGTATGTGGTGGCGGGGAACCGCGATGATGGGGAAGTCAAGAAATGGTTTCCAGAAAGGCACATTATTGAGACCTCAGGCTATAGGATAGGGCTCGTTCACGGCTGGGGGCCTCCCTTTGGCATCAACAAAAGGGTTGCTACGTGCTTTTCCAATGTTGACTGCATTGTTTTCGGGCACAGTCACAGGCCATTTGTGGGAAGGAAAAACGGCATTCTTTTATTTAATCCAGGTGCCTTTTGTGGGGGCATATTTTCCTTGTGGAAAAGAAATATAGGTATCCTTACCCTTGACGGAGAGATCAGGGCAGAGGTAATAAGGATCACATAACTTTGATTCCAGTTAAGGTCCGGGCCTTACCCTTTCTCACGATTCCCTGTTATTTTCCCCTCGAGAAAAAAAGGAGGTAGACCATGACACCATATAAGGACAAGCTGGATCAAAAGATCGCATTCTTTTTCATTGTCGGCCTTGCGGTATAAAATACCCTATATGTTTGCACCATATTGCCGCGGCTTAGAGCTAAATATTAGAAGATAGCAGAGGCAAGAAGACCCAGACGCAGAAGAAGAAAGAGTAGTCCATCGGAAACCTCATCGCCAAAAGTGGAATAGTTATTATACTGAGCCTTCAAGGGTATTACGAAGGGCCACTCCTAGTTTCTCCATGGAGTAAGGCTTTCGGATATAGGCACCTGCTCCCAGTTCTTGGGCCTTTTTCACCCGATCCGATTCGGAAAATCCGCTCACGATGATCGCCTTTTGCCCTGGGTGCATTCTTGCGATCCTTTCGTAGGTTTCAAGCCCATCCATCCCGGGATCCATGATCATATCCAATAGCAAGATGTCGGCGGAATGCTCTTTCATGTATTTCACCGCCTCTTCACCACTGGGGACTGTATAGACTTGGTAATTGAGCTTTCGAAGAATGGCTGAGGCGATTTCTCGTTGCTCTTTTATGTCATCCACTACTAGGATCGTTTCTCCTTTGCCCATGTAGTCTTCAATGGACAGGTCCTTCTGCTCTTCGGCAATCTCTTCTCTTGTGGCAGGAAAATAAAGGGTAAATGTGGTTCCTTTGCCCTTTTCACTTTTCAC
>CAZDVV010000005.1:30379-31904 GCA_964508875.1 uncultured Desulfobacteraceae bacterium | reverse complement strand
TGATAGGCCTTAAGCTTCTCGAATTCCGGGCTTGCCAGATAGTCGGAAATTATCTTGTTGATATTGATGACCTCTGTAACAGCAACACCGCGCCGTGCTAGTGTTAGGAGATCCTGCACAATGGTGGCCGCTTTTTCGCCTGTCTCCTGGATGGTCTTGAGAGGTTTGCGCATAGGGCTGTCTGGTGGGAGTTGCATAAGGAGGAGATCTGGGTAGCTTACCACCCCTGAAAGGATATTGTTGAGGTCGTGAGCGACCCCACCGGCCAGTGTACCTATGGCCTCCATACGCTTGGCTTGCTCCAGGCGAGCTTGAAGCCTTCGTTTTTCTTGCTTTGCCTTTTCTCGTTCTGTCATATCGCGCAACATGCCCCGGAAGCCGATGATCTTTTCTTCCTGGTTTCTTATCAGGCTTGCTGAGAGTCCTATGAAAAGCTTGCTCCCATCCTCTCTAAGAAACTCGTATTCAGCGACCTTTACTGGTCTACCTGTTCGATAGACTCTATTAAAGGTCTTGTAAATGGCATCATCGGTTTCAGGAGTGACAAATCTTCTATAGCTGGTTCCGATAAGTTCTTTACGAGTTTTTCCAAAGATTCTGCAAAGCGAGTCATTGACAAAGGTAAAGCGTCCCGCAAGATCGGTTTCAAAGTATCCCTCCTCAATGCTCTGAATTATGGTTCGGTGCTTTTCCTCACTCTTTCGTAAGGTCTTCTCCATTCGTTTTCTGGGAGTGATATCCACCAAAGAACATACATAGCGTTGGGCACCTGTTATCTTGCCCACTTTAGCGATCACGTCTTTCTTGGTGCCCTCCTTGTCCAGAAAGCGGAACTCACGTTTCAGGAAATCTTCTTGGCCCTGCTCATCGTCTGTTTGTTCTAATATGCATCGTGCAATGTCGTCATCAAAAAAGGTGGTGAGACGGAGCGAGCCTTCAATCTCCTGCCTGGAATATCCACTTAATTTTTCGAATTCAGTGTTTGCCATCGAGATGGTTAGATCTTCTTCAACTATAATCGTGGGTGTCGCGCTGCTCTCAAATACGCTTCTATACCTATGCTCTGATTCAGTGAGTTTTTCAATGAGGGCATCCCTGTCTCGAACTGATTCCTCGTATTCGGCGACCAATTCTCGAGCAAGCCAATGAGAGACTAACTTCGAGACTACACCAAACAATCTTTGTAAGACACTTGCTTTTGTCCAAGTTAATCGAAAAACGCATTTTTCAGAACCGTCTATAACACATTCAATTTCTTCGCATTTGACGTTTTTTAAGCCTGCAATGTTGAGTGTTTCCACGTAGATTCCTCTATTCCATTCGCAAGCATCTTTGGTCCTTTTGATACCAGGCACATAATTAAATTGAATTGTGATGGAGTTTTGATCGTATTCAACGATGCTCATCTCCTTAATTCGATTAAATCGTGAGTGTATCTTTTGTGCTTGTTTGAAGAGAAATCGGGGAGTAACAATTCTGCTTATAAAGAGCACTGTTCTCGAAAAGTTTTCTCTAACTGCTCCTC
>CAZDVV010000005.1:0-30369 GCA_964508875.1 uncultured Desulfobacteraceae bacterium | reverse complement strand
CTCTTTACGTTATTCAGCAATTTCAAAGAAAATTCATTGGAGACCCAATAGGCAGGGTCGGTGAGGTGTTCTTCCTTGACAGGCGTAATTTTTGTAGGATCATACTTGTCAGCGATTAGATAATTTTCATTGTTGAGAAGGTCGGCTGTTACCTTCTTAACAGCTTCTTCGCCATAATTTTTCCGCAGATATTGTAAAAGGCCTCTAAAATTAGTGCAGCTTACCTCCCGGGCCATGGGTTTTTTGTCTGGGCCGCCGGAAGAGAGTGAAATGGTATCAAGACAGGGCTCAGGACTAACCTCTGAGTGTTCACCTGTATATTTAAGGTCAACCAGCATCTTACCTTCGAGGAGTTTTCTTGGGGTACATGCCCCACACGAAAATCGTATCGATTTTCATTAGTCAAAGAAATTCAGGTACTGAAGCCCTGCCTTCAGGAGCTTTATATTATCAACATCTTTTTCAAACCTGAGAAGCATTTCGATAGCCTCTTTTATTTTTTCTTTGGGATACGGAAGGAGCGATTTGTCCACTTTGTGGGAAAAGATTGCAAAATAATACCCGTGGTTTTTTTCAAGATTTTCACATATCTCTTCATATAATTCACAATCCCGTGTCATTCTTGAAATGATCCGAAACACTTTATTGGCATGTTGTTTGTTAGCTGCTTTTAGGGCCTTTCCGTACTGATTTACGATCTTCTCAGCTTTCCGTTTGTCTAATCTAGCCGCGTTGCGTTGACACGAAGACAAAGCTGATTCGGAAACGAGGTTGTCTGATCTTTCCATTTTTTTCCGAACCCATGCTAACATGACTTTACCTCCCTCGCCGAGAAACTGTGTTCTTGAGTGCAATTAGTTTTATGCAAGGTTTAAGCCAGCAAGAGTATGCTTGCTAACTTGTTATAGTTCCGTATATTTTGTATCGGCAGAATACTTTGCAGGCTTGAGAAAAGTCCGAAGTGGCGGATATTTGACGTTTTGATTAGGATCTATTGGATTGAGAAAGAGAGGGTCCCTCGTTTGCAAATGACGTCATGATTAACAGTAATACCTAATCCTGCCTTTCTGAAAATAGACCCGTATCCACCTTTCTGGAAGGAAATATTTTCGTTTGAAACGTCTTCGAGGAGAAGATATGTCCCCGCTGCGCCCTCGAGGTATTTTGGAGTTCCAACAACGGCTGTAAGGGCACGTCCAGCAGCAGTCAGTATTGCGGTTTCTCCTACATGGGCCCCCAATTGGCAAATCATACCTGCTTTCTTTGCCTCTTTGAAAAGCTGTAAGGCTCTGATTAGACCTCCACAGCTCGAGATCCTGATATTTATGCCATGACATATGTTGTTATCGATCAGATATTCAGCTCCCTCAACGGTGTATAAAGATTCATCGGCTATTATAGGAACATCGCTCACACTCGCAATTTTTTTCAAGCCAAGCAAATCGTATTTTGGCACTGGCTGTTCAATGGCGCTCAGCTTTATTTCCGATGTGTTATTTAGCAAATTGATGCAATCGGACACTGTAAAAGCGCCATTAGCGTCTAGTCTGATGCTAACGGAATCGCCCAGGGTTTCTCTTGCAGCAGCAAGGTTCCTTATGGTCTGATCAACAGGTCTGCCAACCTTAAGTTTTACGAAAGATATTGACAGTTCCTTAACTAGACTCAGAAGTTGTGACAATTTTTCTTTCTTGACTAGTGGAATAACGGCAGAATAGGCGAGCTTCGTCACTTTCGGTTTATCAATAAACAACTGCCATACAGATTTTCTCTCTTTCTTTCCCCATAGGTCTAACATTGCTAACTCAAGAGAGCACCACGCTGCTGGATTTTCTCTTGCGACCTTCGTACTGCCCAACTCCGCGAGGAGTCTTTTAACTTGTTCAAAAGAGTGAATTTCCGCGCCAAACAGCTCACGGGCCATTACCCTTGCAGCCGCAATACTTTGCTCTTGGGATTCGCCCGTTACATATGACCTGGGGGCTCCTTCGCCATATCCCCGAATTCCATCTCTGGCTTCTATTACGGCTACAATAGATTCTGTTTGCGAGCGATTTGATAGGGAGTGGGAAAATTCGGTTCTAAAAGGTATCCTTAGGGAAAGCAGCTTAATGCTTCTTATCCTCATCTTACCGCTCATTTAATCGGTAGGTGGCAAGGCCTTCGGCTACTTTGTTCCATTGATACCACTGTTCCGGGTACTTCCTGATCCAGTCTTCCAAAGTTTGCCACACACGAGACGACAAAGCGAACTCGCCTTTTCCGCCAGTGTCGAGTATAGGCTGAATATTGAGTACGTATCCTCGCTCTTCCCTGAGCATGAGGGCCATACATACAAAGGGGGAGGTCCGGCGATATATAATATTGATAGTCCTATCGGCAGGGACAATACTATTGAGCACAGAAATTTCTTGTTGAGGATGAGGTCTCCAATGCTCAAATTCGTCACAGAAAGTGATAAAGATTCTGCCTTGTTTAATACTTGCTATTGCAGAGAGCAAAGCGCCACTATCATTTATGTCTATAATAACTTGATTGTACTTATTGGCCCTTTTAATAAGTTCTTTTTTTCTCGCCCCTGGCCTCAGATTAAGAATAATTGCTATTTTGTAACCAGCAAGGGATAGCACGAAAGGCAAGAATTCGACTGCACCAAAGTGTCCCGTTATCATTAATATCCTTTTACCAGAGGAATTGGCGCGTCGTAACCAGTCCTCATTTTCAATTCTTACTTTATCCTTAAGTAATGCGGCGACTTCTTCTAGAGGTCGGTGAGCCATGATCAATTTTTCGTAATAGTGATCGAAAATTCCTTTGAAAATCCGGCCCGCGAGATGGGGTCTGGATGTATCTTTTCCAAACATCTCCTTGACCGTTCTTAATACAGTCGATCTTTCATTTCCGTTGAAAACATAATAAATTAAGCCTAGGAGGTAGACGTGGAATTTCAGTAGCCGACGTGGGAGCACTCGGCTAAGGGCTATATTCGGGGGAAGCTGAATGAATTGACTCAAAGTTGTACTCGTAAGTTGAATAGGCATAGTCTATCTCCTTAAGAGGCTTTTCCTCAAAATTCTAGCCTCTTTGTTCAAGATCGTTGAGACTTGGTCTCCCCATCCAGTTGTGGTTAGACACAGTATAAAGGTTTAAGAAATCTTTTTTTGGAGGTAAACTACCTCACTAAGATGCTCTCTTACACGATAATTCATAACTAAAGGATTCCTTGTTAAATTTATTAGATTAAATTATATAATATTATTTTACTTTGTCAATTTATTTCGTATAAATTAGTTAAAATTGTAGGGTGGATTGACTGTTTTCTTTGTTTCCTTCTTCTCGGGAACAGGAAAGGTGTCTATATTAAACTTATTTTTTTGTACAGGATAAGGCTTTAAAGGCGTGCAAATAGTCTTATGTTAACCTTTACTTTTCTCTAGGGGCTGTGCCAACCCGTTTTTTGCAAAGAATATAAGAATAATCTGCTAGCAAGAAAGCCAACATGGATTTCGTACTAGATAAAAAGTCTTTATTAAAAACAGATATTCTCGTGATAGGTGGTTCAGGAGCTGCGTCGAGCGCAGCTGTAACGGCAGCTCGAGAGGGTATGAGCGTATACATGGTTTGTAAGGGTAAAGTAGGAAGAAGTGGCAATGCTCCCATCTCCATATCTAATTTTTCTATTGATGGCGAAACGGCGTACGCTCTTGGAGAAAAACGAGCGGATAAGTCAGTAACAAGAGACAGATTATTTGAAAAAATAGTGAAGTCGGGTTTTTATTTGAATGAGCAGCCATTAGTTCATCAGTTCGTTGAAGAAGGGGGTGAGAGGGTCTACGAATTTCTACGTATTGCAAAGGAATTAAAAAAAACTGTGAAGTTTCGTCCTCCTGCAGGGTGGATCGTCTCAAACAGTACCACTGGGGCTGTAGTGAGAGAGAGTGTGAGAAGGAATCCCTCCGTTGAGATTTTAGAGGACACGGTAGCGCTTGATTTGCTTAAGGCGGGTGACAGGGTAAATGGTGCTATTGCGTTGAACGTATTCACAGGCGAACTTTACATTGTTCGTGCCAAGGCAGTGATAGTCGCCTCGGGTGGGTTTCAACCTTATTCTTTTAAATGTACCAGTATCGATTCAAGCGGAGACGGATTAGGTATGGCTCTAAGGGCTGGAGCGAAATTGGCAGATATGGAGTTTCAGCTATTCTTGCCAGGTGTTTGCCTTCATCCTCCACAATTGAAAGGTTCTATTTATCCGTTTGTTTGGTTCGCAGCTAATCTGGCTGAGCCCAAGGTAAAGAATTCACTTGGAGAGAATATTATTGAAAAAATCCCACCCGAAATATTGGAATTAGGGCATAATTCTAGGCTTTGGAAGCTCATTCATCTCTTCTATTGGAGTGATGAGATATGCAATGACCGGGGTTCCAATTTGGGAGGTCTCCTGATGGACTTTTCGGGAATAGCCTGGTTACAATATATGAAATCGCTCGTAAAAGTGAATATGCTTCTTAAGTTATTGTATAAGAACAGATGGCGGTTTCGGAGCGAAAATATTCGGCCTTTGCATGAACTTGTCAAACAAGGAAAACCTTGGGAGGTTGGGATTAGTAGCGAATACTGTATGGGAGGGATACTTATAAACGAGAGTATGAAAACTACCCTCGAGGGGCTTTACGCCTGTGGAGAGGCATCGAGTGGGCTTTATGGGGCCTTTCGAGTTGAGAGTGGGCTTACTGAGATGCTTGTCCAGGGACATAGAGCCGGTGTTGAGGCATCACGCTATGCAAAAGAGGCTTCAGAGGCTCCTCTTGACTCAGAATACCTAAGCTACGTGAAGAGCGAACTGTTTGGGAAGTTACTGTCAAACAGTAAAAACTCGAGTGAAAATGTCTACATTTTGAAAGAGAAGATCAGCAAAGTGGCTGACTCTGGGCTAGGGCTACTAAGATCGGAAGATGCGATTAACAGCAGCTTGAAATCAATAAGAGAAATGCGAAAAGATGAACTTCCACTTGTCGCACTTCACACCAACAGCTTGAAATATAATTCTGAATTTTTGGTTTATCTGCAACAAAGAAACATATCCCTCTGCTTGGAAGCGGCTTTAATGAGTGCATTGCATAGGAAAGAAAGCCGAGGTACTCATCTCAGGCGGGATTTTCCTCAGGTTGATAACGCTAATTTTCTTTATAGAAACGTTGTTTCTCTGTCCGAGAATGAAATCCACATCTCAAGGAAGGTACCAGACTTTTCTGTACTAGATCCCCCACGCAATAAATACAAGGATATACCCCATTATTTGAGAAAGGAGTTTCTATGATCGTCAAGGTATTCAGATATGATCCGGAAACAGATGAAATACCTTATTATGACAATTATGAAGTTCGAATAACGGGAGAGGCTATTACGGTTAAAGCTCTGTTGGAAAAGATTGCGAGAGATTTTGACCCCTCATTGACATTTCTGCAGCACAGCACCTGTAATCACTCTTCATGCAAGAGGTGCTCAATAAGAATAGATGGCAAACCCGTACTAGCATGCGCAACAGTGTTAGGGGAGGAAAAAAGACAGGTCCAAATTGATCCAGTGAACCCAGAAGGTGTTGTGAGAGACCTCGTAGTAAGGAATATATAGCACACAAGGGGAATATCATAGAATGGCGTATCAGGTGGACGCTGTGTTTTTAGCGCGGAAACTCATATCCTTTGACACTGTCAATCCTCCTGGAAGCGAAGATGAATGTGCTTCATTTATTGGCGATCTCCTGGAAGACCACGGCTTCAAAGTGACAAGGTTGGAGTTCGCGCCCAAAAGGACATCAATTGTTGCTTACTTGGGAGAGTTGAATGAGTATGAAGGCACAATTTGTTTCTGTGGCCACATGGACACCGTACCCATTGGAAACGCCGCCTGGGAATATGACCCATTTGCAGGCGAAATAATGGGTGACAGGCTATACGGGCGAGGGGCCTCTGACATGAAATCAGGTCTTGCGGCCATGATCAAGATGGCCCAACAACTGGTACGCGAATCCTCCCAACCAAATTTGATCTTAGTATTCACCGCAGGGGAAGAAACATTTTGTGAAGGAGCCAAGCTGATAGCGCAGCAAAAAAATCTGGCAAGAAAAATCGGCGCCATGGTGATATGTGAACCCACCTCAAATCGACCCCTTCTTGGGCATAAAGGTGCTATCCATTTGAAGATACACACTAGGGGAGTCGCAGCCCATGCTTCCATGCCAGAGCAAGGTGAAAATGCCATATATAAGGCGGCCCAGATTGCACTAAGACTTAAGGATTTTGATTTTGGCATTGCACCACACGATCTTCTCGGCTCTCCCACCATAAATGTGGGGACAATCTCAGGGGGAATCAATATTAATTCGGTACCAGACTATGCCTTCCTTGGGGTGGACATTCGGACTGTTCCCGGCCTGGATGCTGGCAAGATTGTGGAGACTATGGGAAAGATGGTCGAGCAATATGGGGAGGTGGAACTTTTGAACTATGCGGCTCCTGTATCAACGGATCCACAGCATCCTTGGGTAAACCAGGTGTCTCAAATAGTAGAGAGGATCACCGGTCAGCCTGCTGGTATTAGTGCCGCGACATATTTTACAGATGCTTCGGTGCTCACACCTGGACTAGGAAATCCTCCTACAATTATTTTGGGCCCGGGTGAACCAGAAATGGCGCACAAAACTGATGAATACTGCTATATTTACAAGATTGAAGAAGCGGTGGAGATATATACGCAGATCGCATTGAAATGGATGGAAGCTACCCGATAAATCAAAGGCTATCCCACACTGTCCAAAAATCCGGAAAAGATTTTGCCACGCACCCCTCATTCTGAATCTGGACACCTCGTACCACTAGGCCTACCACAGCAAGTGCCATAGCGATTCTGTGATCATTATGAGGATTAACAAGAGTCCCAGCTAATCTTCTTCCGCCCTGGATGATTAGGCATCAGGTAGTCCATGAACTACCCCTCCATAAGACAGGGAGGGCCGCCTAATCCCTCCATTTCTATTAGGTCACGCTCTTGGGAGATCTTTGTTCCTAGTTGCTCGAGGGCCATGGCGGTTTGAGCCGTATCCTCACACTCAAGAGCTCCGTTGATCATACTCTTGCCAGAAGCCAGAGAAGCGGTTATCAAGGCCCTATGGTTGATGCTCTTGGGGCCGGGAAGCACGACAGTGGCACTTATATTACTGCGCGGGATGATTGTTTTCATCGTACCAAATGACCATTGCGAAGTGATTGAAGAAGTGCCTTTTCCATAACTTCCATGGGCGGCTCTTTTCCTGTCCAAAGCCTAAATTGCTCGGCTGCCTGGTGGAGAAACATCCGTGCTCCGGGTATGGTGGTGGCACCTTGCTCTTTGCACTGTCTCAGGAACCTAGTCTCAAAGGGATTGTAGATAATGTCCATTACAATTTGGGCCCGGACCTTGGCAGGGTCGAAAGGCACGTCGTTAACTTTAGGATACATGCCCACGGGAGTGGTCTGCAACACAATATCTGTATTAATCATTGCCAGTTTATCTAAGGGCAGGTACTCTGCATCCAATTCTTGTGCAAGCTTTTCACCCCGTGGCCTCGAGCGATTTACCACGCTAATGTGGCAACCTTTTTCCCTTAGCGCAAAGCCTATGGCACGTGCAGCCCCTCCTGCGCCAAGAATAGTACAATGCCTGCCAGAAACCTCGCACAGCTCTTCAATGGCATGAAGCGCACCCGTTGCATCCGTATTGTATCCGATCCATGAACCAGATTTGTTGACAAGGGTATTCACTGCGCCTATTTTCTTGGCCGTTGGGTCGATGTCACTCACATAATCAATAATAGGTTCTTTATAGGGTATGGTCACACTAAGCCCTTGGCAGCCTATGGCGGCCAATCCATGTAGTGCCTTTTCAAGGAAAAGTGTATCGAATGCCAGATATACTGCGTTAAGATGAGTCGCCTCAAATGCAGCATTATGAATTGTTGGGCTGAGGGTATGGGTCAATGGATGACCTATTACACCGTAAAGTTTTGTCTGGCTATCAATAACCCGCATTTAAGATCTCAAGTATTGTTTTCATCTGTGCTGCTGCAATTTGCCCGGGTGCAGAAATATCAGCCTCATCAAGACAGGCAAAGGTCAATAGCCCTCCCATTAGAATCGTGGCTATTCTGCTTATCTTGCCATGCTCGCCCATGCAAAAGGCTATGATGGGCACACCTAGTTGTTGTGCAAATGGTATGAGTTCCAACACCCTGAGGTTATCCAATGGCTCGTTGGCCTTGGTGACCAATTTTACTACGTCAGCACCTGTTGAAATAAGTTTCTGTATCCATCGCTTAAGGTCGGCTTGACGAGGGGTGCGGTTGCGAAGGTGTTTGGAGATGATTATTTTGCTGTTTCGTCGGTTGTTCAACAATGGGGCCTTGTACTCAAGGGGAAGGGAATACTCTAAATCCACGTATTCAACGCCTAAAGAGACAGCCTGTTCTAGACAACGAAGGCGAATCTTGTAAGGTGCATTGCCCAAGCCCCCTTCTTTCTTTGATCTGTATGTGACAATCAAAGGCCTTGGGCTGTTCGTTACAAGCTCTGCAAGATCAAATTTCCAGAAGGCATCGAGCCGCAGTTCATAGAGATCTGCATAAGGCGCGGCCTTTGCCATCTTTTGCCTTGCTTCCTCATTATTTCTGGCCATGATGGATACACAAAGCATATGTTTCAGGCCCCTTGCTTCCCTATGGCACTAAAGCGAAAAAGATGATCAGCTAAGACTATTCGAACTATGGCCTCCAGCACAGGAATTATGGTCGGAATGGCACATACGTCATGCCGGCCTGAGATAGATATCTTCCTCCCAGGTACTCAATAAAATACCTATAAAAGGCCACTATCACGAGGGAATGGGTTATTTCACCTTTTTTGATCATTTCGGGAATGGCCTCTAAGGGACGTATAATGACTTCAATATCTTCTGCAGTATCCTGATGTTGTTTGCCAGCTTTGTAAGCCCCTTTTGCTAGAAAGGTGTAGCAAAGGTTGTTCTGTATAGCAGGATTTGGATGAACTGCGCCAAGGGAAATCATCTCTTTTGCCCCGTAGCCTGTCTCTTCGGCAAGTTCCCTCCAGGCCGCTTGCTCTGGAGTGTCACCATCGTCAACAAGTCCGCCTGGTATCTCCAAGGTAAGGTCACGGATACCATGGCGATATTGTTTTACGAGAATGACGTTTTCATCGGCCGTTAGAGGGATTACATTGACCCAGGGATTGGATTCCAATATATAAAAGTCATAAATGGAACCATTTCGCGGAGATTGGGCCGTATCAGTCCTAATGGAAAAAACACGATAAGAGGTATCTTTTTTTGATTTTATCACTTTCCATGGTTTAGGCGTCATAATTGGATATCCTTTCTTGCCTTAATCCCTTACGTTTCGCGAATCGGAACGATCCTTTTGCCATTATCCTTTGACCTTTTCACATTCGTGAGGAGCAATCTATAACCTCGAACTCCTTGGTCAGATCATTCAAGCGAGTAAGAGTGATGCAACTACTCCTGCAAGCAAAGTCACACTTTCGTAACTGTTCACAGTAAAAAATGCCAGATTTATTTCTTTCAAATCTGGCCCCCGAGACTATTCTATGCTCCATAACAAGGAGAAAAGCAACGATTGCAATCCCTGCAGAATATGGCCAGGGCATTGCTGCCACCAATCCGGCCAGCACAAAAAACAAAGAACAGATGATGGGCAAGAAGAGTCTCTCGGTTGCTTTGCCCAAGAAAGCGTCTTCCATCGGAGGGCGGCCCACGATGGTAGCGTGGTATATCGGATTCTTGCGCATGGTAAGGCATGTAACATGAAAGATGGGAAACTCAGCGGCAAGAGAGTAAAAGCCGCTGTGGTCTCCAAAGGGGCCTTCTACTCTCCTTTCACTAGAGTCCACATAGCCTTCAAGCACGTATTGAGCGTTGGCAGGCACATAGAGGTCATTTGTGATGCATTTGACGATATCCACAGACTTTTTCCTCAAGTATCCCGCCAAAAACAATTCATCCATATCTTCGGGCAGGGGTGCAGTGGCTGCATATACGCAAGTTGGATCTGCTCCTATGGCAACAGAGACTGGAAGTCTTTGTCCTAGTTTTTCTGCAACTCTGTAGTGTTCAGCACCACCCTTGTGGGCGTGCCAGTGCATGCCGGTGGTATTCTTATCGAAAACTTGCATCCTGTACATTCCCAGATTTCTTTTTCCCGCCTGGGGATGCTGGGTTACCACAAGGGGTAAAGTAATGAAAGGCCCAGCGTCGTGGGGCCAGCAAGTGAGTATAGGTATTGAGGTTAAATCCACCTGTTCTTCCTTGATGATAACCTCCTGGCAGGGAGCCTTTTTTACTTTCTTGGGAAATATATTCCCCAGTCTTTTTACTTTCGGGATTAGTTTCAGTTTTTGGAGTAGGCCTTCGGCCCTTTCTGCCTCTACCAATTCCATGATATCCGGGGCAAGCTCGTCAAGGCTCTTCACCTCAAGGGCGAGTTTGATCCTTTTCATGGAACCGAAAAGGTTGATGGCTACAGGGTGGCCCGAAGGAGATTGTACATTCTCAAAAAGCAAGGCGGGCCCACCAGCCTTGGAGACCCGGTCGGTAATTTCGGTTATCTCCAGACGGGGGCTTACGGGTTCATGAATCCTTAAATAGTTCGCCCTCTTTGTCTAAGAGTTCAATAAATTCATTCAGGTCTTCATAAGCCATTTTTTTCCTTCCCCCCGGGCTATTGCTTTTTCTCAATCATCCCACTATTCCAATATTCCATTATTCCAATATTTCTTTATCTGATTCTTCACAACTTACACCAGAAATATTTATACCGCTACAACAGTAGATTATTCCCTGGCAAAAAATCGTTCAATATCCGCCAAGTCATGCGTTATGGGTATAGAGGGAAAGCTGTCCAAAAAGAATTTGCCATATCGATGGGTCAGTATCCTCTTATCTAGTATGGCCATTATGCCTCGATCTGACCCTTTCCTAATTAACCTGCCAAATCCCTGTCTTAGGGAAATTATGGCAGAAGGAATCTGATATTCCATAAAAGGATTTCCGCCTCTGGCCTTGATTGCCTTTATCCTTGCCGCCACAATGGGATCTGCAGGAGAGTCAAAAGGCAGCTTATCAATAATAAGGCAACTTAGAGATTCTCCCGGAACATCCACGCCCTGCCAAAATGCCCCCGTAGCGAAGAGCACAGAATGAATATCCTTTCTGAATTCCTCTAAAAGCTCGGATCTGGGAGCATCTCCTTGCCTGTACATAACAAATGGCAGCGTGCCCTCTAGGGCCTCAAACACTGTGTTCATGTTCTGGTGACTAGTGAAAAGCACTAGTGCCCTGCCTGAGGTCCGCTCTAATATCTCAGATATCCTGCGGGCGGCAGCAAGAGAAAATTCTGGCTCCCCAGGGAGAGGCAAATCATTTGGTATATACATGAGGGCTTGCTGGGGAAAATCAAAGTGAGATGGATAGATTCCCTCTAAGGCCTCACGGTCAAGCCCTAGACGGGAGCGAATGTAGTCAAACGTGCCACTTGTGGAGATAGTGGCAGAGGTGAATATTACTGTTTTTACGCGATCAAATAAATTTTCCTTCATTTGCTGGGAGATATCAAGGGGAGAGACGTGGATAGCAAGACTCTTCTTCCTTTGTTCAAACCATATGAGCCAATTGTCATCCCGACCCTTGAGAATTTCATCGATCTTCTCCGCAAGGGATTGTGCCCTTACGGCCAGGCCAGGAAATGCCATTGATTCTCCGCCGTACTCCTCAAGGTATATCCCCGCTGTTGAGAGGGCATTAAGGATCTTGCGGCCAACAGTTTCCCGAATAATTGAAAGTAATTTTGCATCAACAGGCCCTCTTTCTTCTTGTCCATAAAAAGCCATTCTCAATTGCTCTGCACCTGCACGCAGATTATCGAGGGCCTTTCTTAATGATGTCTGTGCTTTTTTGTCTAATAGGGCTGATTCCTTTTCTACGTCTGTGGCAAATTCAGACAGTTGCCTTGTGCTTAGACTCTCCCCAAAATATGTGACAGCGATTTCTTCAATATCGTGGGCCTCATCAAAGAGTGCTACCTGGAATCTTGGGATGATTTCTGCAAAACCAGTCTTTCTCACCTTGAGGTCGGCGAAAAACAGATGGTGGTTGACAATGATGATCCTTGCTTCAGCCGCGCGCCTCCTGAGTCTATTGAGGAAGCATTCATCATAAAACATGCACTCAGATCCAAGACATTGCTCTGAGGGGCAGCTTAGAGATTCCCAGAGAGGATCGTCTTCTTTGAGCCAAGACAGCTCTGAGCGGTCAGCAAATTCTGTGTGCTGTATCCAACTATCCAGCTGTCGTGTTAACTCTTGGCGATTCCCCTCTATCATGGAAGGCTGTAGCGTGAACTGGTGATACTTGTACAGGCAGAGATAGTTCCTTCTGCCCTTCATCATCACCATGTCTACGTCTAGATCAGCTATGTCACACAGAAGAGGAATATCTTTACGAAAGATTTGCTCCTGCAAGTTTTTAGTGCCTGTGGACACAACCGCCTTTTTTCCGCTTAACACAATGGGGACCAGATATCCAAAGGTCTTGCCCGTTCCCGTGCCCGCTTCGACCACTGCACAGACTTCCTCTTCAAGTGCCCTGGCAATGAGGCGCGCCATCTCAATCTGGGAGGACCTCACCTCAAAGTCCTCTAAGCCATTTGCCAGTTTGCCTCCAGTGCCCAATATCTTTTCTATTTCTCTTTCAATAGAACTCATTGGCAAACTTCCGATCTCGCTGGCGTTGGGTCACAGTAGTTCCAAACTCTAGTGTAACCATGTCGATATTGTCAATGTGAACAGTAGGGTATTAGGTTGAAGGCAGAAGTCTTTTGGCCTTTGATCTGTTGAACCGGAAACACTTTCCTGTTGCTGAACGAAGTTCATTAGGGGTAAAATCAAAATAGCTTCTAGCCTGTGGACCCAAGAGAGGAGGCAAATTATGCAGGTACAGAATTGGATGAGCTCCGATTTGATCACGGTGGAGGAAGATACTCCCATTATCCATGTGATCAAGGTTCTCGAAGAGAACAATATCCGCCATGTACCAGTGACACATAATGGTAAGCTGGTGGGACTAATAACCGACCAAGAGATAAAAGAGGCCTATCCGTCCAAGGTGACCACTATGAAGGCTCAGGAGCTTTACTATCTCCTGGCAGAATTGAAGGCAAGGGATGTAATGAGGCGTAATCCTGTGACCATTAGGCCCCATGAGACCATGGAGGTGGCTGCTGTTAAGATGCTGGAGCACAAGGTTACGGGCCTGCCTGTAGTATCCGAAAAGGGGGATCTGGTGGGTTTGATTACCCAGGGAGACGTCTTTCGCGTATTAATTTCAATTACGGGAATTTATCAAAGAGGTGTACAATTAGCTTTTAACCTGGAGGACCGGCCTGGCAGTATCAAAGAAGTGGCTGATGTCATAAGGAAATATGATGGTCAGATTGTGAGTATCCTTAGTACTAGTGACACAGCTGATGAGGGGTACAGACATGTATTTTACAGGATCAAGAAACTACCCGAAGATAAACTTCGGCAGATGATAAGGGAGATGGAGGAAAGATTTATGCTGCTTTATGTAGTCAAGGATCCCCTGAAAAACGTTTGAGACAAGTGGAGGTCAATGATACAGGCGTTTTTTGACAAGGCGTGCATTTCTTTTAAGGATGCTGCTATGGACAATAGGACAGTTGTGATTTGAGCGTACAAAAGCAGTAAAGATTGGCGTTCGAAAGAGTGGAACAACTTTCATTTTCCACAATAATCCTGCCAGGATCAACCACCACTAAACATTTAGACAACTTACATTAATTGTTTATAACATGAATAAAATATTGAATTTTGGAAAAACCTAGGGAAATTTTGAGGGAAGACAAAATGGCAGGCCTCCATTTGCATATGAGCAATAGATTGGAACGATTGGCCGACAGCCTTTCTGAGCTATTATCTGAACCTCTTTCTTCCCCTTTTGAGAAGGAAGTCATTGTGGTCCAAAGCAGGGGTATGGAGAGGTGGTTGAGGATGGAACTGGCTCTCCGCCATGGCATAAGCGCGAATCTGGATTTTCCTTTCCCCAATGCATTCGTCAAAACCATCTATTCTCAAATTATTAGTGATCAGCCTTTTGATGATGGATACGATAAGGACACCATGGTCTGGAGGGTTATGGAGGTTCTTCCTGAGTGTATGGGTGATCCTGAGTTTAGAGATATCAGACACTATCTTGACCGTTGTGGGAGTGATGAAAGTGTATATCAACTGAGTAAGCACATCACAACATGCTTTGACCAGTATCTGGTCTTCAGACCCGAGATGATTATGCGCTGGGAACAAGGCCAGGGGAAGCACTGGCAGGCCATTTTATGGCGTAAATTGACTCAGCAGGGCGAACCCATACACAAGGCCCGGGCCAAGGATATATTGCTCAAGGCCATAGAGGCTGGTAGGCCTCTATGGAATTGTATGCCCCAAAGGGTATCGATTTTCGGCATATCCTCTCTTCCTCCTTATCATATAGACATAATGGCTGCCATTTCCGGATTCATTGATGTTCATTTTTTCGTGATGAATCCGTGCAAGGAATACTGGTTTGATATTGTGACAGAACGAAAACTGGACCTGATTATCAAGGAGGGTGGAGCAGATTATGAATTACCTCACAAACTTCATCTAGAGATAGGAAATGCGCTGCTTGCATCCATGGGGCATCTGGGCAGAGATTTTCTCTCTTTTCTAATGGAGCTTGATCCTGAAGAGCATACCTATTTCGAAGCGCCCGGAGCCGAAACCATACTAAAGACAATCCAGTCAGACATTCTAAACCTTAAAGAACCCACATCAGAGCTCGGTGGCCCGGTTGTAATAAAGGATGACGACTCGAGCATATCTGTCCATTCCTGCCACTCCCCATTGAGGGAGATGGAAGTTCTATACGATAGGCTTCTGGATATATTCAATCAGAACCCGGATATCGGACCTAAAGACGTGGTGGTGATGGCGCCTGACATAAGACAATATGCGCCTTTCATTGATGCAGTTTTTGGCAGGAGCCCCGGGGATCCTAAGGCCATACCTTATAGTATCGCTGATCGAGGTTACCTAATATCAGGGGAAGTGGCACCTGCCCTTTTTGATCTATTCGATTTTGTAAATAGCAGGTTTACGGTTAGCTCGGTGCTTTCGTTCTTAGAAAGGGAGCCGGTAAAAAGACGGTTTGGACTTTCTGATAAGGACGTTATGACCATAAGGAAATGGGTCAATGACACCCGAATCCACTGGGGGATTGATGAGGCCATGAAGGAGGACATGGGCCTCCCCCCCACAAAACAAAACACATGGCAGGCAGGAATTGAAAGGTTGCTATTGGGTTTCGCCTTTCCTGGCCAAGGCAAGACTCTATTTAAGGAGATTCTGCCTTATGATCATGTGGAGGGTGAAGATGCGTTGCTTCTGGGCAAGCTGGCCAGCCTTCTACGCAGCATAACGCAAGCTGCATCCCTTTTTTCTGTCCCTGCTTCAGTGGAGGTTTGGTATGAACGGCTCACCAATGTCATTGAGCAATTGTTTTACCCTGGCGAAACATTACAACACGAGTTTCAAGCATTGTTAGAGATAATTGCAGATTTGCGATCTGCGGCCGGTAAGGCAAGGTCCAACGCAAAAGTTTCTTTCAGGGTTGTGAGGGCCTATCTTGAGGCAAGATTTGACGAAGCGGGACTTGCTGGCGGCTTCTTGAACAAAGGTGTCACATTTTGCTCCATTCTGCCCATGAGGAGTATACCGTTCAAGGTTGTGTGTCTGATAGGCATGAACCATGACGCCTATCCAAGGCATTCCAGGGAGCTTGCCTTTGACCTCATGGCGGCAAGGCCAAGGAAAGGAGACCGCTCCAGAAGAAACGACGACAGATACTTGTTTCTGGAGGCAATCCTTTCTGCGAGACAGTACCTCATTGTTACCTATGTAGGCCAGAGCGAGACGGACAATTCCACTATTCCTCCTTCCGCACTTGTAAGTGAATTGCTGGACTACATTGAGCGAAATTTCATCTGGGAAGGGGGTGAGGTAAAAGATAGGATTTTGACCAAACACAGGCTTAGGGCCTTTAACTCTTCGTATTTTGATCCTGAATCCACGCTTTTTACCTATTTTGATGAAAAACTTGAACCTGCCCGCCTCTGTGTCAAGCCAAAAGAAGAGCTCAGAAAATTTTTCAAGGATGAACTGTCCATCTTGCCAGACGATGTGAAGGAAATATCCATTGAAAATCTGGAAGATTTCCTGTCAAATCCAGCCAAATTTATCCTTCAAAAAAGGCTCAAGATTAGGCTCAAGTTCGACTCTCCTTTACCTCCTGATCAAGAACCAGCGGTGCTGAAGGGCCTTGAGGCGTACAATGTAGACCAGCGATTGCTGAAGGCCAAATTATCAGGCATGTCCCTTGAAAGTGTCTATCCTATTCTGAAGGCAGAGGGATTGCTTCCCCATGGCAGTGTGGGCGCTGTCGAGTATGAGAGACGATCAATGGATGTTGAGGAATTTTCGGACCTCATCGGGGGCCTTATGGGAGACGGAAGTCCTCAATGGATGGAGGTGGATACCAATGTAAACGGTCATAGACTCTGGGGGCGCATAGGGGAAATCTATGAAAGGGGGCTAATACATTACAGATTTGCGGATCTTAGAGCACGAGACCATTTGAGGCTGTGGCTTTATCATCTCGTGATCAATGTAATAGCGGAAGGTGCAATGCCAGTTCGAAGTTTTCTTTGCGGAAGGGATTCGCAATGGATGTACAGGCCAGTCGAAAATTCTCAGGAGTACCTGGGAAAACTGATAGAGCTCTACATTGAAGGGCTGAAAAGGCCTGCCAAGTTTTTCCCAGAAAGCTCTTTTGTATATGCAAGTAAGTTAAAAAGAGGCAGACAGTCTGGAGCGCAGGCATTACAGAGTGCAAAGAGGGTATGGGAGGGCTCAAGGTACAATCGTGGGGAAAAGGAAGACGATTATTTCAGGTTGTGTTTCGGGGAACAAGATCCGTTGGATGGAGAATTTGCGGAAATTTCGATTGAGGTTTTTTCTCCTCTGCTGGCACACAGGGAAAAGATATGAGGATTTTTCACCATAGCGAATTTGATCCACTGAGATGTTCGCTTGAGGGAATGAACCTCATCGAAGCGAGCGCTGGAACAGGAAAGACCCATACAATAGGATCGCTTTTCCTCAGGCTACTACTGGAACGGCAACTGGATATTGGACAAATTCTGGTAGTGACCTTTACCCAAGCAGCAACTGAGGAACTCAAAGAAAGAATAAGGGCTCGGCTGAAAGAGGCCCTTGAGGTGTTTTCGGGTAAAAGGTCTGCGGATGAGTTTCTTGAGGCCCTCGGGAGGAGAATTATTTCGCGAAACTTGGCCATGGTGCTGGTGGAAAGTGCTTTGAGGCGTTTTGATGAGGCCTCTATATATACAATCCATGGTTTTTGTGCACGCATATTGGCGGATCACGCTTTTGAAATGGGAGAAGGCTTTGATGTTCGGCTCATCACTCAGGAAGATCATCTCCATGAAAGACTAGCCTATGATTTTTGGCGAAATAAACTGTATACTGCCCCTCCAGAGTTTGTAAGTTTCGCCGTATCCAGGAAATTCATCCCGCCACTTTTGACGCGACTCCTCAAAGATCTTGTAACATGGCCGGATCTAAAGGTCCTCCCAGAGGATCCGTTCCCAGGCCTCCCGGATTTAGTTCCATTGCGGAAAAAGTTCCTGGAAATGAAAAGGGGGTGGCAGACCTGGGAACAAGAGGTGCGCCATCTGCTGCTAAGCCCACATTTGAGTGGCAATAGATATGGATCTTTGAAAAAAGACGAACAGGGTTTGTCCAGGCGAGAGGGACTCATATCGATTATATTCGCGCAAATGAATCAATGGATAGCCAGGCCGTGGCCTCTGCTTCCACTTTTTCCTCATTTTGAAAAATTTACGTCAGGATACGTATCCAAGAGTATTAGGAAAGGAAAAAGCTGCCCTCACCATGAGTTTTTCGAACTGGCCCAGGCAGTGTATGACCTCTCCACAAAAATGCAAGAGCAAATGGATGCCTATTTGTTGGGTTTGAAAGTGGAATTTGCCAATGTTGCTAGGGAAGAGCTTGAAAAGGAAAAGTCGGAGCATAATCTCAGAGGGTACCAGGATCTTGTTTTGAGGACAATGAAGGCCCTTAGGGGAAAGCGGGGTAATAGGGTTATTGCATCGCTTCGCAAGCGTTATAAGGCCGCGTTGATTGATGAGTTTCACGATACGGACTCTGCGCAATATTTTATATTTACTTCACTTTTTGGCCAGGATTCAAGGCCACTTTTGCTGGTGGGAGACCCCAAACAGGCTATATATGCCTTTCGTGGCGCCGACATATTTGCCTACCTACGTGCCACATCTGAAGTTGATAAAAGATACACCCTTTCTACCAACTGGCGATCAGAGCCCTCCCTTATAAGTGCTGTTAACACATTGTTCCGGCTAAGGCAGAGGCCTTTTCTTTTTGAGGAGATTGACTATGTTGAGGCAGTGCCTAGCAGTAAGCAAAATATCGATCACTTGGAAATAAACGGGGATAGAGTTGCCCCGCTCCGATTCTGGTATTTGGAAAAGGACCCTGAAGCACCCAAAGATGGGTCTATCAGCAAGACACGGGCAAGGGCCTTGTTTGCCAGAGCAGTTGCATGCGAGGTCTCACGCCTCATAAGGCTTGGTAGGGCGGGGGGTGCAGTTATCGGGGAAAATCCCGTGAAGGAAAAGGACATTGCGGTGCTTGTGAGGACCAATGAAGAGGCCCTTATTGTCCAGGATCAGCTTCGGGCGTTCAATATACATACGGTCCTGTATACAGGAGAAAATGTATTTGACACCCCACAGGCATGGGAAATGGAACAAGTTGCAGCAGCAATTGCAACTCCTGAGGATCCTTATCTGGTCCGGGGAGCACTGGCAACAGAGATTTTTGGTTTGGATGCGATAGAGCTACTAGAACTTGAGCAAGACAACTACAAGTGGGAGGAGACAATACTCAGGTTCAGAGAATATCGGCGGATGTGGGAAAAAAGCGGATTTATGGCCATGTTCTATCGGCTCTTGGACAGGGAAAGGACCTTTGAGAAACTTCTGCGTTTCCCGGGTGGCGAGAGGAAGATAAGCAACCTTCTACAGCTTTCTGAGTTAATCCAAAAGGTTAGCTTGGAGCAAAGCCTGGGCATCAATGGCACCGTGGCCTGGCTTGCCAGACAACGTGATCCCGATGCACCAAGATCCCAGGAACACCAGCTTAGACTGGAGAGCGATGAAGAGGCTGTTAAGATCTTAACCATTCACAAGAGCAAGGGTCTGGAATTTCCCATTGTCTTTTGCCCCTATGCCTGGGGGGGGAGCGATACAAAAAGGGAAGAGGTTAGGTTCCATCTGCCTGATAGAGGCAGCCAGTTTGTCTATGACATGGGATCTCTAGAGATTGAAAGACACAGAAGTCTTGCCGCTAAGGAGGATCTGGCCGAGAATATTCGGCTCCTGTATGTGGCGCTTACAAGGGCAAAAACCGCCTGCTATGTGGCCTGGGGAGATATCAATCAAACGGATACCTCCGCTTTTGCCTATCTACTGTGTGGGCCTGAACATTTCTCTGACGAAGACGTGGTGGAAGAAACAAGACAGCTCTATGGAGTGGCCAAAGAGAGAGGTATAAAGGCAAAGCTAGCAGAACTCCAAACACTGAGCAACGGAGCCATAGAACTCTCAGAGCCTCCTCTCCAGGGGCAAGGAGTGCCACCTTTTGAAAAGGACACCGAAATATTTTTTGCGCGGCAATTCAGGGCTCGTATCCCCAGCGACTGGGGAATCACTAGTTTTTCTTCTTTGATATCGGGCCATGAGGTGGAGACTGATCTGCCTGATCATGACCCTGTTTCGTGGCAAGAGGAAACGATTGAAAGTGTGACTGGCCAGACAACGGGGAATGAGCCCCTATCAATATTTGACTTTCCCAGGGGACCAAGGGCTGGCAGCTTACTTCACAAGGTTATGGAAGATATCGATTTTACACAGCATGAGAGGGAAAACTATATTGAATTGATCCAGGAAAAGCTCACTGACTTTGGATATGACTTGGCATGGACCGATGCCATATACCAAATGCTTCACAATGTCATAAACGCGAGGCTAGAGTCCTCCGGACAAGGGCCCCGTCTGTGTGGTATCCCCATGTCACGCCGGCTAAATGAGGTGGAGTTCTATTTCCCCCTGCGTCGCATATCCCCGCACTCCCTAGCGAAGTTATTTGAGGATATAACGTTGCCAGGGAGTCTTATACGCATACCTGAAAAAATCGGGGCCTTGCGGTTTTCTCCCACAAGGGGATTCATGAAGGGATTCATAGATATGGTATTTGAATGGGAAGGCCGTTACTATCTGGTGGACTGGAAGTCCAATTTCCTTGGGGCCTCTGTGGAACATTACGGACAGGAGAGCCTTGAAGAGGAGATGGTGAGGCATCTTTATGTGCTCCAATACCACCTTTACACCATTGCCCTTGATCAATTTCTCAGACTAAGACTTCCAGGTTACAGGTATGACAGGCACTTTGGTAGAGTCTACTATATCTTCCTGCGGGGTGTGAGCGCGGAGCGGTCCCCTGAATATGGAATTTTCAAGGTGCGGCCATCAGGGGCAGTGATTGATCGAATGAGGAGCCAGTTGATAGAAATGCCCTAGGGCAAAGGCCAAGGATAAGGGGTTCAGGAGGAAGGAGGAAACAAGGGGGCGATAGAGATATGAGTTTTTTCACCACAGACTTTGCGCCATATGAGGGGCAGGTGGAAATTGACTTGCTCCCGCAGATTGCCGTCCAATTTGGCCGATTCATGAATTCTCTGGCTGGCAGGCCCAGCCAAGGCCTTTACCTTGGCGCAGCGCTAGTAAGCCACATGACGATGCAAGGACACGTATGTCTCGATCTCTCATCAGTGGAAGGTAGGGCTTTATATGATGATCAGGGGAATGTCATATGCCACTGTCCACCATTCGACATCTGGAAAAGGGATCTCCTGGATAGCGGCGTAGTAGCCAGATCGGGTGATCCAGCCCCCCTTATCCTCGATGACCAAGGCAGGCTTTATCTATATCGGTATTGGCAATATGAGAATTCCCTGGCCAAGCATCTCCTGAATAGGTCAAATGAAGACCTCGTGAAGCACGACCCAGAAAGGCTGGGAAATCTCCTTGGAAAGTATTTTCCATCTATTAACTCTAATGAGATAGACTGGCAAGCGCTTGCGGCTTTCGTTTCAACAACCAAGAGACTATGCGTCATATCAGGGGGCCCGGGTACTGGAAAGACCTCAACCGTGTGCAAGATCTTAGGGCTTGTACTAGAGTTAAACACATCTTTCTCACCTCGAATAGTCCTTGCAGCACCCACTGGTAAGGCTGCTGCCCGGCTTGAAGAGGGAATAAAGGACCGCAGAGAGGATCTTCCTGCACCGCCACAGATTAGAGAAATGATTCCGCAACACGCGTCCACTATACACAGGCTTCTAGGTGCCCGTGCTTCCAGTCCGTATTTTCTCCACAACAAAGACAATCCTCTGCCAGTTGACATTGTTGTAGTGGATGAGGCCTCCATGGTGGATCTACCCTTGATGGCAAAACTGTTCGATGCCCTAGAGTCCGATACTCACGTCTTCTTACTAGGGGACAAGGATCAGCTTGCCTCAGTTGAGGCAGGTGCAGTGCTAGGCGACATTTGCAGTGAGACCAATGTCAAAACATTCTCCGCAGGGTTCATTGAGGCGGTGGGGCAGGTACTTCCTTTTTCACTCAAAGGACTCGGTCAAGGTTCCGAGTCAACTGGTCTTTACGACTGCGTTGTACAGTTAACCAAGAATTACCGATTTGGAGAGCAAAGTGGAATAGGTGCATTGGCCCGGGCGGTTAACTCAGGGAATGCAGATGCTGTCCTGGATATTTTGGGAAGTTCAAGGTTTTCTGATGTCAGGTGGTATCCGCTGCCATCCCCTTCTTCCCTTGCATCAGGGTTGACCAGGACGATTATAAGTGAGTATGGAGCATATCTGCAGGATGGCGATGTGGCAGAGAAATTTTCTCATCTTGATAATTATCGAATCCTGTGTGCCCTCAGGCATGGACCATATGGACTTTTCACTATCAATCAGATCGTACAACGGATATTGGAACGCCATGGCCTTGCCGCACCTTTGGGCGAGATCTACCCAGGTCTTCCCTTGCTTGTAACGAAAAATGATTACGATTTGGGAATATTCAATGGAGACCTGGGCATAGTGGTACAGACGGGAGGAGGGGACGATACCATGTCTGTAGCGTTTCGCAATCCAGATGGGTCCATAAGAATGATCCACCCCACAAGGCTCCCTGAATATGAAATGGCCTACGCCATGTCAATACACAAGGCGCAGGGTTCTGAGTTTGACAGGATTACCATTGTGCTTCCCGATACTGATGTTCCAATCTTAACTCGCGAACTTCTTTATACTGCCATCACAAGGGCCAGGGAAGGGGTCGAAATTTGGGCAAAGGAGGAAATATTACGGAAAATGGTCTTGAGGCGCATATGGAGGTCCTCTGGACTTAAAGAGGCCCTATCATGAACAATGAAATGGTATTCATCGCTGCCCTTCAAAGGCCCAAGCTGATCAAAGGCGTCCTGATAAGGCGTTACAAGCGCTTCCTCGCAGACGTGAGATTAACTGATGGCTCAGTGGTCAGTTCAAAAACTCTATTGAAATTTGCTAGGAGTTTTGCAATTATTACCACCTTGTGGTAATACCGGGTTAAAAGGAGATAGATCATGGAATACGAGATTGTACTCAGAGATGCCTACAAGGGATATACCCTGGATCAGGACAAGCTGATTACGCCTCAGGAGACAGTCAGGCGATTCAGAGAAAGATTGAAAAGGGTTGATCTTGATATCCTGAAAGAAACAGTGAGAATTGATAAGGGGCGGCTAGGTATCCCCGTTTATTTCAGCGTGTGCGGACGCGATGCGCATGAAATTATAGGGACCAAAAAGCAAATGGGCAAGGGCGGCACACCCCAGCAGGCAGAGGCAAGCGCGGTAATGGAGCTTGCCGAGCGGTTTAGTTTTTTCAGTTTTTGCAAAGATGAAACCAATTTTCTTATTGATACCTACAAAAAGGTAAAGGACAAGGCCCTGGCTTTTGAAAAAATAGCACAGTCTGTGCATGATGAATCCCCTGATCTGGACCTTGCAAAGAAGATATTCTCTGAGACACCCCTGAAATGGACCTGGGCATATAATCTCACTAGAAAAGAATCGGTTTTAATTCCTTTTAGCTGGTTTTTTGCCATCAATGAGTTCAATGGTCCTTCTGCTGGAAATTGCGTTGAAGAGGCGATAATACAGGGCATCTGCGAGGTAGTTGAAAGGCACGTTTCTTCCCTCGTGAGCAGGAACAAGTTGAGTGTTCCAGGTATAGACCTTTCATCAACAGGCGATTCTGTGGCTAATGATCTTATAGGTAAGTACAAAAAAGTAGGTGTAAGATTATTTGCCAATGACTTTACGCTGGATACGGGAATTCCAACAGTAGGTGTACTGGCCTATGATCCCTCCACTTTTCCTGAACAAAGCGAGATAGTCTGGACAGCCGGAACTACCCCCAGTCCGGATAAGGCACTGATAAGGGCTCTCACAGAGGTAGCTCAGTTGGCCGGCGATTTTGACACCTTGTCAAGGTATGTGGCTAGTGGCCTGCCTAAATTCAAGAATCTGGATGAGGCCAAATACATAACAGAGCCCAAAGAGATCATGAACATTGGCGATCTCCCAGATCTTTCAGATGAAAACATAAGAATTGAGATAGAAAATTGTCTAGAAGCCTTGTCCCGGGTGGACTTAGAGGTCTTTGAGATTAACGTGACACATCCCCGATTGGAGATTCCGGCCTTTTATACAATTATCCCGGGCGCCCATTTTCGAGAAAGGGCTGTGGGGACCAGCGTTGGCATGTTTACTGCCAAGCTTATTTCTGAGTGGCCTGACAAACAATGGGCCATATCCATGCTTGAATGGATGAAAAACTTAATCCCAAAAAGATATTATGTCCACTTCTACTTGGGTTTTTGCCATCTTTCCATTGGCAAGTACTCGGAGGCGGTAAAGTTCTTTGAGGAATCCCTTGCCCTTGAACCTACTCAGGAGGATATTGCTAGCATCTATTCATATATGGGGGTTGCACTAAAAGAGATAGGGGAATTCCGACGAGCTCTTGAGGTGCTGGAGCAGGCGGAACAGATAGATTCGGACAGAACCGATGTTTATAATCTCATGGGTTACTGCTATTTCAAGCTAAAGGAATATGAAAAGGCAATAGCCTGTTTTGAGAAGGTTTTGCTTATTAACCCCACTTCCGCTATCGACTATGCAAATATTGGCTCTAATTACAGGGAGTTAGGGAATGTTGATGCTGCGATCCATTACTATCGTATTGCCTTAGAGCTGGATCCAACCATTGAATTTGCAAAGACAAATCTGGAGAGACTCCTAGGGAATTAGCCCCTGGATAATAAACCAACAACCTGGGAAAAGGCCTGTCTTGACATTTCCTTTGAAGTGATTATTTTCCATTTGCCAATTTCCTGCCTTGAAACAGAGTCCGGGCCGAGAAAATGGAGAATTTCGAGGCGGTTGGCGGTTTCGGTGTGGATGCGGTTCTGATTCGGGTGGCATTTGGGCCTGGAGCAGCGCTGGTGTTTACACCGTAATCCTCTTCATTTGTTGTAGAGCGCAGGCATACTTTGGGTCCTCTTCCCAGACCAATGCCGCATCCTTCTAGACGCGAAATAAAATATTTGAAATTATTTTATTTCTGTGTTTTGTAGTAATGTTTACTGTTCGGACTGACGGGGGCATTGTCTTTGAACGAGTTCTGTTTGTCCCCATAAATTCGAATATAGCTGTCCTTATGTGGCAAATCGCTCGCGAAAGGAGGAGGTAGTTGATGGATAGGATCAGGATCGCCATTGCAGGGCTTGGTAATTGTGCCAGTGCTCTGATACAGGGGATCGAATATTACAGGCACAAGTCGGAAGAGGATGCAATTGGTTTCATGCATTGGGATATCGGAGGCTATACGCCTGGAGACATAGAGGTAGTAGCAGCTTTTGACATTGACAAAAGGAAAGTAGGTCGAGACATTGCCGAGGCGATTTTCCAACCCCCCAACTGTACAAAAACGATCTATCGAGACATACCCACAACAGGAGTGAAGGTCAAGATGGGGCGTATCCTAGATGGTGTTGCGGATCATATGAAAAATTACGACGAAAAGTACACATTTGTACCAGCTGATGAACCTGAGGCCACCAAAGAGGACATCATCAAAGAACTCATTGATTCCAAGGCAGAGATGTTGCTGAACTATTTGCCGGTTGGATCCGAAGAGGCAGTGAAGTTCTACGCTGAATGTGCGTTAGAAGCAGGGGTAGGGTTCATCAACTGCATGCCAGTCTTTATCGCCAGTAATCCAGAATGGGGGAGGAAGTTTGAAGAAAAGAACATTCCCATAATAGGTGATGACATAAAGTCACAGCTTGGCGCCACAATTGTCCACAGGGTGCTGACCAATCTTTTTAGAAACCGGGGTGTAAAGCTAGAGAGAACATACCAGCTAAACACGGGGGGAAATACGGATTTCTTGAATATGCTTGATCGGAGCCGCTTGGCTTCAAAGAAGGAGTCCAAAACCGAGGCAGTTCAATCCCAACTGGGACAGCTCAGACTGGAAAACGAAAACATTCATATTGGTCCCAGTGACTGGGTTGCCTGGCAAAAGGACAACAAGATCTGCTTTATTCGAATGGAGGGAAAGCTCTTCGGCGATATTCCCATGAACTTGGAGCTGAGGTTATCAGTAGAGGACTCTCCAAATTCAGGTGGCGTGGTTATAGATGCCATAAGATGCTGTAAGCTAGCTCTCAACCGCGGTAAAGGCGGGATACTATATTCACCATCAGCATACTTTATGAAGCACCCACCAAGGCAATACACTGACGATGAAGCCCACCGGATGACCGAGGAGTTTATTAGAGGTGAGCGAGAGGCGTGAGCTAATATGAAATGCCTTATCCTTGCTGCTGGAAAAGGCACAAGGTTATCCGACAAGGGGCTTCCTAAGCCCCTTGTTTCGGTCTTGGGCAAACCGCTCATTGAAAGGGTGATTCTTACTGCCAAGGCCAGCGGAATCACCAGCTTCCTCGTTGTCACCGGTTTTAAGGGCGAAGAGGTTAGGGCCTTTCTAGATCTATTGCAAGAAAGAGAGAACATATCCATCGCCCACGTGATTAATGAAAAGTGGGATAAAGAAAATGGTGTTTCAGTGCTTTGTGCTGAGGAACATGTGCAAGGGCCTTTTCTTCTCACCATGTGCGATCACTTACTCCCGCAGAGCGCCTTTGAAGAAATGCTGAAAATTCATCTTAACAATGATGAGGTTGCTCTTTTGGTTGACAGGGATTTGGGCAAATTTGCTCATTCTGATCTAGAAGAGGCCACAAAGGTCCTGGTAAGGGAAGGCAAAGTGGTACAAATAGGAAAGGACCTGAGCGAATACAATGGGATAGACACCGGCCTATTTCTGTGCGGTGAGAGCATCTTTGAGGCCCTAAAGAAGGCCCAAAGCGATGGAGACACCACCCTTTCGGCTGGCATCCGCCTTCTGGCCTCAGAGGGCAGGGTACGTGCTGTGGACGGGCCGGAGGAGCCATGGTTTGACATAGACGACCACCGATCAATTGAAAAGGCAGAGCGACAACTGCTTCGGGAGCTGAAAAAGACCACGGACGGGCCTGTTTCAAGATATATCAACCGTCCGGTCTCATTAAGAATTACCCGTTACCTTATCAATACTCCTTTGACTCCAAACCAGTTGTCCTTTCTTTCATTTCTTGCTGCAGTTGTGGCTGGCGGGGTGTTCGCTCTTAAAGGATACGCTGCTCTTGTTATAGGGGCAGTGCTGGCTCAATTTTCTTCTATTTTGGATGGATGCGATGGAGAAGTGGCCCGTTTGAAATATCAGACTTCCGAATTCGGCGGCTGGTTTGATGCGGTCTTGGATCGTTATGCTGATGCCTTTGTTTTCCTTGGCCTGACGATCCACCTTTTATGGGAAGGGGCAACACTCGGCCCTGTTATGGCGGGTTATTTCTCAGTCAGTGGAAGCCTGATTAATAGTTATACTGCTCACAAGTACGATGACTACCTGAGAAATAGACTCAGGGGTCGAGCCGTGACACTTCGTTTGGGCAGAGACGTAAGGATATTTCTTATTTTTCTTGGTGCCCTGCTTAACAGGGTCCTGGCAACTCTTGTGGTGCTTGCGGTTATTACAAATTTAGAAAATATCAGGAGAATATGGGTGTTGTACCGTGAGTGGTCAAAAAAGAAGGAATAACCTCACACCTTATGAGTGCACTAAAAAGCGCATATTGGACAGGATTCGAGCCTCGGAGGTGCCAGAGGATTATCATCATGCCCTTAATACGCTCAAATGGGTAAGGAAACTCCATGCTAAAGATGACGCGCTTTTGGAAATCGCGGCCTTGGGACATGACATAGAGAGGGCCAGTGCGGAGACAAAGGTGAGAAGATCAAATTTTGCTGATTATGATAGTTTCAAACAGGCCCATGCGGAAAACAGCGCCAATATCGTGAGCGAAATTATGAGAGAATGTAACTGGGATGAGGCTTCCATAGAAAGGGTGGTAGGGATGATACGGAACCATGAAACGGGCGGTGATCGGGAGTCTAATATTCTGCGTGATGCGGATGCACTATCTTTTTTTGAGGTGAACTTGCCCTATTATTACAAGAGACACGATTTGGCAGAGGTGGAGAAAAGGTGTCGATGGGGATATTCAAGGATATCTCCCAAGTGGAAACCTTTCGTTAGACAGTTCAGGTATCCAGACGAAGAGCTGAACCGTTTGATTGAACGTATCAGCGCATCCGCAGTTTGTTAGCGGCAATGGGGTTTCCAATGGTACACCCTGGTTTAGCTATTTGGGCTGAAGGAGTTGAGGCTGAAGCTTACCTGGCCCTGTATGTCCGGCAGGCTCGCCTGAGATTTTTCCTTTAGTCTTCGGTCTTCAGCCTTTATGCTGCTTTTCTCTAACCTAAGAATTCAGAGAGGGGGCGATAGCATGAGGATTGGTTTTATTTCAACTTATCCGCCAATTGAGTGTGGTATTGCCACATATACACAGTATCTGACCGATGCGCTTCGTTCCAAGCAAACCGATATTTATGTGGTTTCTCATATTGGCGGGTCAGGTCCACAGGTATTCTCTGCCTTTGATTATGAAGATGGGGACCTCGCGGAGAAGGCCTTTTCGATGATGATAAGATTCACTCCGGATGTTGTTCATATCCAACATGAGTTTGGTCTGTATGGCAAACATCTGGGGGTATCGGTTGTACCGTTGATTCTTGAATTCAAGATGCTAGGCATTCCTGTGGTAAGCACACTTCATACAGTTTACACAGATATGGACGCTGCCCACAGAACTATTGTGGAGGCGGTGATCACCAATTCCGATCGAGTTATCGTTCACGAGCCATATCAACTGGACACCTTGAAAGGTATGATACCGGAACCCTTCCATGGTCGGATCAAGGTTATTCCTCATGGGGCTAGGGAGATTGAGATCATACCAGATGCGAAAAGAATGCTGGGTCTGCCTGAGGACAGGAAGGTAATTTTGATAATTGGCTACATAAGGCCCTCTAAGAATTTTGAAGTAATAATTGATATTTTCCCAGAGATCCTTGAGAGGTATCCAAATGCAATACTAGTTATGGCGGGCAAAACAAGAGGGCAAGAATATGTAGACTATCGGAATCAGCTTTTGGACAGAATAGCAAACTCTCCTGCAAGGGACAATATCGTCATAATTCGCGGCCAGCTCCCGCAACCTGTATTCGACCAAGTGCTTTGCGCCGCAGACGTGGTGGTACTTCCTTATAAGATTGTTTCCCAGAGCGGGATTCTTGCCCATTGTTTGGCATTTGGCCGACCCCTAGTGGCCAGCAGTAGCAAGGCCTTGGTGGATACCCTTGGCAGGGCGAGGGCCGGCTTGGTGTGCGACAGTAAAGATGAATTTGTCAACTGTATCGTTAGGGTCCTAAAAGACGAGGCCCTGGCCCAAGAGTTTTCCGACAATGGAAGGCGATTCGTAAAGGAAAACATCTCGTGGTCGATTATTGCAGATAGGCATTTAGAGCTTTATCGTGATATTACAGATGCACCTAAGGTGGACGTTAGAATAATCACAACGGAGTGAGGATGGAGGTATGAAACCCAAGCTACACCCTTTCATGCGGTTTGAGCATAATCCCATACTGACTCGGGAAGACATCCCTTATCCCTGTAACACTGTTTTCAATGCTGCAGCATGCAAGTTCAATGGTCAGTATTTGCTCCTGCTTAGGGTGGAAGACCTGCGTGGCCATAGTCACCTTACTTTAGCTCGATCAGATGATGGCTATCATTTTGAGGTGGACAGGGAGCCCTGGATTGTGCCTTCTGAGGATCCCGAGATAGAAGTATATGAGCGCTATGGTGTGGAGGATCCCCGTATTACCCAGATGGGTGATACTTACTTCATAACCTATACGGCTTACGGACCTTATGGTCCTCGTGCGGCTATAGGTTATACAAAGGATTTCGAAACTTTTGAAAGAGTATCGATGATCAGTGTTCCTGACGATAAGGATGCTGTCCTTTTCCCTGAAAAGGTGAGGGGTAATTATGCAGTGCTTAATAGGCCTCAGGGGCTCGGGGGAGAGAGAGGCGCGATCTGGATAACCTATTCCCCGGATCTGGTGTATTGGGGAAGATCGCGTTTGATCCTAGCGCCTGAACCTGGTTGGGGCCCCTCTAAGGTGGGCATGTGTATTCCTCCTATAAAGACTGAAGCAGGGTGGCTTGCAATATACCATGGGGTTAGGGAAACAGGCGGAGGCAGAATCTACCGCATTGGTGCAATGTTTTTGGACTTTGACAATCCCGAAATAGTACTAGGCTATACTCCACATTTTATATTCGGCCCTGAATTTCCCTATGAGAGAACTGGGGATGTGCAAAATGTGGTCTTCCCTTGCGGCGGAGTGGTGGAGGAAGATAGAACACTCAAGATGTACTATGGTGCGG
>CAZDVV010000004.1:49885-52334 GCA_964508875.1 uncultured Desulfobacteraceae bacterium | reverse complement strand
TCAAACAGGATATTTTGGTACCCATTTGATCCGTAACCATGGTAAACTTTGATTCGTCTCAAGTTAGTTTTATCCATAACATGGATACGCCATTTGATAGTGTAAAGTCAATCCGACAACTTGAAGGTTTAATCAGCGCCTATACGTTCTTCAGAATTGCATCAAGCAATATCTTTATGGTATGGAGATTTTGCTCCAAGGTATAAGTAATCGTTGGCACAAGAAATGAAAAGCCCACTTTCTACCGAACACGGCCCGAACAGACTAATACCTTACGCTCCCCGCAACAAGTGGAAGGCCATTGTCAGGCGGGAAGGCGATACAATAATAAAGGATTATAGTTCCAATCCCCTAATCCCCAAGCTCTACGGTAGGATATGTATCAATTGGGAAGCAGCAGCACTTGAAAGGCTGGAAGGTCTTCATGGTGTTCCCACCCTTCTTGAGAAGCCAAATCCCTTTATGCTCAAGATGTCGGCTGTCCCCGGACAACCCATTTCCAAAATAAAGAAAGGTTCATTGAGCGAGCAATATTTCCAGAGACTCGTAGCCCTGTTTAGCGCCATGCATGCAAGGGGTGTGGCTCATGGTGATGCGCATCAGAGGAATATCCTTGTCCACAACGATTTTCCATATTTGGTTGATTTTTCTACTGCCTATGTTAAAGGAAGGGTGCCACTGATTGACAACTATCTTTTCAACTGCTTCGTGCTGCTGGACCTCGAAAGGCTGTACAAAGTGGAAAATAGATTTTTTGCTAGGGGTAATCCCCCCAAGATGTTTTTGCTCTATAGGGTTTTCAAGAGGCACCGATGAATAAAAAAGTTTTTCAAGTCCTTGGCCTTTCCGTAGGTGTTGTGTCCCTTATATGGCTTGCGAACCCCAACCCTTACTCTGTAGTTATTGGGAGCATTCTGGTGGCTATTGGTGAGGCAATGAGGATATGGGCTGCTGGACACCTCCAGCGCAACGTGGAAATCACCACTTCTGGGCCGTATGCCCACCTAAGAGATCCTCTTTACTTTGGTAGGCTGTTCTTACTTGTGGGGTTCTGCGTGATGGGCTGGGGTTATGACTTGCTGCTTCTACTTGTTGGGCTCGGTGTGTTTTTCTTTCAATACATGCCACGTAAGTACAGAAAGGAAATGGCAAGGCTGGAGAGACTCTTTGGCGAGGAGTACAGGAAATATGCCCAGAACACCAGAAGCTTAATCCCTCGCTTGAGCCCTTATCTCCATGCCCAAAAGAGACCTTGGAGTTTTCGTCTGTTCTGGAAAGTGAACAGGGAGCAATACTTGCTAGGTGGCGTGTGTGTCGTTGCCCTTATTATCATTAGTAAACTATGACATATCAACTTAAATCAGCTCCATGAGAAAGATCTCCAGATACCTTACCTTGGAATTCTTTAAACTGCTGGGAATTTGCCTTAGCGTCTTTGTTTCAATATATCTCATAATCCATTTCTTCGGGAGGATAGACGACCTTTTGGAAGCCGGTGTGAGCAAAAGGGTGATGCTCTCTTATTTCTTATATAAAATTCCTTATGTTGTCGTTCAAATGCTACCTCCTTCCACGCTTATTGCTATAATTATTCTATTCACCGTGATGAAACGGAACAATGAAATCACCGCATTAAAGGCCTCTGGAGTAAATGTCGCCCAATTGCTTCAGCCCCTGCTTTTCTTGTCCATATTTCTGTCCGTTGCCCTTTTCCTAATTTCTGAAATCGTTGTCCCCCACACCAGCTCCAGATGTAATGAGATTTGGAGGAAGGATGTGAGGAAGCGTCATTCGCGAAGCTTTTATGGCCGGAATAACATCTGGTACAAATCTCGCAATGCCATTTACTGGTTCGGAAAACTGGCTTCCAGCGGTACAGTTGCCCACGACGTAACCATTTATTACTTTTCAAGGGATTTTAGGCTTACAAAAAGGATTGATGCAAAGGTTGCCCTATGGCGAAATCATCAGTGGCACCTAAGAGACGGAATTGTGTTAGAGCTAAAACCAGGTGAAGGCTATGTCTCAACGGGTTTCAAGGAAATGATAGTGATCTTACCCGAAACCCCTCAAACCTTTGCCCAGGTAGAACGCAAGCCTGAAGAGCTGAATTACTGGCAACTAAAAAGGTTCGCCGAGCGTGTTCAACGGGAAGGCTACGATGCCAATAGGTACTTGGTAGATCTAAATATCAAATTAGCCTTTCCCTTTATCATAGTGGTCATGGTTTTGATTGGCTTCCCCATCTCCCTCAAGGTAAACAGGGGCGGAGGGCCTGTGGCTGTGTCCATAGGAGTTGGGCTCTGTTTCCTTTACGTTTTCGTATTGGGTGTTACCCGGGCAGTGGGTTTTTCTGGTGTTTTGCCTCCTTTCCTCTCGGCATGGTTGGCCAATATTATTTTTGCTGTCTTTGGAATATACCTCATTTCTTTGGTTCCCCGATGAATAA
>CAZDVV010000004.1:38774-49785 GCA_964508875.1 uncultured Desulfobacteraceae bacterium | reverse complement strand
AAGTCCGGGCACTACAGGTGTTGCTCAGGCTTCCTATACCCTCAATATCAACAACCACTTCATCGCCATCTTTAAGATAAACGGGCGGCTCCCTGAATGCCCCCACCCCACTGGGAGTCCCTGTGAGAATTACATCCCCAGGATAAAGGGTGAAATGGCGAGACAGGAAACTTATTATCTCGGCAACAGAAAAGATCATGTTTGAGGTGTTACTTTCCTGCATGATCTGTCCATTGACCCGGCAGGCTATTCTCAGGTTGTTTGGATCAGGCAATTCATCCCTCGTTACTATCCATGGGCCTAGTGGGCAGAATGTATCAAGAGATTTTCCCCTGACCCACTGTCCGTCACCAAATTGCAGATCTCTCGCGCTAACGTCATTGGCACATGCATAACCGAATACATTGTTTAAGGCATCCTCTTCAGAGCAATTAATAGTCTCGTTTCCTATGATCACTGCCAGCTCTGCCTCATAGTCCACTTTTGTGGTGATATTGGTATTCCAGCAAATTTTGCCCATGTGGGCAGTCAAACTATTTGGGAACTTAGCAAAAATAAGGGGATTCTCAGGAGTTTTGCCTTTGCTTTCTTCTGCGTGATCCCTGTAGTTAAGTCCAAGGGCGATTATCTTGCTGGGCCTCGATACCGCGGGGGCAAACGGAACCTCTGTTGGTAGATGGCCGTGATTGTCCTGCTCAACTCCAAATCCTGTGTTGATTAGATCTATCATATCTCCTTCAAAGAACAAAGGAAACAATTTTCCATCTTTCACAAGGGCTACTTTGGTAGATCCGTCATTGCTGTAATATTGGGCGAACTTCATAATTATTCACACCTCCCTGCCCGGACAGTTTGAAGCTATTGCGGAACCTCCTCCAGCACCATGTACTCGCCACTTTTCTTCATGGTATATTCCTTACCCATTACTTCAAGGTATGGGCTATATTGGAATACACCTTCTGAGTCATGGGCCTGCGAAATTTCCTCAAGTATTACAGCCACAATGGTCCCCATGAGTTCAACATCCCTAACCACCATATGGGCGGGTATGAAAATCTCTCTTACTCCAAAATGCTTCATTATGCCCGAGGTGGCAAAACCATTTTCCTCGGCCATATATATGATATCCACTTCTTGGTAAGGATTATACTGATTTTTGATTGTGGCTATCACATTTGAGCCAATACAGGAATCAATCATGGTTTTTTTCTCCCTTTCCTCACTCATAACAGCATAGTAAGACCTCTCACTGCAGACGCAGCACCTCATCCATAAGGCTATACACTATCCCATAGTAAAATCCAGTTGGTCAACCCGAAAGCAGATCGGGGTTGAGAAATTCGGCCAAAAGTCATATTAATCTAGTAAAATACATGAGACGGGAGGACGTCTTTTTGGCTCAATGGCTTGAAAAGGAAAAGGAAAAATTCTCAAGGGCGTGTAGGATTCTTTATGAAAAGGGGTTGGTCTCGGGTGTTGGGGGCAACCTTTGTGTACGGGCCGGTGAAATATATCTCCTTACTCCTACTGGCTATTCTTTGAGAGATATAGAGACCGATAATATATCGGTGGTTGATGAAAATATGAAGTTGATTGAAGGCCAACCTCCCACAAAAGATGCCTTGGTACACATGGAAGTCTTAAAAAAGAGAACAGATGTTGCAATTAGCTGTCATGTGCACGGCGCTTACATAATTGCAGTGGGTTCACTCTTATATCCGGGGGACAACTCTATACCGCCTATCACCCCAGGATTTGTGTATTTTGCCTACCCCCTTCCTATGCTGCCTTTTCTGGTTCCTGGCAGCAATGAGTTGAAGACATCGGTGGTCGAAATACTGAGTAAAGGAGAAATAAAGGCCCTTCTTCTTCAAAACCATGGATTAATTACATTAGGGGAAAGTTATTCCGAGGCCATTAACATTGCTGAAGAGGTGGAAGAAGCAGCCCACATTTACTTGCTCACCCAGGGCAAGGCAAGACATCTTACAGATAGTGAAATAGAAAAAATCAAAAGCCTGTGAAGGACTCAGTGAGGTTTTTTGAGGACGCTACCAGCGCCGCCAGGCTTGATCCCTCAAGTACGGCATCCACTGCCCAATGCTTTTTCGTTGGCTTTGGCTAGGCGTTCGAGAAATCGCTTCCACCAGCCACCTTTTTTCTTTCCTCTTTCCGCCTTTTTCATTTTAGCAAACCTGAACCTGCTCATGAACTACTCTATTGTTAATCATAGGTGCCCTATATGCAAGGAAAAACCCTGTGAGTATAGCGCATTTATTTTGACCCTGTCGAAAATCTCTGATATAAGGCGTAAACAAGTTTAGTACGTAAAGTTAGGATCTCATTTTGAAGGAGGTAAGGTTGAGCCATGACTTCGGAGAGCCCCTTAAGAGGAAAGTTGGTGCTTGTAGTAGACGATGAGCCAGATGTCCTCGAGACGGTAGAAGAGGAGCTTGATATGTGTCTTGTACACACGGCTAAGGATTATGAAACGGCTCTTCAGTACCTCCTTAGCTACACATATGATATAGTTATACTTGATATAATGGGTGTAAACGGCTTTGAACTATTGAAAAATTCTGTATCTCGTGGTTTTCCCACTGTGATGCTCACCGCGCATGCATTGACGCCTGAGGCCCTCAAGAAATCAATAAAACTGGGTGCTGTAACCTTCCTACCCAAAGAAAAGATCGCTGAGCTCCGCGAGTTCCTAGAAGATGTAGTGGCCGGAGAAGGAAAATCGGTATGGAAAAAGCTTTTCGATAGAATGGGGTCATACTTTAATAAACGCTTTGGACCAGACTGGAAGGAGAAGGATAAGTTCTTCCAGGAATTTGAAGAGGAACTAAAGAGGGCCGAAGCCGTGGAATGATTGCCCGTTCACTTCATCCCTGGAATGTATCCTACAAAGAAGCTATCCAAATCCAGAACAGGCTAAAAAAACAACTTGTCTTGGACCTCCCCTTTGCCACTCCCAAGACTGTTGGTGGAGTAGATGTTTCCGTTTCAATCAGATCCTGCCACGGATGGGCCGGAGTAGTTGTTTTGTCTTTCCCTGATCTAGAAGTAGTTGAAGAAAGTTGGGCAAAAGGAAAAATTGATTTTCCTTATATCCCGGGGTTACTCAGCTTCAGGGAAATTCCTCTTATTTTGGATGCGCTCAAGGATCTATCAGCTGAACCTGACGTGTTTTTGTGCGATGGCCAGGGGATTGCTCATCCACGACGAATGGGGCTGGCTTCCCACCTTGGTGTGCTGTTAGGGAAACCGACAATTGGATGCGCGAAGAGTCGACTGGTCGGTCACTACCACGAGGTGGGCCCTATGAAAGGAGATTACTCACTGCTGACCGATAAAGGGGAGACGATAGGTGCGGCCCTCAGAACTAGATCAGGTACAAAGCCTATATTTGTATCCCCTGGCTATGGCCTTTCCATCAGAAAGGCTATCGATGTTGCATTGTGCTGTTGCATGAAGTATCGAATACCTGAGCCTATCAGGGCTGCACATAGGCTGGTTAATCAGTTGAGGAGGGCTCAAAAGGACGGCTAAAATTGCACCCTTTTTTCCTGCATCTCAGGATTCCTTTCCCATTCTTATCATATTTGATCAAGAGCACTTTTGTGCCGCAAACAGGACATTTTTCATCAAATGGTCTATCCCATAAGGTGAACCTACACTTCGGGTATTGGTCGCACGCATAGAACACTTTTCCTTTTTTGGAAAATCGTTCAACGAGGGTGCCAGTGCATCCCTCCTGTGGACATGGTACGCCTGTGCTGAGGGACTCGGTATTGGTGCACTTAGGATAGTTCTCACATGCGAGGAATCTTTGACCCTTTTTGCTAACCTTAACGACCATCTTGCCCCCACAGACCTTGCACACAGATTGCTCAGGCGGAGGCTCACCGTTATGTGTAGCGTTAACACCGTTTAAGCTCTTGGTATTCTTGCATTTTGGATACCCTGAGCAAGCGAGGAACGCACCAAATCGTCCCCGCTTGACCACCATTGGTTTTCCACATTTTTCACACACCACCTCTGCCTCAGACACCTCGGGGATCTTTTCCGCCACCACCCTGCCCTTTTCATCCCTTTCAAAGTTAGAGGTATATGTGCACTCGGGGTATCCAGAGCAAGCAAGGAATAGACCGTTCCTGCCAGACCTGATCACCATAGGCCTACCGCACTCTGGGCACTCCACTCCCGCAGGCATTTCACCCTTCATTTCCGCCTTGGCTTTCTCCAACTCGTGTTGAAACCTCTCATAGAACTTTTTGAGCACGTTAGTCCACCGGACCTGACCCCTTTCTATCCTATCCAGATCTCCTTCCATTTGGGCCGTGAATCGGATATCCATTATCTCGGGAAAATTTTTTACCAGGAGGTCAGTTACTAGAAAACCCAGTTCGGTAGGTCTAAACCTTCCCTTTTCTACCCTGACATAGGCCCTTTGATTTATATTGGAAATTATTGTGGCATAGGTGGAAGGCCTTCCAATACCGTTTTCTTCCAACGCCTTTATAAGACTCGCCTCTGTAAAGCGAGGAGGGGGCTGAGTGAAATGCTGGGCCGGTTCCAGCCGATCGAGGTCAAGAACCTGATTCTTCTTGAGTGGCGGCAAAAGCCCCTCTTCGGTTCTGTCTGAATTGGAAGCCGAACCTTCATCGTAAACAACTGTGAAACCTTTGAAAATCATGATGCTGCCCGAGGCCCTAAAAACTCCTTCTCCCGCTTGTATGTTCGCCTGGGTTTGTTGATATTCAGCAGCAGACATCTGGCATGCCACAAATCTTCTCCATATGATGGTGTACAGTGCTAGCTGATCCTTACCCAAAAAGGGGGCTACCTCGTCTGGGGTTAACTCAACAGAGGTAGGTCGGATAGCCTCATGTGCTTCCTGCGCACCTTTAGGGCTCTTATAAACATTGGGTCTTTCGGGTAGGAATTCCGGACCGTAGGTGTGTCCAATAAACTCTCTCACAGCAATCAGGGCATCATCTGCTATCCGAAATGAATCAGTTCGCATGTAAGTTATTAGTCCTACTTGTCCCCGAGGGCCAAGGTCAACACCTTCATAGAGAGCCTGCGCGATAGACATGGTCTTCTTAGCAGAAAAGCCTAACCGTTTATAAGCCTCTTGCTGGAGCTGGCTGGTTATAAATGGGGGTGGCGGGTTCTTCTTTTTCTTCTTCTTTGTGACCTTTAGGACCCGGAATTCTTTTCCGTCGAGCCTTCTGAGTATTTCATTAACCTGTGCCTCGCTCTTCAAATTTGCCTTTTCACCATTCCAATGGGTCAGTCTTGCCTTAAACAGTGGAGGTTCATGGGCACGCAGATGAGCCGTCAGAGACCAATATTCCTGGGGAACAAAGCTGAATATCTCTCTTTCTCGATCACAGATCATCTTGAGTGCCACTGACTGGACACGGCCCGCACTCAATCCCCTCCTCACTTTTGCCCACAACAATGGCGATATTTGGTATCCCACGAGGCGGTCCAATATCCTTCTGGCCTGCTGGGATTCATATTTTTCTCTGTTGAGACTCTGTGGAGTTGATACAGCCTCTTTGATGGCCTTTGGAGTGAGCTCATTGAAAAGGACGCGGAAGATTCTCTTCTTTCCTCCGTTCAATTCCTCAGCAATGTGCCATGCAATCGCCTCGCCCTCCCGGTCGGGGTCAGGTCCCAGGTAGATATTGTCTGCCTTTTTACCTGCATCTTTCAGCGCCTTCAGGACTTTACCTTTGCCCTTTATAACCACATAGTCAGGCCTAAAACCTGCTTCTATATCCACTCCCAGCCTGTTGACAGGAAGGTCTTTTACATGGCCCACAGATGCCATTACCTCAAAATCCTTGGGTAAATATTTCTTAAGGGTTTTCACCTTTGTGGGGGATTCAACAATTAAGAGATTCTTGGCCATCTCGATCCTTCTGTTTCATGATAACCGGATTTAATGTGGTCCTCATATCCGTACAAACATTTTGCCTGGCAGTTGCTTTATAAGGCCTACAAGTTCCATACTGAGCAGTATGCCAGACAATTCGCCAGGGTCCAAATCAAGTTCTCGAACCAGCTCATCAATATGTTTCGGATAATCGGAGAGCAAACCATAAACCTTTTCTTCAATTTGAGACATCTGTGGCAGTGCATGGGAATATGGTTGGTGATCCACATGAGCATTCAAGGTTCTCATCGGAACTATTTCTTCAAGCACATCACTTGCTCTCTCGACCAATTTGGCCCCTTGTTTTATTAAGAAATGGGTGCCGGCACTTCTGTTAGAGAAAATACTGCCGGGCACTGCAAACACTTCTCTGCCCTGATCCAGGGCCTGGCTTGCTGTAATAAGTGAACCACTTTTCCTTGTAGCCTCTACCACCACAACGCCTCTTGAGATACCGCTTATAATACGGTTGCGTATGGGGAAATGCCTGGGCTCAGGCGGGGTCCTCATGGGAAACTCTGAGATCACCACGCCTTGTTCCCATACGCTTTCAAACAATTTTCTGTTTACCGACGGGTAAATCACATCTAAGCCAGTACCAACTACACCTATGCTAAAGCCCTTCCCTTTGAGGCAACCCCACTGCGCCGCGCCGTCGATCCCCCTTGCCATCCCACTTACCACTCCTGCCCCTGCTGCTGCAATATCCTTACCCAGTTTCGCTGCGACCTTCCGTCCGTAATGTGTAGGGTTTCGCGAACCCACAATAGCGACGAACGGCACCTCCGGTGGGATAGGTAGTCCTTTTGCATAAAGAATTACAGGCGGGTCATGTATCTCCTTTAGGTACTGAGGGTATTCGGGGGAATGAAACGGTATGATTCTCCCCCCCACCTTTTCAATCCTCCTCATTTCCTTTTGTGGGTCAAGGGCGAACCTTCTGTCTACAATGTTGCGTAAGGCTTCTTGGCTTACCTCACGCACTTTGGCCAGCTCACCTTGGTCAGCGCTGAATATAGTAGCAGGATTCCCAAAGGCCCTCAGCAAACAGTGTGCCCCCACATTACCCAACCCTTCAATAAGGTAAAGGCACAGCCACTGATACGTCTCATCATTATTTATGCCTGCTTGCATAGGGGCGGCTTTCTGTCAAGGACTTGATCATCTGCTAAAGGGATGGAGGTTTATAAAGCAGAGGTATTGGGCTAGTCAAGTATTTTCTTCTTACTCGCCCGCGATCAAGAGAGAAAACAAACAGTATGGCGGCACAATAGAAGCACCGTCAACTGCAGGGTGGTATGGCAGCAAGATACCGCGGCGCGTCTTCCCAGCCAATGGCACGCAGTTTCGCGCCGCTGTAAAAGTGTTCCTTCGCCTCCACAACAACTCCTGTTGCAGTATCTGGCTGACTGTCAAGTATTAGTACATACCCAATTATCAGGTCAGGTAGTCCCGGACGCTCCTTTATTACCTCGAAAAGGTTTCCCCTGTTAATGCCTTGGTCCTTGCCCCCGTCTAAATACACAACAGCAAACTGGCCTATGATCTGCACAAGATCCTTCGTAGCAAGAATCTCTGTTTTAACACTGCCTGGCGGGGCGGTAGGTACCACACAGGGTGAAACAGGATTGTATCTAGTCAACACATCGCCCACTCTTATGTCTTTAAAGGTCTCATTTACCACGGCATTATAAAGGCCCTGTTTCAATGCCTTGGTAATTTTTATATTGCCCAAAATGGATATAACAAACCCAGAGGGGGAATTGGTTGTGGGATATCGCACCTCTTCTGAGTTCCTGTACACCCAAATAATGTCGCCTGGACGCATCTCTTGATCATCGATCCTCACCACAATTTTGTCTCGCTCGGCAAGAATAAGGCGTTCGGTGTCCGAGGATACTATAGCACCAATAGGATCAAGTGGCTCGCGGGAAAAATAACCAATGGATCTCACCTGTGTGAGCCCAGATACCTCTAGGCCTTTCTCCCACCATTTCCCACTTTCCATCTGTGCGGAGGAAGAGGCCACCTGCTTTTCCTCCTCTTTGGCCGCTGGCCGCTTCAAAGGCACATCTTCCAGCAGATTTATCTTGTCACCGGGCTTTAAGAGATGAGGATTGGTCACGAATGGATTCATTTCCCACAACTTGGGCCACAGCCACGGGTTGCCATAGTATTTTTCACAGATATCCCAAAGGGTGTCGCCCTCCTGCACAATGTGATAATAGCCACCTGCAATTGCGATGCCGCGCAGAAAGAAAATGGTTAACACTATTAGAGCAACCAGCATTCCCGTGCCTATGCTTCTTTTTCTCACGTCTATCCCCCTCCTCTGTGGGCGTTATCTCAATCTATTACATCGGCTCTTGTGCTGCGGTGCTCAAATCCTTTTGAATTTCCCTAGGTCAGTAAAGGTGACACGACCCCGCATCCTCTGAGGTCAATATTCTTAACAGCACTAAGAAATAGTGTGGCTAAATTAGGTATTTTTGGAAATTACGTCTTTCAAAATTGGTTGTCAAGGAGTTTAGGAAAAATCCAAATCACGACTTGACAAGGAGAAAATTGTGCTTAAATTTATCTATCAAAATTGGAACTAGTAATAATTTTAAATACTTAGCCAATCTACACGTGCCTGTTATCAAGCTATGGCCGAGGGGAGTCATAGTATTGCTTCAAAATAATACTGTTAAAGGAGGGTTTGCGATGAAGATACGACCATTGAATGACAGGGTGTTGGTGTTAAGGATTGAGGAGGAAGAAAAGACCTCCGGCGGTATTATCATTCCCGATACCGCTAAAGAGAAACCCCAAGAAGGAAAGGTAATTGCTGTGGGTCCTGGAAAGGTCAATGAAAATGGTGAGAGAATACCTCTGGCTGTAAAAGAAAACGACCGAGTCCTTTTTAGCAAGTATGCAGGAAATGAAATAAAGATAGACGGTGTCGAACATCTAATTATGAGAGAGGATGATATTTTGGCTATCGTTGAAAATTAAAGAGGAGGTGTTCTGTCATGGCAGGTAAGGAGATTAAATACAGCTTGGAAGCCAGGGAAAAGATAACGAAAGGCGTTGATACCCTGGCTGACGCCGTTAAGGTCACACTTGGTCCAAAAGGTAGGAATGTTATCATAGAGAAATCATGGGGCTCGCCCAAGATTACGAAAGATGGAGTCACAGTAGCAAAAGAGATTGAGTTGGAGGACAAATTTGAGAATATGGGAGCCCAGATGGTCAAAGAAGTGGCTTCCAAGACCTCTGATGTGGCCGGCGATGGTACCACCACTGCAACAATCCTTGCACAGGCCATCTATCGTGAAGGATCAAAGCTGATAGCTGCGGGTGCAAATCCAATGGCTATCAAGAGAGGTATTGATAAAGCGGTAGACATTGTTGTTGAAGAACTGAAAAAGATATCCAAGCCCACAAAAGAAAAGAAAGAAATAGCTCAGGTGGGAACAATTTCAGCCAATAACGACAGCACCATTGGCGAGATTATTTCTGAGGCTATGGAGAAGGTGGGTAAGGAAGGTGTCATTACTGTTGAGGAAGCCAAAGGCATGGAGACCACTCTCGAGATTGTAGAGGGAATGCAGTTTGATCGCGGCTACCTTAGCCCCTACTTCGTCACCGACCCTGAAAAGATGGAGGTCCACCTGGAGGAACCATACATACTGCTGCATGAGAAGAAGATTAGCAATATGAAAGATCTTGTTCCTATCTTGGAGCAGATCGCACGTATGAATAAGCCACTGCTCATTATCGCAGAGGATGTGGAAGGTGAAGCCCTTGCTACACTTGTTGTGAACAAATTGAGGGGTACATTGCAGTGCGCTGCGGTCAAGGCGCCAGGATTTGGCGATCGTAGAAAAGCAATGCTTCAGGATATCGCCATCTTGACAGGTGGCCAGGTGGTAAGCGAGGACCTTGGCATCAAATTGGAGAATATCACTGTCAATGATTTAGGTACTGCCAAACGAGTGAATATCGATAAAGATAATACCACCATAGTTGACGGTGGCGGCAGCAGAGAAGCCCTAGAAGGACGAGTTAAACAGCTCCGGGTACAAATCGAGGAAACTACCAGTGACTATGATCGCGAAAAACTTCAAGAGCGTCTTGCAAAACTAATAGGCGGAGTTGCTGTGATCAACGTGGGCGCTGCTACTGAAACAGAAATGAAAGAAAAGAAGGATCGCGTGGAAGACGCTCTCAACGCCACCAGGGCGGCTGTGGAAGAAGGCATTGTTCCCGGAGGCGGTGTTGCTTACCTAAGAGCGCTAAAGGCCCTTGAGAAAACAGAGTTCGAGGGCGACGAACAATTAGGTCTTGAGCTTGTAAAGAGGGCACTGGAGGAGCCAGTGCGGCAAATAGCCAACAACGCTGGCTTTGAGGGCTCTGTGGTTGTGCAGAAGGTAAAGGATGGCAAGGGAGCCTTTGGCTTTAATGCCGAAACCGGTGACTATGAAGATTTGATCAAGGCCGGTGTCATTGATCCCACCAAAGTCACCCGATATGCACTTCAGAATGCTGCTTCTGTGGCAGGTCTGTTGCTTACCACCGAGGCTATGGTAGCTGAAAAGCCAGAGCCAAAGAAGAGCACGGGCCAGCCAGGAATGCCTTCTGAAGACATGTACTAAATCTTGACCTTAAAATAGAAGCCCCCGGGATGAGGTCTATAGGCTTAGTCCCGGGGGCGATCCTTGTTTGGCTTACCATGGAAAAACAAAGCAAAGAAGAATTGAAGTTATTGATCGAACGAGGACTTCTTGTCAGGGCTGAGGAGTTGGCGCGTAACCTCGGCCTTGAGGAAGAGGCTCTACATTTGCGACGAAAGGCCATCTGGCAAATGGCCGCAGCAAACCGAAACATGCCTGGGACCAAAAAACTTGCTGAGGAATATGGCTTCAGTAAATCTGAATTGAAGGGTATCTTCCAAGAATTCATGGATTCTATCCAGGGCAAGGAAGAGCAACGCAATCTGGAGCCCTGTTATGATCAATATAGTGGGGAGTATCTGTCTTTTGAACAGTGGATGAACCAATTGTTCAAACGGTGGGA
>CAZDVV010000004.1:0-38674 GCA_964508875.1 uncultured Desulfobacteraceae bacterium | reverse complement strand
GGGGTTACTTCGGTGCCCATATATGAATATGAAGCTATTGAGAGCGCAAGGGGCTGCAATCAGTGCAGAAGGAGATTCGAGGTTCTCCAAGACATTAACGAGCCTCCAGTGGACAGATGCCCCTCATGCGGCCAAAGGGTCCGCAAGGTTATGTCATGGTGCCGCGCAGCAGTAATAGAGAAATCAGAAGAACACACCAGGGTAGAGCGGCAAATAGCAGAATATGAGAGAGAAGGCATGTGGAGCCATGCCGCGGAGCTCGCTGACAAGCATTCGGAAAAGACCAAGGACAAAGACCTCAAGATGCGTGCGCTGGAAGATTATGAAAAGGCAGGGTACGATGCCAAGTCGTTAGAAAGTCATGTGAGTTCATTCCAGGGAAGTGATGGAGACTAGTATCAGGAATAGAAAACTCGAGTAATCAGGAAAGTGACAGGTCCAACCCTGTTCTTGATAAATTGAAAACACTAAGGAGGGCGTTTCCATGGAACTCAGCAGAAATGGGTGCTCGCGCGGAATCATACTAACTTTTATTGTGGCACTTTTTTGTGTTTGGACCTTTTCATATGGCTTGAGTGTGGCCGCGGAAAAGAAAGAACTTCCTGAAAGATTGGTGAGGATCTATCCTGAGTATACAGGGGTTGTTATTGATGAAGGGGAAGGTGTAAGTATTGATATCTTTGTAAAGAACGGTGGGAGACGCGATGAGTCGGTGGACTTGAGCGTAACCGAAATACCAAAGGGTTGGAAGGCATGGATTAAGACATACAGTTACGGAGTGACCGGTGTACATGTTGGAAGCGACGAAAGCCGAACTCTCACCTTTCGGGCAGAGCCCGGGAAAGATGTCGGCCCTGGCAAGTACCTGTTTAAGTTTATAGGGGAAACCACGGATCACAAGTTCAAGAGCGTAAACCCCATCATCATAGAGGTAAAATCAAAGGAAAAAGAGAAAAAGTCAAAAGGCGTCAACATTACCGCTTCCTATCCTGTACTGCGTGGCCCCACTGACGCCAAATTTGAATTCTCCATAGAGGTGGAAAATAAACTAGATAAAGATGCAGTTTTCAGCCTAACCGCAAAGGCGCCAGAGAATTGGGATGTAAATTTTAAACCTGCATATGAGGACAAATTTATCTCCAGTGTGAGGCTGAAGTCTGACCAAAGCCAAAGCGTGGCGGTAGAGGTAAAGCCCTTCCCTTTGGCTGAACCTGGCAAGTATCCAATCACTGTAAAGGTATCCTCACCCGATGCAGAGGGTGAGACCAATCTTAGTGTCATCTTGACAGGTACTTACAAGATGGAGGCAGGCACTTCTGATGGGTTGCTCTCACTCAATGCCCAAAAGGGTAAGACTGCCAATATATCCATATATGTCAAGAATTCCGGGTCAGCTCCCTTGGAACACATCCACTTCCTGTCATTCAAGCCAGAAAATTGGAAGGTCACTTTTAAGCCAGAAAGGATTGAAAGGCTGGCACCTGATGAGCTGAAACAAGTAGAAGTGACAGTCAAGCCTTCTGACCAGGCCCTTGTTGGTGACTATTCGGTGACTCTCAACATAGATGCAGGTAAGGTGAGCAAGAATCTCGAATTGAGGGTAACGGTCAAGGCCTCAACGGCCTGGGGCTGGATTGGTATCGGCATCATAGTTTTTGTGTTATTAGGGCTGGTAATCCTTTTTATCAAATTGGGAAGGCGTTAAAATGGTCACAACAAACAATATCGTTGTCGAGACCAAGAATCTCACCAAACAGTATGGCAACCAAATTGCAGTAGACAATCTCACATTCACCCTGAGGGAAGGGGAAATTTTTGGATTCCTTGGCCCTAACGGTGCTGGTAAGACAACAACTCTGCTGATGCTTATGGGCCTGACCCGGCCCTCAGGAGGGGAGGCAATAGTCTGTGGCCTGGATCCAGTGAGGAAAGCCAAGGAGGTCAAGCGACTAATAGGTTACATGCCGGAGAATGTGGGCTTCTACCCGGAATTGGATGCAGTGCAAAGTCTTGAGTATATTGCTGCACTTAACGGGATGCCTGAGTCAAAAACCAAAAAGAGGATCTGGGAGTTGTTGGAGTTGGTAGGATTGCAGAATGGTGCCTACAAGAAAGTTTCCAATTACTCTAGGGGTATGAAACAGAGGCTGGGTATTGCAGAGGTACTGATAAAGGATCCTAAGGTCTTATTCCTGGATGAACCTACTCTTGGGCTAGACCCTGAAGCAGCGCTTAATCTAATTGATCTTATAGCGCGGCTCAAAGAAGAGCACAATATGACAGTTTTGCTTTCTTCTCATCACTTACACCAGGTGCAAAAGATGTCAGACCGCGTGGGTATTATGATAGAGGGTAAGATGGTAGCTCAGGGCACACTGGACGAGCTGTCAAGGGAAAGATTCGGGTTGGGTGACAAGACCTACTCCCTTGAAGAAATTTATTTGAAATATTTCCGGGAGGCATAGGCATGCAGGGCCTGTACGCAGTCTTTAGAAAAGAGCTTGCGGATCATTTCAGTAGCTATAGATTTGTTATTCTGTTCGCCTTGATTGCTATGGTGAGTTTTATCACCAGCTATGTGGCTGCCATACATCTAAGGGAAAGCCTTGAAGGGGTTGCGAAGCCTCAGTTTGTATTTTTGATGCTGTTCAATACGCCTGGCGCCTTGTTTTCAATGGTGCAATTTGTGGCCTTCTTTGGCCCTCTGATAGGCATAGTATTGGGTTTTGATGCAATAAACAAGGAAAGGACCCAGGGGACCTTGATAAAGATAACGTCTCAGCCCATCTACCGCGATGCTGTGATCAATGGAAAGTTTCTCGCTGGTGTTGTGACCATCTCAATAATGCTCCTTTCCATAGTGTTGGTAATTTCAGGTTTCGGTCTGACCTTGGTAGGAGTTGTACCCGGAATTGAGGAAACTTGGCGTCTGTTTATCTACCTTATTATTAGTATATTTTATATCTCTTTCTGGCTGGGCCTTTCTATTCTTTTTTCCATACTATTCAAAAGCATTGCCACATCTGCCCTCGCCTCAATAGCCCTTTGGATTTTTTTATCCTTTTTTGTCACCATGGGGGCCAATGTCGTAGCAAATGCTGCTGCACCACTAAATGCAAAAGAAGGTACCAACCCGGAAATCTTGATGAAAAACGTACGGATCAAAGAAAGGATATCCCTGTTTTCCCCCATGGTTCTTTATTCAGACGCCTCGTCAGTCATAATTAATCCCATGAGAAAGACCACACAGTCTTTGATCTTGATGGGGCCCATGGAGCAAATCTCTGCCTCTAGATTTAAGAATCCTCTTGCTTTCACGCAGAGCCTAATAGTGGTATATCCTCATGTTACGGCTCTAACAGCCATTACACTAATATGTTTTGCCATCTCTTATCTCGTTTTCATGCTGCAGGAGATTAGAACATAGGGTGTGGGAAGATTGAATATAGAATATCGAGATATGAATGGGATTTGCTTGACAGCAGAATGGTTGTTAATATTGGAGGAGAGGAGGGAAAACGATGCCTTTCAAGATTGAAGAGCTCATCTCTGGTAAGGAAAACGGACAGGAAGTCAATGTGGACGGTTTTTCCCTACCCGTATCAGCACTCAAGAAACTCATGGAAGACGGGTATGTCAACTTCCAAGTTTATAAAGACAACAGGACCTTTTCTCTTTGGGGCAAGAATTGCACCGCCTGCTTTACAGAGGAACAGATTAGGGAGAGGGCTTGATCCTTACGAACTTTGAAAATCGCGGATCTAGATCCTCCTCCTTAATCCACTGATATTCCTCTCGGAACTCTTCCCACAGGAGTGAGAGGGTTTGTGGAAGTAATTCGTGCTCCTCTTTTTCCAAGGGGAGCCCCTCGTGGCAATAAAAATTAACGAACCTTTCCTTGTATTTCTTCATTATGTAGGGCATCTTGTTGTCCTCTGATCTTAGCTTCTTGAACAGCGCTTTTGCCTCTCTTACTTCAATAGGATCTATTGACCTAGGGCCACCCAGAACCCGATGGGCCCAATAGGTAAACAGCACACTGTAAAATGTTAGGTCTTCTTGTTCATTAAGGTCTTCTAGTTCCTTATAATTCAACAGATTTGCGAGCAATACATCCAATACCTTGCATCGCATAAAAACAGTTCGGGCCTCCTCAACCTCTTCCGAAGTCTCAAAATCTCTGTAAATCTCGTTTTCTTTGTCCCCTACATAATAAACGGGTTTTTTGCGCACAAGGCCAGATAATATCCCTCCCCATTTGTCTCCCCAGAAACTCAGACCAAGGCCCGATCTACCAAACCAGCTCTGTCTTAACCATTTCTCCATATCCCATTTCAGTCTCAAGGCCATGCCAAAGCCCACCCTGAACACGCTTTGAAGCGAATTTTTCCTAAGGATGCCTTCAGCCACTCCAAGATTCTTGTCCGAAAGTTTCTCAAGGGCTACGTTAATATAGCCAGCCGCCCTACGACAGGTTCTTATAAGCACGTCAAAATCATCAATACGTAGCCCTTCTACTGAGAGTATCTGATTGCACAGACCAGCAAACTCCAATCTTAACCTGTCGAGAAACTCCTGATCTTGCGTTTGGGATGCCACTTCGGCCAAAAGAGATGTCCCTTGGGCATGGGAAAACGGAGCGATGGGGATGAGAGATCTAACCTCCTCATCAACAATCGTTACCGTGTCCTGATCTCCCTCGGGTTCACCCCCCTTAATTGCCTTTGGAGAAAGTGCTGAATAGACTACCATTGCCTCATCAAATGGGAGGAACCCATACTCTGCAATCCTCACGTTTCTCAGCCTAAACATCTCCTCTTCTAATTCAGCTGGCAAAACCCCAGAGAGCCCAACCAGCATAGTGTGATATCGCTCCAGATCCAGTGATGCCATAGCGCTCAGGATTTTGTGGACCGTTTCTCTAAGCTCAGGGTCCTTACTTCTTACATAAAAGACCCCGTCCAATGTAAAAAATCCCTCTGGCAGATCTACAGGTTCATCGTGTCCTATAAGCCTGACCTCAAGCGTGTAAAAAAAGTAGTAATAAGCGAAGTGCTGCCCTTCTGTGAAAAGCCATTTGGCCAGCTCGTTGACATCGGCGAGTTGCAGTCTTTTAAGCCATAATGAGGCCTGCTGAAGATCAAGGCGATCTCTTTGCCAAATCTCCAGATCCATCACGTGATGCCATTGTTCGGAACTTCCCATTTCTAGTATGGGCAAGCAGTCATCCTCACCTATCTTTTTTACCAACCAATAATAGTCTTGGGGTGAAAGGGTACGAACTAGCTCCTTTGCATTCTGGAGCCCTAGTATTTGATTCAAGATCTGGGTGCTATTCATATGGGCCATCCTCGATAGGTCCAATGCCTTGGAAGACCTGCTCCTTAGGTCCCGGTTCTTCCTGTATTCACTCAACGATATGGGCTTGCGGCTGTTTCTCACCCTCATCAGAAAACGCCTCCATGGATTAACTGCATAAGCAGACTCAAACAAAATAATTTTTTATTTATTATTAAGATATGCTATGTATTAGCCGTTGTCTATAAATATGTGGGTACAAGACATAGGGCATTAAGCCCGAGAAGTGAGGCAGCAGGCGTAACGTCCTTCAGCGGGAGTCAAAAGGGAGAAGTTATGATAGATTTGATAGTCAAGGGCGGCATTTTTATGTATCCTATTATCTTTTGTTCCATTGTGGCCCTGGCCGTATTTCTTGAACGCCTCTGGGTATTAAGACGCAGGAATATCATTCCAGATGATTTTATAAGAAAGGTAGAAGAGTTACTCAAGAAACAGAAGCTCTCTGAGGCCGTGTTTCTTTGTCAAAGTGATATGTCCTCTATAGCCAAAATCTTTCTGGCAGGCCTCAGAAACACGGGAAAGGGCATGTGGTTAGTGAAGGAGGCTATTGAGGAGCGGGGGGCGCGGGAGGCGACCGTGCTAGAAAAAAACGTGGGCATCCTTAACACCATTGCAAATCTTAGCCCATTATTGGGTTTGCTTGGCACCGTGTCGGGTATGATAAAGACCTTTAACGCTATTTCAGTCCAAGGGATAGGCAACCCTGCTCCCCTGGCTGGGGGTATTGCCGAGGCCCTAATTACTACGGCTGCTGGACTTTGTGTGGCAATTCCAACCCTAGTTTGTTATAGATTTATCAAGGACAAAGCGGCCTCCTTGATATTTGAGATGGAAGAAAACTCCATAAGGCTAGTGGAATTAATGGAAAAGTTCAGTGAGGGCAAGAGGGCCATATGATCTGAGCCGGATGTCTCTTAGAAAATAAACAGATCCGCCACGTGTACCGCGCACCTAAATCACAGGTCTATTATGTGAGGCCTTGGTATGAAATTTGGCAAGGCAAGAGAGGAAGAACCTCGACTGGGCATAGCCCCGTTGGTTGATATTGTCTTTCTTTTGCTTATCTTTTTTATGCTCACATCTCATTTTGAGATCGCATCTGGTGTGCGTATTCAGCTTCCAAAGGTGGCCCAAAAAGTCTATGACAATCAGGAAACGAAAGTAACCGTCCTAATAGACAGGACAGGCAAGATCTACTTCCGAGGCAAGAAGTTATCCCTTAAAGAGTTAAAAAACAGGATGGAAAAAGTGGTTGAGCAAAACGGGATAGTCCATCTGATTCTTCAAGCCGACCAGGATGCCAGGCATGGCCGTGTGGTGGACGTTATGGACATAGCTAAATCGGCTGGAGTGAGATCAATCATAATTGCCGCCAGGTGGAAATCTCAATGATAGGGTGCACCCATGGCTAGAAAAAAGAAGAAGTCATCATTTGTGAAAGGAGTCGTCTTGTTTGTCTGTTTGATGGTCCCTCTTGGGGCGTGGTTGGGACTAAGCAAGAGAGGGATCCTAAGGGTCTATGAGATGGACCTAGAGAGGCAAAAATACATGGATCGAATAAGGGCCCTCAAAAAAGAAAATAAAGAACTGTTGGATGAAATCCGAAGACTAAAGAGGGACCCAAATTACGTGGAAAAGGTGGCTAGGCAGGAACTGGGATTGATAAAGGACAACGAAGTAATATACAGGTTCTCAGATTTGCCCGTGGAGGCAAAAGAGCAAAGCCAAGAACCAATAGGGAGAATTACAGATGACCACCAACAATGATATATTTGAAGAAATACTGGAATCTGGCCCTTGTCCAAGCACTATTCGCCTGGTGCTTACCAAGTTGATGGATCAGGGCCACTACAGTCTTGTAATTAAGCATGGATCAAGGGCCCTGCGCCACAATCCCCACGACCTTGAGTTAATGAAAATAATGGCTGAAGCATATCAGAAGGCAGGCTTTTTGGGTCAGGCAGAGGATATGCTTGAGAGGGCCTGCTCTTGGATCGATCAGTTCTCTGTTTTGTTTAAAGATCTTGCAAAATTATACGCCAATAGGAATCACAATGACAAAGCGACAGCCTTTCTGAAGAAATATCTGTCCCATCATCCCCAAGACAGTGAGGCCGTACAACTGCTGGATCTCCTGGAGAAGTCAGAAGAGCCTGCAGAAACACAAGAGCCCGAATCCGCTTTCCCGCAAGAGCCACCAACCTTGCAAGATCTTGCCACTCCTACGCTGGCCGAAATCTATTTTAATCAGGGCCAGCTACAAGAAGCAATAGAGATATATGAGAGCGTCGTGGCGCGACACCCTGATGACTTTGAAGCAGCTCGGCGTCTAGAAGAGCTCAAGGCCATGGTGCATATGCCGCAACAGCCAGAGCAAGAAATTGAACAATTTCCGCTCAGAGAGAGTCTGAATGATCGCAAAGAAAAAATGATAGCTGTGCTGGCCTCTTGGCTTGGAAAGATGCAGGAGATGAATCGTGTCCTTTGAGCAGGGCTCTTTGAGGCTACTCGCAACAGGAATAGGCAGCGTTCCATACCTTGACATAGAAGCAACTTGCAGGGACATAATATCCCATTTTCCCCGTATTCCGTACTGGCCCCAATTTGTCCGAAGATCACGCCTAGAAGACATGACCATTCAGTTCACAGAATCCCTCCCTCTATTAGAGATAGATAAGGGCTCAAAAGCCTTGATCCTTTCCACTGATTTGGACAGGGAGAAGGAGTTGGTCAGGTTTTACGATCATTTCTTAGCCGAAGACGTTGAGTATTTTTCCATTAGTGAAGAATATGCCCCGGGATTGCACATGCTCTTAGAGTTGCTTAGTGAGTCCACCGAGACCCTCCCTGATCAGTTCATTAAGGGGCAAGTCGTCGGCCCCATAACCTTTGCCGCATCAATCAAGGGGCCTGATGGCAAGGCCGTGATACATGACACAGAGATCCTGGAAGCCATGGTGAATGGAATTTGCATGAAGGCACTTTGGCAAATTAGACGTCTTTCTTCCACTGGCCGTAAGCCGATCCTGTTCATGGACGAGCCATATCTTTCTGGATTTGGTTCAGCTTTCTCTGCCATCTCTAGGGAGAAGGTCATTCAGATTCTGGCCACCAGTATTATGTTCCTAAAAGAGAGAGTGGATGTCCTGGTTGGAATACATTGCTGTGGAAACACTGACTGGGCAATGCTCTTGGATACAAAACCCGATATAATAAATTTTGATGCCTATGGATATATGGATTATTTCCTCCTCTACGCTGCAGAGATAGGAAAATTCCTCGAAAGAGGGGGGCACATTGCCTGGGGAATAGTCCCTACCAGTGAGTTCACCGGCAAGGACACGGTCGAGTCACTCGAACTTCGGTTGAGAGAGGGGGCCAACAGGCTCGTCGCCTCCGGAATTGACAAAGATTTATTGTGGGCCAGCTCAATGCTTACCCCTTCATGCGGCATGGGAACCATGTCACCTGAAGCAGCCTTACAGGCCACTAGAATTCTGAGTGAGTTATCAGAGAAACTAAGAAAGGAGCAACTACAGCTAAATGCTCTGTCAGAATCCCCTTAGTCTGCCGAGGTAGTGGTAGGCCACAATGCCTACTGTGGTGGAAAGGTTCAAACTCCTCACCCTCCCCCATATGGGCACGCTGTAACATGGGAAAGAGTCACGAATCTGGGGCGGCAACCCGCGAGTCTCAGGCCCGAATAGCAAAAATGTGCCACGGCTCACGTTAGCCTTAGTATAAGGTTCCAGTGCGTGTGTGCTGAAGCAGGCTATTTCAGCACCCTTATCCAACGCATTGACAAAGGTTTCAAATGATAAGTGCTCCCTCACATCAACCTCTGGCCAGTAGTCTAGCCCAGCTCGCCTTAGGTGTTTATCGTCCAGCCTGAATCCAAGAGGATGAATCAGGTGCAGAGGCAACTCAGCAGCAGCGCAGAGTCTGGCTATGTTTCCCGTATTGTGGGGGATCTCAGGTTGGTATAGAACTATGTGAAGAAAAGGGTCCTTAATTTTTCGATGTCTTATTTGGGCAATATTCACTTTCCTCTTCTGCCCTCTATCGCTGGTTGGTGCTTAAACGCATTCTGCCTATAGCTGCCTTCTCAATGGCTAGACAGCTCAATCTACCCAAACTATTCAAGAACTCCATTTCATCGTGAGTGGGAATTTTCTTTGAGGGGTAGTATACCCTCAGGATGCTATAGGTAGTCTCATTTACAGTAAACGGAATCCCTATCACTGATTGGAGGCCTTCTCTTTTGGCTGCTTCAACATTTTGAATCCTGGGATCATTGTCAAAATCATTTATGATAATTACATCTCCCTGCATGATCTCTGTAATACTTCTTCCGTGATCAATGGCACCCGAGTCCAGGTATTTTTTGCTCAAGCCATAACTGCTAACCACCTTAAGGTCAAAAGTACCATGTTCAAGCACCCTTATGGTACTACCTTTGGCTCCGGTCAATTCAGCGGCAAGCGATACTATGAAATAGAGGATGTCACCAAGTTCCTCATCATCTCGATATATGGCGTCAATAACCCTTACCAAGGCGAAGAAGTAACTGTCCACAAGCCCCTGTTCCATGCTTACCTTGTCATTGTTCATCTTTTCCTCCCATCTGGGCGGTATTTTCACAAGAACCTAATCTCTTGTAATATCTCAAAGCCTCTTGGATATAAACCCTCAATCTCCTGATCCTCGTGCGGGGCGCGGGATGAGTACAGAGGAACTCCGGCGGTCGCCTTTTGTTTGCTTTGCTCATTCTATCCCAGAATGCCAGCGCTACTCTGGGATCATAACCTGCCTTTGCCATAAGAACCACCCCTATGTGATCGGCCTCTGATTCCTGAACCCTGCTGTAGGGGAGTAAGAATCCCACATTGGCTGCTAGACCAAAAGCAGCCATGAACAGCCGCCTAGTTTCGGCAGGACGTTGAGAGAGTGCAACTGAGAGGGCCATTCCGCCCATATTGGCAAGCAAGGCCTGGCTCATTCTTTCATTTCCATGGTGAGCGATGGCATGTGCAATCTCATGGCCTAATACTACGGCTAAGCCTGCCTCATCTTTGGTATACTTGAGAATTCCAGTATAAACCGCCACCTTACCACCAGGCATACACCACGCATTCACGGTCTTGTCATCTTTTATCAGGTTAAATTCCCATTGATAGTTTTCTATCTCATAACCAAGGCCTTCCTCTTCCAGGAACTCTTCGGCCGCCCTGGCAATACGCCTCCCCACCCTCCTAACCATTTCCACCTTTTGCCTGTTTTGAGAAAGCTTGGACTTCCTTAACACCTGATTATACTGCTGAAAACTCAATGCCAAAACCTCCTGCTCTGGCACGAGCTGCAGACTTTTTCGCTCGGTTAATGGCACCCTTGCACATGCAGCTATAACCACGATAGAAAATATGAGTACCCAAATAACCCTTCTGAAAAGCCTTCTGTTCTGTTCCGCACTCTTCACTACAAATCCTCAACAAAAACTTAGAAACTACCTTCCTATAAACAAAACCCACCCGCTAAAAGGGCCTAAATGCCCACAATCGGGACATTGCCAGTTTACGCCGCTGCAAGTCAGACCCTAAAGATTTTCCTCCATACATACATTGCAAATCTGAAATCCACAAGGACAGACCCAACAGAAGGGCTGCCTCTTGCCGCAACGTGAGCAGAGATAAATCTTTTTCTTCCTTTTTCGGTAACCTTCCTTACGACTGTTCATCTTGATACACCTTCCGCTTTTGCACCAATATGTACCAGCGGAATGGGATCGTTCTGGGTACTCACAATAATGGATGGACCTCGGGGACAAGCCTTCTCTACAATCCTTTTTGCTTCCCTGTAGGCGAGCTGTTCCCGGTTATTAACTTCGCTGAGGTGCGCTAAAACAATTAGTTCCAAGTGTTCATGGGCTACCATTTCAAGGATTTGAGCCGCCTGTTCATTGGAAAGATGCCCATCTGGTCCCCTGATCCTCCGCTTTAGTTCCAAAGGATATGGCCCCAGCTCAAGCATCTCGGTGTCGTGGTTGAACTCAAGCACTAGGGCATCACAACCTTGGATGCTGTCCAAGATGAGGGACGTGGGTCTTCCAAGATCAGTAACAAGGCCAAGCTTGTACCCGTCGCAACTCAAAGTTAGGGCTACGGGATCGGCCGCATCATGGCATTTACTGATGAAATGGATCTCAACGTCTTTAAAGGTGAGAGTTTCTCCTGTGTTAAAAAACACAGGGGTTGGAATATTTCCGATACTGCCGCTGCACCGAGAAAATGTTGCCCTATTTATCAGTACCGGAACCTGGTAGCGCCTCGCAAAAACGCCTACGCCTCTCACATGATCGATATGTTCGTGTGTTACCACAATTCCGTCAACGTAGGTTGGCTCGAGTTCTAAGAGACCTAGGCGTCTTTCAATCTCCCTGCAACTGAGCCCGGCATCCACAAGAATTCTAGTTTCTCTGGTTTCTACATAGCAAACATTTCCACCACTTCCAGAGCCGAGGACCGAAAATCGCATTATATTAACTCAAGCTAGGCCAGTGTGTCCAAACCCGCCTTTTCCCCTCTTAGTTTCATCTAGAACACTTACTTCTTTAAGGCAAGCCCTGTAAACCTTGGAAATTACCATCTGTGCGATCCTTTGACCTCGGGTCACAACAAAAGATGTTGTGCCCCAGTTCACAAGTATTACGCCGATCTCTCCCCGATAATCAGAATCGATTGTTCCTGGCGAGTTGACCATTCCAACCCCATGATTCAACGCAAGCCCACTTCGCGGTCTGATTTGCGCTTCGTATCCTAAAGGTAAAGAAATGGCAATGCCAGTAGGGATCAGCTTTATCTCCCCGGGATTCAGTACTATTGGCTTTTTGACCGCCGCTCTCAGGTCCATTCCCGAAGATCCATCAGACTCATATCGCGGTAAGGGCAGGTCCTCGCTCCCAGGCAACCTTTTGACCTTTATCTCGATATGCACGCCATCATTGGTCATGGAAAGGGAACCCCTTCTTGCACTACGACCTAATCAAAACGGATACAACTCTCATCGATGTCCTGTTCAGTAACAGGCCCAAGAGCCGTCATGGATATACTATTCCCATAAAAGATATTGCTCCCAGCCTCTAATACATCGTCTATGGTGACCTTGTTAAGCTTGTGGACGACCTCATCATAGCTGATATAGCGGCCATAAACCATTTCGTTCTTTGCTATCCTCATCATCCTATTGTCAGTATTATCTGCAGCTAGGTATATACCACCTGTTAAATGTTCTCTTGCAGAATCCAAGTCCTCCTTAGCCATCCTACCCCTCAGCATCTTCCTAATCTCAGTTCTTATGGTTTCAAGGACATAATTAATTTTCTCCCTGTCGGTCGCCACATAAATGCCAAACATCCCTGTGTCCAGGTATGCAGAAAGAAACGAAAATACAGAATATGCCAGACCTCTTTTCTCCCTTATCTCTTGAAAAAGCCTAGAGCTCATGTTGCCACCCAGAATGGTGTTGAATAGCCCGCATGCAAATCTTTGTTCGTTTTTAAGAGAAGGCGCCTGTCCGCCTATACATATGTGGACCTGTTCAAGGGCCTTTTCGTGGATGGATATTCCGCTGTGGCAATCAGGTGCCCGCCTCTCGTGGCCAGAATTTCTTATATTCAAGGACTCAAAAAGTGGGCCAAAAGTGGAAACAACTTGGTCGTGATCCACGTCTCCCGCCGCAGCGATCAGGATCCGATCAGGGGTGTAATGTTTTTCCCTATAGCTAAACAGATGTTCTCGCGTGATGCTACAAACACTCTTCTCTGTGCCCAGGATTGGCATACCTATGGGGTGGTCACGCCAGAAATGGCGGTTGAACAGTACATGCACATTCTCGTCTGGTGTATCCTCTATCATGCCTATTTCTTGGAGGATAACCTCTCTTTCTCTTTCCAAATCACTAGGGTCAAAGATAGGATTTAGGAAAATATCGGAGAGTATATCGGAGAGTATGGGAAAATGCTTTCTGAGGATACGGGCATGAAAGCACGTGCTTTCTTTACCAGTGAAGGCATTGGATAGTCCGCCAATGGCGTCCAACTCTTTTGCAATCTGGAGTCCTGTACGGTTAGTAGTACCTTTAAAGACCATGTGCTCAATAAGGTGACTTACGCCATTTTCCCCCTCCGCCTCATCCCGTGAGCCTGCATCCACCCATATGCCTAGTGACAGGGAATTAAGATGTTCCACTGACTCTGAGAGGATTCTAACCCCGTTGTCTAAGACCGTTTTCTTAAACATCTTCGAGGTGTTCTCCAAGAGCAGCCTTGCGGGACAACCTGATCTTCCCATTCTCGTCTACATCCAGAACCTTTACGAGTACCTCATCGCCTTCTTTGAGGATGTCTGAGACCTTGTTTACCCTTCCCCGATCAAGTTGTGAAATATGAATAAGGCCATCGGTACCCGGAAAGATCTCTACGAAGGCCCCGAAATCCATGATCTTGGTCACTCTGCCCATGTAAAGCTTACCCACCTCAGCTTCCTGGGCAATCTCATTTATCATCTTAATGGCCATCTCAGAGCTTTCCTTATCAGGTGCGGCAATGTATACCTTTCCTGAATCGTCCACTTCGACCCTGGCACCAGTTTCGCTGCAAATATTTCTGATGGTCTTGCCTCCTGGGCCTATTAAAACTCTTATCTTTTCAGGCTTTATCTCGACAGTGGTAACAACAGGCGCATACTCTGAAATCTGCTTACGCGGTCTCGCAATGGTGTTGTTCATCTTATCGAGTATATGGAGCCTTGCCTCTTTTGCCTGCTGCAGTGCCCTGGAAAGAATTTCTTTAGATAGCCCGTCGATCTTGATATCCATTTGAAGTGCCGTAATACCATCGCGAGTACCGGTCACCTTAAAATCCATATCTCCATAATGATCTTCATCACCGATTATGTCTGTGAGTACTGCCACTTTTTCTCCATCTGACATCAACCCCATTGCCACCCCAGCAACCGCATCTTTCACAGGCACTCCTGCGTCCATCAAGGATAAAGATCCACCGCACACACTGGCCATAGAAGACGAGCCATTTGACTCCAGAATCTCTGAGACTACTCTCACGCAATACTCAAATTTGTCCTTATCTGGCATTACAGGTAACAATGCTCTCCGCGCCAAGGCTCCATGGCCTATTTCTCTCCGCCCAGGTCCGGATAGCCTTCTCGCCTCCCCCACACTGTATGGAGGGAAATTATAATGAAAGATGAAAGATCTGAACTGATCGCCGTATATGGATTCTATCCTTTGCTCATCGAGCTCGGTCCCGAGGGTCGTAAGGACCATCGCCTGGGTCTCACCCCTAGTGAAAAGGGCAGAGCCGTGGACTCTTGGCAGGACTCCAACCGCGCATTCAATGGGCCGTACGTCTGTAAAAGACCTCCCATCAATCCGCCTTTCGTCCTCCAATACCATCCGGCGAACCATTTTCTTCTCAAGCTCATAAAACTTGTCCCTTATCTGCGCCTCCTTTTCCGGAAATGCCTCGCCTACCTGCTCCAGAACCTTCTCGAGAGACTCTTTTCTCTTTGCCTGTCTTTCCTTCTTGTCGGCAGTTATGATGACCTGGTCAAGAAGAGGTGTTGCAACCTCCTCAACCTTCTTTATCAAATCCTCCTCAATAGCCTCAGGTGGAACAACTCTCTTGGGTTTTCCCACAGCCCTGCGCAATTCATCCTGCATGTCCAACATAGGTCGAATTGCATCTTGGGCATAGAAAATCGCTTCTACTATTTCATCTTCCGATACAAACTGGGCGCCCCCTTCAACCATAACGATACCAGCCCTGTTGGCGGCCACGATCAGGTTGATATTGCTTTCCTCCTGTTCGCTCAGAGTGGGGTTGATTACGAATTTACCTCCGATACGCCCTACCCTAACACCAGCGATAGGTCCCTTAAAAGGAATATCAGATATTTCCAACGCGATAGATGCACCAAGCATTGCCAAAACGTCGGCTTCATTCTCTCTATCTGTGGAAAGAACACTTGCTATTACCTGGGTTTCAAAATGATAATTATCTGGGAAAAGAGGCCTTAGAGGTCTGTCTATTAACCTAGAAGTCAAAACCTCTCTTTCACTAGGTCTACCCATATCCCGTCTGAAAAAGTTACCTGGAATACGCCCTCCGGCATATGACATTTCTTGGTACTCTACGGTTAAGGGTAGGAAATCTATCCCTTCACGCACCTCATCTGTGGACACAGCTGTGACCAATACCACAGTCTCACCTAGAGTCACTACTGCGGACCCACTTGCCTGTTTTGCCACCCTCCCCGTCTCCACATGAAGGGCGCGGCCATCAATTTCAACTGAACAACTTTTAATCATGGTTTCACTCATCCTTTTTCACCTCTGTCCCAAATCGGAGATTCATAACCTACTCAAGGGCCTATGGAGGGCCATCGCTACTTTCTAATACCCAGCTCTTTTATTACCTTTCTGTAACGCTCTATGTCCTTCTTCTTGAGATAATTCAGAAGCCTCCTCCTCTGGCCCACTAGTTTCAACAGGCCTCGACGCGAGTGGTGATCCTTCTTATGGACCTTGAAATGTTCCGTAAGATATTTGATTCGACTGCTAAGCAGGGCAATTTGCACCTCTGGTGACCCAGTATCCTTTTCGTGGGTTTTGAATTTCTCAATGATCTCCTTTTTGGCTTCTGGTGTTAAGACCACTTTTTTGACCTCCTTTTCCTATGAAAATACTCTTTCCAATTGTAAAATTCTCTCGCCAGCTTTCCGTGTGGATTCCTTCACACTAGCAATGGCCACAAGCCGTTTGTCACAAACAAGCTTGATCAGTTTACCTGAAATACTACTACGTGAATCTCCACATCCTATTTCATCGTTTCTCGGACAATATCCGTTCCTAACCTTTCCCGCCAAGCCCTTGGTAATCTCCACAGATGTGATGTTACCCAGAGCTTCCACCAGGCTCATCATCTTTGTGCCCAAATATGCCTTCCCAAGTCTCTCCAGCTCCTCAGAGCCAATCGCCTCATCTACTCGAAACTGGCCTACTTGTGTGCGTCGCAATTTATCCAGATATGCTCCACATCCAAGTTTTCTGCCCAGATCAAAGGCCAAACTCCTGACATATGTGCCAGCAGAACACCTCACCTTGATACCGACAAAAGGCAGTTCCATGTGGTCAAGGACAATCTCGTAAATCGTTACCTTCCTAGGAGCAAGATTTACCTCTTTGCCTTTTCTGGCGAGCTGGTACGCTCTTTTGCCTTTGATCTTTATTGCTGAAAAAGGTGGGGGTATTTGCTCAATTTCCCCCAAAAAGCCTCGAACAGCGGACTGAACATCGTCTTCTGTTATTCTTATCTCTCCTGCCTTCCTTATGATCTTACCCGTTCTATCATAAGTATCTGTCTCTATTCCTAGCCGAACTACTGCCTCATACGTCTTTGCAAGGGGTCTCAAGAATTCGGATAACTTCGTGCCTTGACCAACCAGGATCACCAATAGCCCAGTGGCAAATGGGTCAAGGGTACCAGCGTGTCCTACCTTACTGACGCCCAAAATTCTCCTTACCTTTTGAACCACATCATGGGAAGTCTTTCCTTCGGCCTTGTTAATAAGGAGTATTCCATCCTCAACGCCTTCCATTCAAAAAACGTCCAGCCTCCCTGATGAATGATTCTTTGAGCTCCATGAGATCACCCTCGCAGTCAAATCCCGCAGCCCTCTCATGCCCTCCGCCTCCAAATTGGAAGGCCAGCTTGGCCGCATTCACTTGATTATTGGAACGGATACTAAATTTGTATTTTCTATGGCCCGTTTGCCGAATTAAAGCGGCGATCTCAACGCCCCTGATGAACCTTACGAAATCGACAAATCGTTCACTATCCAGTTTACCAGCACCAGCCTCTTCGAACATACCCTTAGTAAGAACAATAATTCCTATTTTACCGCTATGGTGTAACTCGATCGTCCCCAATGCAGATCTCAATAGTCTCAAACGCGATAAATCATGGCCGTCCATGACCTTCTGTGTTACTTCCCAAGGATTAACCCCAAAGTCAATCATCTCAGCTGCGATTCTCATGGCCTTGGAGCTGGTGTTATCATACCTGAAGGATCCCGTATCTGTCTGAATTGCAGCGAAAATGCCCTCCGCAATATCCACATTAATTGGAAACTCACCTTCCTTTATTATCCCGTGGACAAGCTCACCTGTCGACGAACCTTTGGGTTCAATGAGATTAATATCCCCAAACTCAGTGTTTGTCTCATGATGGTCAATATTGATCCATGGCCTCACTGAACTTAGATTCTTAGCCACACTACCAAGCCTCTTCTCATCAGCACAGTCAAGCACAAGCACTCCTGCCCACTTAATATCCAGATCTACCTCTTGCTCAATAAGATCAGCACCTACCAACAAGTCAAAGGGTGGAGGCACGGCCTCTTCCAAGAGCAGACAGACCTCTTTTCCAGCTTGCTTTAGAGATTGGCCTAGGGCCAACATTGATCCGATCCCGTCGCCGTCCGGGTCCTTATGCGTTGTAAGAATAAAGGCACGGCCTTCTTTTAGTATTTCAACTATCTTCCGTAGTGTCTTTGTATGATCCATTTATTTTCAACGCCCGCAATAGCTTCTCGATATTCATACCCGTCTCAAGGGAGTCATCATGAATGAATAAAAGCTCTGGGATATATCTCAACTCCAGTCTTCTACCTATCATCCTTTTGATGTATCCCTTGGCACTGTCAAGGCCCGCCTGTGCCTTGTCAACCTCTCTAGGCCCCCCTAGTACGCTGTAATAGACCTTTGCGTACTTAAGGTCCTTACTTAGTTTAATCCCGGTCATGGTGACCTCTCTCACCCGGGGATCCTTGACATTTTCTATGAGAAGGATTGCAATCTCTTTTAGTATTTGCTCTCCCACTCTTACTGTTCGGTTTCCAGCCAACATGATGAGACTCCTAGCCCCAAAAAAATGTACCTATCCATAACATAGTCTAGAAACAGTCTTTTTCAGTCAGGATCACACATTAAAGATCTCGACATGGCAATCTATAACCCTTGCCAAGTAAAGAGACTCCAAAAAGGCCAGAATGTGGTTTAGAGATGAGTCAATATGCCTGCGATCATTTCCCACAGTTGTTATTCCCAATTCTATTTTCTGCCATTTATCATTAGATCCTATCTCAGCAATAGCCACATTAAACCTGGCCTTGACCTTATCCACCATACTTCTTACGACCTTACGTTTTCCCTTAAGAGAGTGATTATCACTCAAGTAAAATTCGATTTTTAGTGTTCCAACAACCATGATCAAAGCTCTGCTTCGACTTCTTCAACCTTATAAACCTCTAACACATCGCCCGGCTTGATATCCTGAAAATTCTCAATGGCAATACCACACTCATAACCTGCCTGAACTTCCTTGACATCGTCCTTAAATCGCTTTAACGAACCAATCTTTCCATCAAACACCACAACGTCATCACGCAGCACCCTTACCTTAGCACTTCGCTCCACATGCCCATCTGTGACATAACACCCGGCCACCGTGCCTACCTTAGGAACGTGGAAGATTGCCTTCACATCCACACGGCCTATTACCTCTTCCTTGTAAACAGGTTCTAACAGGCCTGCCATTGCCCCTTTAACGTCTTGCAAGACATTGTAAATAACATCATAGTAACGTATATTAACTCTTTCCTTTTCTGCTATCGCGGCTACTCGGGGATTAGCTCTGACATTAAATCCAATAATTATGGCTTCTGATGCAGATGCGAGCATGACATCAGACTCAGTAATGGCGCCAGTAGCAGAATGAATTATGTTCACTTTAACCTCATCTGTGCTGAGTTTTGCCAAGGAATCAGATAGGGCCTCGAGAGATCCCTGAACATCTGCCTTAAGCACTATGTTAAGCTCCTTTGTCTCTCCCTCTTTTATACGCTGGAACAAATCGTCAAGGCTCACTATGCCCTTGCGGGCCAACTCCTGCTTCTTGGTCTGGGCCATTCGGTGCTCGGCAATTCTCTTTGCCGTTCGCTCGTCTTTCACTACAACGAATTCATCTCCAGCCATAGGAACCCCGGAAATCCCGTATACTTCGACAGGCATGGAAGGCCCCGCGGAGATCATCTTCTTCCCCCTGTGATTCAGCATGGCCCTCACCCGGCCATAGTGTTCTCCACACACAAAATGGTCCCCAGTCCTTAAAGTGCCATTTTTTATTAGAACCGTGGCAACCGGGCCACGTGTCTTGTCTAGCCGGGCCTCTATTATGGTACCTCGTGCCGATTTCTTGGGATTCCCTTTTAGCTCAAGCATCTCCGCCTGAAGCAATATAAGACTCAGCAGCTCATCAACGCCCTCACCAGTTTTTGCCGAGACGTACCCGAAAATAGTGTCCCCGCCCCATTCCTCGGGCACAAGATCCAGCTCGGCTAGCTCCCTTTTTACCTTCTCAGGGTTAGCTTCTGGTTTATCTATCTTGTTTATGGCCACAACAATTGGTATGTCAGCAGCTCGCGCATGGTTTATGGCCTCCCTCGTTTGAGGCATAACCCCATCATCAGCAGCCACCACTAGCACAATCAAATCTGTCACCTTTGCGCCCCTAGCTCTCATGGCGGTGAAGGCCTCATGACCTGGTGTGTCCAAAAATACGATGTTTCCGCCTTCCGTCTTAACATAATAGGCCCCAATATGCTGGGTGATTCCGCCTGACTCACCCTGAATAATGTTGGACTTACGAATATAGTCCAGCAACGATGTTTTACCATGGTCAACATGGCCCATAATGGTTACAACCGGTGGCCTGGGCACCAACTCCTCTGGTTTATCCTCTTCCTGTTCCAAGAGCAGTTCTTTTTCAAAGGATTCAAGCTCAAACTCATAGCCAAATTCATCAGCCACCAGTGCGGCTGTCTCAAAATCAATTGATTGATTAATGGTGGCTACTACACCAAGGGCCATAAGTTTTTTTATCACCTCTGCGGCCTTTACGCCCATCGCCTTTGCCAGTTCTGCCACGGTTACGGATTCGGGCACCTTGAGTTTTCGTTTGGCTGCCTTGGGTACCGTTATTTCCGTCTGCTTGATCTCTCTTTCAGCCTGCTTCAACTTCTTGGCTGTCTTCTTTTCCTTTCGCTTTGGTATGCGGCCTTCATAAAGCTCGGCTCTTTCGAATATCTCTTTCTTCCTATGTCGTATGACCTTCTTAGGGGCCAACTCGTCCGCCTCTTCTTTTCGCTTTTCCTTCTTCTTCTTTGCGGGCTTTGCCTTCGCTGCCCTTTCTGCCACCTCCTTAGCTATTTCAAGGGGCTTGAGGGTAGGCGTGAGTTTAGGTTTTGCCTCTTCCTTTTGCCTTTCCTCTTCTTGCTTAAGGAGAAGATCTCTCAAGGGACCTTCCTCAGGTCTTCTTATGATTTTTGCAGGCTCATCCTTCCTCTTTTTCTTTTTGGGTTTAACAGCCTTTGATTCCACCTTTTGTTCCGCAATCTTCTCAGCTTTCTCTGTCTTTTTCACTTCCTCTCCAGGGGGAGTAACTTCGGCAGCTTCTTTCACCTGCTCGGGTTCAGGAATCTCTGGCTCTTCCTTGGGCAATCCCTCTGTCTCTTTCTTCACTTCTACTTTTGCCGCCCCCACGGCCACGGCCTTTTCTTCTGGCTCACCAGATTTTTCCGCTTCAGGGAGTGGAACGCTCTCCTGAGCCTTTTCCTCCACTTCTGGAACAGATGGTTTGACCTCAATGGTGACCTTTTTTCTTCTCCTACGTATAACCGTTGGTTTGATTCGCTTTTCTTCCACTACCTCGGATACCTTCCCCGAGACAATATCACGCGCGCGAGCCACTGCTTCCTCATCCAAGGTGCTCATGTAGTTCTTTATATCCATCCCCCCTGCAAGAAGCTTTTCCACCAACTCCTTGCTCTCAAGGTTCAATTCGCGAGCAAGCTCATAAACTCTGACTTTTGCCATACACTCCCCCAAGTTTTAAATGACGCCATCAAAGGTATCATTCCTGTATTACGTTGGGTATTTCCAATTCAGGATCACTTCTAAACATTAGGCGGCCTTTTCCTCGAAACGCTCTGGCCAACACTTTACGGTTTTGGAGACCTGACCAACACTCTTTATTTTTGCAAATATAGGCACCCCTTCCCGGGGCACATCCGCTTACATCCACAACAATCCATCCATCGCTATCCAGAACCAATCTAATTAGATCCTTCTTATTCCTTTTTTTTCCACATGCGATGCATGTTCGGATAGGTATATGACCCTTGTCTTTAGCCATCTCCGGAGCTGGGTTTTTCTTCCCCTTTTTCTACCTGCTCTGCTTGAACCTCTTCCACCTCTAAATCCTGTTGTGCTTCTTCCTCGCTGTAAGTGGCAACTTCTTCTTGCTTTTTCTGAACGAATTCTATCGCCTCCTGAATGAGCTCCCTTGCTTTGTCCTCGGTCATCCCCTCAATGCTCATCAACTCCTCTGGTTCTGCTTGGCTCAATTCCAGCGCTGACCGGAAGCCCTCTTGGTACAGATCAGCAGCGAGCTTTTCCCCCACACCTTCAAGGCCAAGCAACGACTCGTATCCCTCCTTGAGTGCCTTGTTGTAATTGGTCTCACTTACAACATCTAACGCCCAGCCGGTTAGCCGTGATGCCAACCGCACATTTTGGCCACCCTTACCTATTGCAAGAGAAAGTTGATCATCGGGAACAACCACTTCCATGGAATGGTTTTCTTCATCCACTATCACTCGAATAATCTCAGCGGGAGCCAGGGCATTGCATATAAACTTTGCTGGATCTGGATCCCAAGTAACAATGTCGATCTTTTCTCCGCGAAGCTCCTGCACAACAGCCTGTACCCTGCTCCCTTTCATACCCACACAGGCTCCCACAGGATCAACATCTGGATCTTTGGAATAGACAGCAATCTTGGACCTGCTACCAGGTTCCCTTGCCACCTGCATTATCTTGACTATCCCTTCAGATATCTCAGGCACCTCATTTTCAAAAAGGGCCGAGAGGAAATTGGGATGGGTTCTGGAAAGAATTATCTGAGGTCCTCTGCTATACTGCTTTACGTCCAGAATATATGCCCTTATCCGATCACCCTGGCGATAAGACTCCCTAGGTATTTGCTCCCTGGGGGGCAATTCTGCCTCGGTACGACCTAAGTTAACTATGATCGATCCCCTATCAAAGCGCTGTACTATCCCATTAATGATTTCACCTTTCCTGTCCTTGAAATCATCATAGACTATGTCACGCTCAGCCTCTTTCAATCTTTGCATTATCACCTGTTTGGCCGACTGAGCAGCAATTCTCCCAAATGTGCTGGTTTCCATTTTCATGCCCAGGCTATCGCCTATTTCGCATTCAGGATCCAGCTTTCTGGCCTCTTCCAGAGAAACCTGGAGCCCTTCATCAGTGACTTTATCTACGACCTCCTTGAATTCGAAGACTTCAACTTCTCCCAGTTCGGGATTGAAGCTTACTTCAATGTCTTTGTCAGGCCCAAGTTTCTTTTTTGCTGCTGTTTTTACCGCTTCTTCCAGGGCCCTAATAAGAATTTCACTGTCCAGACCCTTCTCCCGGCTCACCTGATCGATCATTCTTTTCAAATCTGAAGTCATTCCCTTCCTCTCTTGTGCTAAAGCTTAATTTGTGCCCTTATTCGAACGGATAGAGGACATTGGCCTTTTCAATATCCTTCAGGGCCAATTCCACCGTCCCTTGATCAAGCCTTATGGAAATGGTGCCATGGCTATACCTTTGCAGTAATCCCGTAAAATTTCGTCTGCCGTCCATAGGTATCTTTGTCCTGGCCTTTATCTTCTTGCCCGTGGCCCATATGAAATCCTTTTCCTTGCGCAAGGGCCTATTGAGCCCTGGCGATGATACCTCCAACACATAACCCCCAGATATCACTTCTTTCACATCAAGGAGATCGCCTATCTCATTGCTAAACATGGCACAATCTTCAACATTTACACCCCCGGGCTTGTCTATATAAATTCTAAGTATCCATTTGCCTCTCTCTGTGACATACTCCACATCCACCAGATCAAAACCCAAATCCTCAGCCACAGGTTCAGCTAAGGCAATGACCCTTTCAGCTATTTGTTGAGCAGACACCCCCATACCACCTGACCTTAACGAAAAAGCGGGCTCTCAGGCCCGCTTCCTTTTCTTGCAGACTAAATTGAACCGCGGTAACTTACATAACGCAGTGCTAAACGTGATATAAGAATCCACCGTCCGGTCCGCAATTCGAAGAAACCGACAAAATTACCGCCGGCAACCTCAAAAAGGGAATCAGGCCCGGTCAAGCCCTTAATCTATACAAATGGAGCGGGCAACGGGATTCGAACCCGCGACACCAAGCTTGGGAAGCTTGTACTCTACCACCTGAGCTATGCCCGCCCTAATTTTTCGCATCTTACAGTAGCAGATCCAAAATAAAGTTTACAGACAAGCACCCGGTTCGTCAAGTACCTAATTTTTTCTCTTACCTTGACACCTTAATAAGATAAAAATAAAATTAATAAAAAAAGTCAAGAGGTACATACAATAAACCTTGAAAAGGATGGGCAAGAAACGCAATTAGTAAAATATGCTCAAAAAAGGCGGCCAACAATAACCATTCTAACGGGGTGACTTTTCATAATTGGACGATAGCTCTGAACAAGGTCTTTTCCGTTTCCTAAGATTCTTCAGAAAGAAGAAGGCTAACCTTAGTGACAGCCATGACCTCGCCGAAGAAATCCATGAATTAATGGATGAAGGCCAGGCAAAGGGGCTTATTAGCGGCGACGAGACTAATATGGTTTACGGCGCCCTTCATCTCAAAGAAACCAAAGCCCATTCCATAATGGTACCCCGCACGGAGATTTCCTCTGCCTCCCTCGATAGTTCGTTAGGAGAAATCATAAAACTGGTGAATGAATGTGGACATACAAGAATTCCCATCCACAAAGACAGTATTGATAAAATTGTGGGTATCCTCCATGCTAAAGACCTTCTTAAATTGTGGGGCGAAGATCCTGATTCCAAGCTTCCTTTTGAGATCTTAAGATCCCCCTTTTTTGTACCCGAGAATCAGAACATAAATGAGATTCTAAAAGACCTAAAGGAAAAGAAGACCCACTTGGCTATTGTGACAGACGAGTACGGTGGCACTTCAGGTATCATTACTATTGAAGACATTCTTGAGGAAATCGTAGGGGAAATCCTTGATGAGCATGATACAGAGCCTCCACTTCTATCCAAGATAAACGAGAATACTTATCTAGTGGATGCCAAGCTTGAGATAGAAAAGCTAGAGGAAGCGCTCAACATAGAATTACCTAAAGGAGACTATGAATCAGTTGGTGGATTTGTGATAAATCTACTTGGCAGGCTCCCTGAGGTAAACGAAAAAATTGATTACGATGGACTTGAGATAATTATCCAGCAGGCCGATCAAAGAAGAGTGGAGAAGATTCTTGTGAAGATAAGTTCAGCTCCCGAGTCTAACTTTTCCGCGCAAAAACCCGCCACCTGATGTAGATGGCGCTCCACATGGCAAACTTCGACTCATCTCACAAACCCAGGTACGCCTTGGCATTGCTCTTTGGCATTGGTTTTGCTGCGTCTTTCCCCCCCTCCCCCTTGGATTGGCTTGCCTGGTTTACATTGGCACCGCTTTTCAAGTTGCTGGAGGCCAAGAGTCCCAGCCGGGCATTCGGTTTGGGATGGGTATGGGGGACAGCCCATTTTGTGGCCATTGTATACTGGATCGTGGTTGCCGTGGGGCATTATGGCAAATTGTCATTTCTGACCAGTATAGTGCCGATGCTACTGTTAGCATTTTACCTTGGCTTGTATCCTGCGGTCTTTTGTAGCGCCCTAGTATTGTTGAGAAGAACGCAGCTTTCGATCATATGGATTCCGTTTGCTTGGGTAGCCTTGGAATATGCAAGGGCAAACCTATTTACAGGCTTTCCTTGGTGCCTTGTAGGGTATACCCAGTATAACCATCCCCTTTTCATCCAGGTAGCATCTCTTTTTGGCGTTTATGGCCTGTCCTTTGCGGTGGTACTTATTAACTGGTTCTGCTATCAGATATTCCTGTCGGAGGATCGGGGTTCACCAGGACGTCTAGTGACCAGAACCCTTATCGCTTTTTTTTGTGTTTTGGGGATCCTGTGGTACGGGTATTATCAACTGGGCTCTTGCACCCACGTGAGCAACAAGGGTAATAAAAGGCTAAGGATTGCCATTATTCAACCAAGCATTGATCAGTCAGTGAAATGGGATCCGCGATTCCAGACCAAGACAATGGAACTCTACGAAAATCTCACTACAAATGTAGCGCCTTTTAAGCCCGATTTGATTATTTGGCCTGAGACAGCCACTCCTTTCTTTTTCCAGTCCAATAAGAATCTGTCTAGACGAATCTTGGGGCTTGCTCGGGAGTTGGGATGTCCTATCCTATTTGGCAGCCCGGCTTACCAAGAAACCGCACCTGGAACAAAATACTTTAACAGGGCGTACCTTTTGAAACCAGAGGGAGGGGTACCTCAGTATTACGATAAGGTGCATCTCGTACCATTTGGTGAATATATTCCAGCAAAAAAGCTCCTGTCCTTCATTGGGAAGCTTGTTCCAGGGGCAGGAGATTTTATGGCAGGGTCTTCCATCGCACCGCTGAACCTTGATGGCATTGATCTCGGAGTGCTTATCTGTTTTGAGGCCATATTCCCTGAAATCTCCATTTCAGAGGCCAGGCAAGGGGCGAAATTTCTGGTAAATTTGACCAATGATGCCTGGTTTGGAAAAACAAGTGCCCCTTATCAGCACTTGGCAATGTCAGTTTTTCGAGCGGTTGAAAACAGAATACCTCTTGTGAGAGCAGCAAACACTGGATTCAGTGCCATTGTTGATTGCAGTGGCAAGATACAGAAAAAAAGCCGCCTTTTTGCCCAAGAGGTGATCGTTGGAACTATCACAGTAATGAGATCATCTCGTCCCACTTTCTATGCTAGGTACGGAGACATCTTTGCTCAATGTGCCACCTTCCTTTCAGTCCTCGCATTTATTGTCGCCTTAACTCGACGCCGAAAGTAATTCAACTGATGATTTATAATGAAATAAGTTGTTGTGTTTATGATTGTTTTCATTTATTTTTGAGTTAAACCGATCCTAGAAGAAAGACTTCTTTTATTTAGGGAGGAAAACCAAATGATTTTCGAAGAGCTTAAGGACAAGATAGAGCGTCTCGCTTCACAGCTAAAATCTCTCAGGGGGCATCTTTGACATCGATGGACTTGAAAAAGAGCTCTCAAGGCTAGAAAAAATAATGGGTGAGCCCTCTTTTTGGCAAAGAGACAAGCAAGAGGCATCAAGAATAAGCCAGCAGCGGGCAAGCATACAAGAAAAGGTTAAACAGTGGAAAGGGTATAGGGATGCCGTTGAAGAGGCCAGAATCCTGGCGGAAATGGCCCTAGAAGAAAACGATGAAGACACATTGAATGAGGTCTCCAGTGAAGTTCGTCGATTAGAAAAGGAGATAAATGCCCTTGAGACCAGGTCACTTCTTGGCGAGCCTGATGATGCCCGCAACGCAATTGTGGCGATAAACGCCGGTGCCGGAGGCACAGAGGCCCAAGATTGGGTCCAGATGCTTTTCCGTATGTATACGCGTTGGGCTGAAGACAAGGGCATGCAGATAAACGTTATTGATTTCCTGGCAGGTGAAGAGGCAGGGATCAAGAATATTACGTTCACTGTGAGCGGCCCTTATGCCTATGGGCTCCTGAAGTCTGAACACGGTATTCATCGTATGGTGAGGATCTCGCCTTTTGATGCCACTGGCAGGAGACATACCTCATTTGCGTCAGTTTCAGTGCTGCCCGAAGTGGATACTGACATAAAGATAGAGATAGACGAAAAGGATCTTCGCATTGACACTTACAGAGCCAGTGGACCTGGCGGGCAACATGTAAACAAGACCAGTTCTGCTGTGCGCATCACACATCTGCCCACGGGCATAGTGGTCCAGTGCCAGAATGAAAAATCACAGCATAGAAATAAAGATATGGCCATGAAGGTCCTGAAGGCAAAACTCTACGAACTAGAAAAGAAAAAGCAGGAAGCCAAGAAACACGAAATGCACGAATCACAAAAAGAGATTGCGTGGGGCAGCCAGATCCGTTCCTATGTGTTTAATCCTTATCGCATGGTGAAGGATCACCGCACAGGAGTGGAGATTGGAGACCTGGACCGAGTCATGGACGGTGACATTGACCCTTTCATAGATGCATATCTAAGGATGAAGATTAAGGAAGATAACACAGAACGCTTAACTGAGGTTCCGCAAGCAGCCAAGGCATAACTACCCTCCTTGATAGACGAGGTTGATGCTGTCGATATAACTCTTTATCCCCTTGGCAATACCCTCTGCAAGGCGAGCCTCGTAGGTGGGGCTCAGCAGCCTCTTCCTTTCTGTGGGGTTGGTGAGGAAGCCCGTTTCTATCAACACGGAAGGCATCTGGGCCCCTATGAGAACATAGAAAGGTGCTTGCTTCACCCCAAGGCTACGGATATTACGGTATCTTCTTCTGAGTTCAGAGGTCATCCCCTTTTGAATCTCGTGTGCCAGTCTGCTGGATTCATGGATCTTGGTGTTTAGCAGCAGGTCATTCAGGATGGCTTGAAGGTCGCTGATATTTTTCTGGGTGGTGGCATTTTCACGGGCTGCCACAAGGACTGCGCGCTCATCTGTTGCCATGTTAAGATAGTAAGTTTCTATCCCATGGACCCATCGCTTCCTATGGGCATTGACATGGAGTGAGATAAAAAGATCGGCCTTTTTCATGTTCGCGATGGCAGTCCTTCTTTCGAGGGGCAGGAATACGTCCTTGGTCCTTGTGAGAAACACCTCGCAGCCCAACTCCTTCTTCAGCTTCCCAGCAAGAATCTTTGCAATACGCAGGACAATATCTTTCTCCTTACATGCCCTTCCCTGGTAACATCCTGGATCTTTTCCTCCATGCCCGGGATCTATAACGATACGATTTACATTTAGGCCTAACTGCCTGGCAAGGGTTATGGCGGTGTCAGGTTTTTCTTTTCTCCTTATACCTTTCCTTACCTTCCTTTTAGTGGTGCGCGATGGGGTTGCAGGCCCCTTCCGTCTATCTCCAGGAGCCCGTTTTACATCCACCACTATTCTAAATGGGTCGTATAAATGAAAAACCTTATACCCGCCTATGCTTGCCAGGTCCAGCACTACTCGGACCATGGAGCTTGCATACTGACCTGCCCTCGCCCGCTGCAAGAGGCCGTCTTTAATAGGAATTCGGGTGTCAATATCAGAACCAACTCTGGCACCCTTGATATCTATATAGATTCTTCGTGGTTTACCAGTTGAGATGTCTTCCTTCAAAAGATGGTGCTGGTATCCTACCGGCCTGTCCAGGTCTACCACAACCCTGGTATAATTGGGGGTAGACCAATGCCGAATATCTTTCACCTTTGCGAGGCCACCTCCGTCATATTTCTTGGCCTCAGCAACCTCTTTCATTAAATCCTTTTTCTTGAGCTGAACTGCCAGCTTGTCGAGCATCTTCTCTGCTTTTGGGCGAGAGTCGCTCGACGGAAATTTTATGCCAACCCTCAAGAACTCAACATATGCCTTTGCGGGATCCTTTTTGTATTTGTAATAGATTTCTCCTATCCTATATTGGGCATCATCAGCAATTCTATGGGAGGGATATTTTTCTACTATCTTGCGGTAGAGAGAAAGCGCCTTCCCAAGGTCTTTGTCCAACCCCGAATAAATATAAAGCATCGCATAAAGGCGCGCCTCTCGATACAGGGCAAAAGCCGCTTCACTGGATTTGGGATAGGCCTTGGCCACATGGGCGTAGTGGTTGATGCATCGCAGCCAATAATGGCGGTATTTCTTTTTCTTCTTGGAGGCCAACAGTCTTGCCCTACATCTGTCAGCCCTCTTGAGCAAAATAGTAGCCTTTGATGGACTCTTGGTAGAGGCTTCGCAATCTCGAAAGGTTGGAGAGGCAAAAACCAGGACAAAGGAAAAGGCCAAGAATACGAGGATCTGGTTAACAGCTCTGAATTTGTTTCTTGTTGACAGTTCCATATCAAAGCAGGGTAGAAAACACATCCTATTTAGAGCAACCAAGCCTAACCACAGCCTCAAGCAGTGTCAATCTCTTCCTTCGCCCTCCACAAATTTTTTCATCTTGTCTAGCTCCACAAGGGCCTCCAATGGAGTCATTTTGGCAATGTCAAGATTCTTGACCCATTTTATAAGATGGTCATTGTGCATTCCAAACAGATTGAGTTGAATGACCTCATTAGCACAGCTGCCTCGAGCCAGCTTTGGACGACCAGCTTCGTCGATCTCTTCACCTTCTAAGTTCTGGAGGATCTCTTTGGCCCTACGGATTACTGTATCAGGTAAGCCAGCAAGTTTCGCCACTTCTATTCCATAGCTACGGCTTGTCCCACCCGGGACCAATTTTCTTAGGAATATGATTTCATCCTTCCACTTTTTTACAGCCACATTGAAATTCTTTACCTTTTCCTTTGTGCTAACCAATTCGGTAAGCTCATGATAGTGGGTCGCAAATAGCGTCCTCACCCCCTTACCTCCCAAATCATGAAGGGCCTCTGCCACTGCCCAAGCAATACTGAGACCATCGTAAGTGCTCGTCCCTCGCCCGATTTCATCCAGGATTACTAGGCTTCTGGGAGTCGCATTCCTCAAAATAGAGGCGGTTTCATTCATTTCAACCATAAAAGTACTGCGGCCCCTAGTGAGGTCATCTGAGGCCCCCACTCGGCTAAATATTCTGTCCACCAATCCTATCCTCGCCTTGGTAGCTGGCACAAAGCTTCCCATTTGTGCCATCAGCACTATAAGAGCAGTCTGTCTGAGGATTGTAGATTTTCCAGCCATATTTGGACCGGTGATTATCATTATTTGCTGGTGTACATCATCCAAGATCACGTCATTGGGTACAAATCCGTCATCTTTGGTCACCTGCTCAATGACAGGGTGTCGCCCGTCCCTTATTTCCAGTTCCCTAGTATTATCCATCTTTGGGCAAACATACCCATGGTGTTCCGCTACCTCAGCCAGAGCAGTCAGAACATCCAACTGGGCGATTAGTTGAGCTGCTTCCTTTATCCTTCTGTTTTGAGCAGCTATCTTGGATACAACCTGCTCAAATAATTCCTGTTCCATAAGGATTCTTTTTTCCTCGGCCTGGAGGATCTGTTCCTCCATCTCCTTCAATTCCTGCGTTATGAAACGCTCGGCTCCAACCAACGTCTGCTTCCTAATATAATGAGAAGGAACAAATTTGAGATTTGGTTTAGAAACCTCAATGTAATACCCGAAAACCTTGTTATACCCCACCTTGAGACTAGGAATGCCACTGCTTTCTTGTTCTTTCTTTGCGAATCTCGCTATCCATTCTTTTCCCCCTTGGGCCAGCTTTATCAATCTGTCCAGTTCCTGGCTATATCCTTCCTTAATGACCCCGCCATCTTTCAATACTGCCGGAGCATCTTCCCGGATTGCACTTTCTATCCACGTGCGGACATCATCCAGAGTGTCTAACTCCTCACCAATGCTGCCGAGAAGCACACTTGCTGAGCCCACCAATCTCTTTTTTATCCCTGGAAGCCTTTCAACAGAACTTTTCAGGGCGATTAGATCCTTTGGCGTGGCTCTACCAAGGGATACTCTCCCAATGAGCCTTTCGAGATCATAGATATTATCAAGTTCCTTGCGCAGATCTTGACGCAAAAAAAGATCCTCTTTAAGTTCACCCACTGCGGCCAGTCTTTGCTTAATCGCTTTCAGGTTTACCAAAGGATAAGCAATCCATCTTTTTAAAAGCCTGCTTCCCATCGGAGTCAGGGTTCTATCGAGTATGTGGAGAAGTGTACCTTTGTTGGATTGCCTCCTTATGGTCTTGAAAAGCTCCAGATTCGTAGTAGTGGCCTGGTCCAGGTACATGAAGTCTCCTGGCCTGTAAGCGCTGATCTCTTTTATGTGGGACAGGTCTGTTTTCTGAGTATTTCTAAGGTAGGTTAGAACCGCGCCAGCAGCAACAATGCCTGCTTTCATGTCCTCAAGACCGTGAGAGGCAAGGGAACGAGTTTCGAGTTGCTCCATTACTAGATCCGCAGCCTTTGAGGGATCGTAGTAATCCCTGTCAAGCCCCTCCACCCGAAACTCCTCTAGTCCATTATGTCTCAGTATTCCGTCCTTTTGTAAAACCAAGAGCTCTGCTGGTGAAATCCTGCCCAGCTCATCCATAATTTCTTCCCAATCTGAGAGCTCTGTTACCCGAAATTCCCCTGTTGAAAGATCCACATGAGCTAAACCATAAGAGGAAGAGACTACAGCCAATGCTGCTATGTAAAGGCTCTCTTTTTCGCTCAGTTCGCGTTCATCCAATACAGAACCGGGTGTTACAATACGTACCACATCTCGCTTAACTATACCCTTGCTAGTGGCCGGATCTTCAACCTGTTCACAGATGGCAACCTTTTTCCCCTCAGCCACTAACCGGGCGACATAGCTCTTTGAGGCATGGTGTGGCACCCCGCACATGGGTACCTTTTCGCCATTGAACGTCCCTCTGGAAGTGAGTGCAATGCCTAAGATCTTGGAGGCAATCTTGGCGTCATCAAAAAACATTTCATAGAAATCACCCATGCGAAAAAAGACTATGGCATCAGGGTATTGATGCTTAATTGCGAGATACTGTTTGAGCATGGGGGTTATTTGGCTCATAAGTACTTAGCTCTCTTGTGTCCTCGCTAGGAGATGGTATCAGGGGTACCGCTCCTGATTCCTGAAATAGGAGCTGTAGAATCCCATGTTCTGCATTTGGGGCATTGCCAGTAAAGCTTATCTCCCTCAAGACCACAATTGGAACACTGAAACCTTAAGGAAGGCAAGTCCAAATGCGAAACAAGCTCTTTGTACGCATTTAAGGCATCTTCATCCCTTCCACTTTGAATCAGGATTTCACCCTCGAACTTCCTCGCTTCCCAAAGGTGAGGCTCTACTCTGAGAGCCTTTCTTACCTCTTGGAGTGCACCGTCCACATCGCCCTCGGCAAACAGGAATTTCGATAATGCAAGATATGTGAACGCGTCGCCATTTTCCTCAACCAATTCTCTCAAAAAACCTTCTATGGGCTTTATGTTCTTCATATTGGTGTAGGCATCTTCAAGCCTCCCATATGCCAAAAACGTAAACCTCCTATCAACACCTGCTATCCTTTTCCAAGTGGAAATGGCCTTTTTGTAATCGCCCTTCTCCGCGTAAAGATCACCTAGGTGGAGATAAGCGTCCACACAGCCCTTGTTGGTGGAAATGGCCTTTCTATAAAGTGATCTAGCCCTTGCGTAGTCTCCTTTAGCCTGGCTTTCTTTGCCCATTTCCACAAGATGGTGCGCCATAATGGATCGGTGGTCACCCTTGCTGTATTTGGCTATGCGTCTGCGAGTCTCATATGCCTTAGACCAGTCCCGAAGTTCTTCGTAAATCCTCTCTATTTCAATAAGGGTGCGTACATCCGAAGATCTCTTGTTTAATACCTCAAGAAAGGTATCGAGCGCTCTATTCACCATGCCTGCCTTCTTGTAATCAACGCCCAAGTCGAATAGGGCTCCCACCCTGACCTCCTCATCAATGTTGGGGCGAAGAATGATACTCTGTCTGATTCTTATAGCCCTTTCGATGTCTCCCTTTGACCTGTATAGGTTGCCTAAAGCCACATACGTTTCAACGGTCTCCGAGTCAATCTTAACAGACTTTGTGAGCTCTTCAATGGCATGATCCCTATCCTCGGACAGGATATATTGGATACCTTTGAAGAAGGCCTCATCCCTTTTTTTCTCTTTCAGGCTACCCAGTGACGGCCCCTTTGCCTTGATCCACATTACCCCAATCGCAAATCCTAAGGCGAATGCACAGGCAGCAATCACAATAAAAGCTATAAGATCCGAATTGGCCAAGAGATCCGATATAGGCTCCCACATGAACCATTCCTCCTGGCAGGGGGCTTCCTAGGTGAGGATAAGTGCGGATGAAGGATAAACAGCCTCATTTCTGGGCCTGAATGTCCCGGGGCAATAGTCAGCCTACCTCTGATGCCTCTGTGTTTTTTACCTCCTCTGAAGTGACGGGGAGATTTCTCAAAGAGTTCAACTCCTTGTCCTTTTCTTGAATCTCGCGACTAAGGTTCCTGATTTGGCGCTTGAGTCGAAATCGTTCTCCTATCCCATATATCCCAGTAAAAAAAACTCCCAAAAGAAATGCGATTATCGTTACAAGGTAGAGACTCATATCAGGTGTTTCATGATTCCAAAAAAGAAGATTAAGCCTAAATCTTACAGTTGTGGACATGGGGGCATAATTTTGAACTGCAACTATCACTACGAACAGCAAAAACAATATGACCCCTATACCTTTAAGATATCTCATCATTCACCTCCTTTATCAATCGACGCACGGAACTTTTCGCAAAGTTTCTTATATGTCTGGCGCAGGTGCTCCGGAATGACTCTCACTTCACCTAGCACGGTCATGTAATTGGTGTCACCATTCCAACGGGGCACGATATGAAAGTGCAGATGTCCCTCCACTCCGGCTCCAGCAACTCTCCCAAGGTTTAGGCCAACGTTAAAGCCTTCTGGCTGCATCACCATTTTGAGTACGTCAATACATTGCCGAACAGTCATCATCAGATCCAGAATTTCCTCTGGGCTAAGCTGATCCAATGCTCCCACATGTCTCACAGGTGCTACAAGGAGATGGCCATTATTGTATGGGTATCTATTCATAATTACCATGCTTTTTTTGCCAACATGAAGAATTAGCCTCTCCTCATCGCGGCTTCTATCCTCGCCAGGACAAAATATGCATCCTTGTTCGTTCTTGTGTGAAAGTATATACTCCATTCTCCAGGGAGCCCAAAGCACATCCATATTTATCCTCTCCTCAGAGCCTTATGATTTTTCCCTGAATAGTGTCATCAATTTCTAGAATGCCAATGGAATTGAAACCAGCAGACGGGTAACCAGTCGCAGTGCCAGGGTTGAACATGAGCACACCTTCCCTTACCTGGTTTGAAGGATAATGGGAGTGACCATATATGATCACATCAGTTTCGGGCATTTCATTCAATATTCTCTCCTCAAGGCCAGCAGATGGACCCCACCCGTGAATCACACCAAGCTTGAAACCCTCCACGTCGATAATTTCTTTGGGCAAAAGTTTTTTTCTTAGCTCAAAGGGGTCCATATTTCCACAAACTGCCTTTAACGGCTTTTGGGACAGAAACTCAATAACATCCTCACACACTATGTCACCGGCATGAATAATAAGATCTTTGTCAGCGAGATATTTCTCATACAATCGCTCGAATTCTTTTGTTACCTGACGCAGATGAGTATCAGAGATGACACCTATTGTGAAGGCCATTAAAGTACGCCCCCCGATCACGCAAAACTATTGGGCTAGGAGTATAACAGGCTATCTGAAAAAGACAAGGGCTATTGTAAAGCTGTAGGAAAAACAGTTGACACAGCTTAAATATTTTTGTATTTCAACAACATAGCTTGTCTGGCGGTCCTTTACTGCCCTTTTTCTTTTCCTAGGATTGAACAGCGAGAGGCTAAACGACATACAGCGGATTAGGTTCATACAGGATAAAAGGGGGAATGTAGGATGCCTATTTACGAATTTTACTGCTCAGAATGCCACATGATATTCAATTTTTACTCCAAAACGATCAACACTGAGAAAAAACCCCTTTGCCCAAGGTGCGGTAAAGTTCAATTGGAGCGTTGGATGTCTGTCTTCGCCACTGTAAAAAACAGGAGTGATTCAGAATCAGATGATGAGATGCCTTTCCCGGATCTTGATGAGAGTAAAATGGAAAAGGCGATGGATGTTTTGGCTAGAGAGGCAGAACACATGAATGAAGATGACCCTCGCCAAGCTGCCAATCTCATGCGAAAACTGACAGACATGACAGGCCTAAAGTTGGGCCCTGGCATGGAAGAGGCCCTTAGAAGAATGGAGGCTGGCGAGGATCCCGAGCAAATTGAGGAGGAGATGGGAGACATACTGGAGGAGGAAGATCCCTTCCAATTTCAGGAAAAGAGGGTTGGCGGGGTGAAAAATCGTCCACCAATTAAGGATGAAAAACTCTACGAGCTTTGAAAAGGTTTAGAGCTCCACTAACTCTATTTTGCCCCAACAGGCCATGGATTTTTCTATGATGGCCACTATTCCGATTATCTCCTTGAATTTGGCTACCATCTGGGAAAGCAATTGAAGATCCTTGCTTTCTTTTATCATATTGCAAATTGCTGTGGCAGCCCCGTCCGCATAACAGGCTGAGCGTGCGAGCACTGTCACAAGGTCTGCGTTTCCCTCGCTGTAAGAATGACCAATTGTGCCTGAAGACGAGCAAACCCCGATAGGCATGAGCTCCTGGGAGATCTTTAGCCCAACCTTATTCATGAGTTGCTTGTTGCCCGGGAGCAAGGCAACTGTAAGACTCCTTTTCATATTCGCATATATATCACCACCATTCTCAACCACTACTTCATCGCTCCACCTTAAAAGACCTTCACCCACCCTCTGGGCAATGGCACCTGCCACACATGCCATGGGGCCCACTGAAAGCTGCTGGGAAGCCTTTATCATGTCCTTTACTATGGGTGGCGCAAATGGATCTTCCCGCCATGGAATTAATGTGGATCTGAAGCTAGGATATTGGGATATATATGTCTCTAGCTGCCCCCTGGCCTCAAGAACCAAGTCCCTAGCCTCTCTGCTCAGATCCCTTTGTGCACAAATCCACAAATCTGTTTGCTTAACCACCAGCTCAAAAGGGATCAAGCCTCTGGGGTTCACAGTTTTTCTATACCTTTTTTCCATACAAATCGACCAACCTTTCCCAGCGATGAGTCAGCCCGAGATCGCAATTTTTTTTGGTCCACCATAGAACTAAAGTGCTATAATAACATAAACTATGGCAAGAAGCACACTGGCTCACCTTGGACTTTAGGAGGTCCTGTTGCCATGGGCCAACAAAAGAACACCTGGGCGGTGCTAGACTATATCAAAATTGGTCTGCTAGGTCCTCCTCCCAACACGATAGGAGGTATTGATGTCACCTACCGTTGCAATCTTGCGTGCAGACATTGCTATTTTCACAAACAACAATACCGCCAAGAACTCTCCGTTGACCAGTGGATAGAGAAATTCAATCGTCTCAAAAGCAGTCACTTTCCTTTTCTTATTTGTGGCTGGCTCGGAGGAGAGCCTTTGCTTAGGAAGTCCTTGCTCGAAATAGGGAAAAATTACTTCAAGACAAATGTTATATTTACAAACGGCACACTCCCTCTGCCCGATTGGCCTGATGTGAGCTTCTCAGTTTCTGTCCATGGAAGCGAACAATATTACTACCTCATGACAGGGGCACCTGAAGGCACTTATCAAAAGGTAAAACAAAACGTGGATAGACCTGGTCTCGATGTGGTGATTTCTTGCTGTATAACACGAATCAACTATACTTGCATTGAGGAAATGCTGGATGAATGGAGCCAGACCCATGTAAAAGGGATTGCCTTCGAATTTTACACACCAATGAAAGGCGAGGGTAAGGACCTGTGGCTTGATTGGGCGGAAAGGGACCGTATCATCGACCAACTGAATTCCTTGCGAAAAACATATGGGGATTTCATCTGGTTCACAGAAAGGGCCTATAGGCTCATGAGATCTGATATGGCCCCGCGGATAACCAACAACTGCCCTTTTAGGAAGATAGGGTTTGCCTGGGACCCCATGGGGAAGCCAAAGAATCCCTGTCAGCTTGGCCCCCTGGCAGATTGCTCCCGGTGTGGATGCATATTGCCGTTTTACTCTGCTATCCTTGTCAATAGACGTCTTTTGATGAGGGAGTTTTATGACGGGATCTTATACAGGATCAAGAGGGCGCGGTCTAACCCCAGAAATCCTAGAGACACCTAGCCTTCCTTCCGATTTCTTACTCCCATTCAATGGTACTGGGTGGCTTCGAGGATATGTCGTACACCACCCTGTTAACACCCTTGACGCTGTTGATTATCCTGTTGGAAATACGTGCAAGCACATCATAGGGCACTCTTGTCCAGTCTGCCGTCATTGCGTCAAGGCTGTCCACGACTCTCAGTGCGATGACGTGCTCATAAGTCCGCTCATCACCCATTACACCAACTGTCTTGATGGGCAGTAGCACTGCAAAGGCCTGCCATACCTTCTCATAGAGCCCTGCCCCCCTGATCTCATCCAGGACGATTACATCCGCTGCGCGCAGTATCTCAAGCCTCTCACGGGTTACCTCCCCCAGTATTCTGACAGCAAGGCCAGGCCCCGGGAATGGTTGCCTCATTACCAGATCATTGGGCAACCCTAGCTCTCTTCCTACCTGACGTACCTCATCCTTGAAGAGTTCTCGCAATGGCTCTATGAGTTTTAGCTTCATCACAAAGGGAAGTCCGCCCACATTGTGGTGACTTTTTATGGTTGCAGAAGGCCCCTTAAATGATACGCTCTCTATCACGTCAGGATAAAGGGTCCCTTGGGCAAGATATGTAACCTTACCAAGCTCTTTTGCCTTCTTCTCAAAGACCCTTATGAACTCCCTTCCGATTATCTTTCGTTTTTTTTCTGGATCAGTCACTCCCTTGAGATGACGAAGGAAGTGTTCAGAGGCATCTACTAAGTGAAGGTCCATGCGGTATCTCTTCCCAAACAGTTCCACCACCTCTTCTGTCTCACCGCGGCGAAGTAAACCATTGTCCACGAAAATGCACGAAAGCTGCTTCCCTACAGCCTTGTGTAAGAGGACAGCCGTAACAGAGGAGTCAACCCCGCCTGAGATGCCACATATCACCCTGTGTTTCCCTATCTGTTCCCTCAGACTGCGTATCGTGCGCCTTACAAAGGAGGCCATGGTCCAGGATGGCTCGCACCCACATATTTCAAAGAGGAAATTGCTTAGGATTTTGGTTCCCTGAGGTGTATGAGCCACCTCAGGGTGAAACTGAACGCCGTAAAATTTCCTTTTGCGGTCAGCCATCGCAGCAATAGGGCTGTTCTTGCTTTGCGCTAATACCACAAAACCTGGGGGCATCTTTTCTATGCGATCTCCATGGCTCATCCATACAATTTCACCATCTTCCT
>CAZDVV010000003.1:34984-52877 GCA_964508875.1 uncultured Desulfobacteraceae bacterium | reverse complement strand
GGCACAAGGGGGGTATTACCTATCAAATCAAGAATTGTTTTTGATTTACTGTTGGCCATATCAAGTCCTTAACATTAAAAGAAATTAGCAGACCACTATAACGAAGCAAGGACCACATTTCAATGCATTTGTGGGGGAAGGCGGGGGTACTTACTTATGGTCCTTGAAGAATCAAATCCTATTGACCTTCCATATTCTGACTGATAGTTTTCAAGGCAAAAACCAGGGAGGCACATAATGAAAATTTTGGTCACTGGAGGAGCAGGATTCATTGGGTCAAATGTGGTGGACGGGTACATAAAGCAAGGCCACGAGGTGGTGGTAGTGGACGATCTGTCTAGCGGGTCCAAGGATAATGTCAATCCCGCAGCAGTCTTTTACCAGGTAGACATAAGGTCAGAGGAGATCCGGTCAATATTTGAGAAGGAAAGGCCCCATGTCCTCAATCACCACGCAGCACAGATCAGTGTGCCTGCCTCTGTGCAAGACCCGCTTTTTGACGCCGATGTGAATATCAAAGGGTTCTTGAATCTCTTGGAATCGGCCGTAAGATACAATACCGAAAAGGTAGTATTCATATCCTCAGGCGGTGCCATTTACGGTGAGGCAGAAGAATATCCAACATCGGAGGATTATACGCCCCAGCCTTTATCTCCTTATGCGGTGGCCAAGTTTTGCTCCGAGAAATATCTTGCATTTTACCACTACCAATACGGGCTGAAATACACTACATTGCGATATGCAAACATCTACGGTCCAAGGCAAATAAGACACGGAGAGGCCGGAGTGGTGGCCATCTTTATGGACAATATAATCGAGGGGAAGGAATCAGTTCTTTACCATTTTGAGAATGAACCGGAGGGAATGATTAGAGATTACTGCTATGTAGGTGACGTAGTGGAGGCCAATATAAAGGCCCTTTCAGCCGCAGACGGCGAGTTCATAAATATTGGAACAGGTGTAGAAACCCGAACATTAGACCTTTACAAAAAAATTGTTGACGCCTTCCTGAAAGCTGGGAAAGAGGTCCCCGAGAATCTAAGAACCCCCATCAATGAACTTGCCCGGCCAGGGGATCTCACCAGGAGTTGTCTGCGGATTGAGAAGGCAGAACGTGTTTTGGGTTGGGAGCCCAGGACGTCTCTGGAAGAAGGGCTCATGAAGACCCTGCGCTGGAGGCTCGCCATGGCTTGAGTCAAATTCCTGTTCCCCTTTCAAAGGAAGAAGGGTTTAGGTGATAAATCTTGAAAAATGTGGGCTTGGCCCCTTGACAAGGGGCAGGTGTGAATTAACTTAATGCATTAAATTTTCGGGCCTTAGTCCGTGTTTTTGCAATTCCCATGAGAGGCCCTTCCAGCAATAAAAAACAAAAGAATCTTCGGAGGAGAAAGGACTATGAAACTGAGACCATTGGGTGATCGAGTCATTGTGAAGCGGATCGAGGAAGAGGAAAAGACAAAGGGTGGAATCATCATTCCTGACACTGCAAAAGAAAAACCAATAGAAGGGGAAATAATAGCTGTTGGCGACGGAAAGCTTTTGGACAATGGACAGAAGATTCCACTGGAGGTGAAAAAGGGAGACCGAGTGCTTTTCGGAAAATATGCTGGGACAGAGGTGAAGATAGAGGGTGAGGAACTCCTGATCATGCGCGAAGATGATGTAATAGCTATAGTGGAAAAATAGCATAAATAAAGAATTCAAGAAAACCTGAAGGAGGGATATTAATATGGCAAAAGAGATTAAGTATGACGTGAAGGCAAGGGAGGCCATCTTAAAAGGGGTTGACACCTTGGCCGATGCGGTAAAGGTAACCTTGGGTCCCAAGGGTAGAAATGTGATTTTGGAAAAGACATTTGGCTCCCCAACCATCACCAAGGACGGTGTGACTGTTGCAAAGGAGATCGAGCTGGAGGACAAGTTCGAAAATATGGGTGCCCAGATGGTCAAGGAAGTGGCCTCCAAGACCTCTGATGTGGCTGGCGACGGCACAACCACCGCCACCGTTTTGGCGCAGGCCATTTACAGGGAAGGCTCCAAGCTTGTAGCCTCCGGAATGAATCCCATGGCACTAAAGAGGGGTATAGACAAGGCTGTCGATGTGGCGATCGACGAGCTGAAAAAGATTTCCAAGCCCACTAAGGACCAGGAGGAAATTGCCAGAGTAGGAACTATTTCTGCAAATAATGATTCCACCATAGGCAACATCATTGCCGAGGCCATGAACAAGGTAGGAAAAGAAGGCGTAATAACGGTGGAAGAGGCAAAGGGAATGGAGACCACCCTTGAGGTGGTTGAAGGAATGCAGTTTGACCGCGGTTATCTTTCTCCCTATTTTGTCACCGATCCTGAAAAAATGGAGGTTGTTCTTAGTGAACCCTATATCCTGCTTCATGAAAAGAAAATCAGCAGCATGAAGGACATGATTCCTATCTTGGAGCAGGTTGCCAGATCTGGTAAACCCCTCTTGATCATTGCCGAAGATGTAGAAGGTGAGGCCCTGGCCACGTTGGTGGTGAATAAGCTCAGGGGTACGCTTCAGTGCGCGGCAGTGAAGGCCCCAGGCTTTGGGGACAGGCGTAAGGCAATGCTCCAAGACATAGCCATTTTGACAGGTGGCCGAGTAATTTCAGAAGATCTGGGCCTCAAGCTGGAAAATGTGACCTTGAATGATCTTGGAACTGCTAAAACGGTACGAGTTGATAAGGATAATACCACTATCGTGGATGGTGGTGGAACCCGACAGGATCTTGAGGCAAGGGTAAAACAGATTAGGGTGCAAATCGAAGAAACTACATCCGATTATGACCGTGAGAAACTGCAGGAGCGCCTGGCCAAGTTGATTGGCGGTGTCGCAGTGATTAATGTCGGGGCAGCCACTGAAACAGAAATGAAAGAAAAGAAGGCAAGAGTTGAGGATGCCCTTAACGCTACTAGGGCCGCCGTTGAAGAGGGTGTGGTTCCTGGTGGGGGTGTTGCGCTACTGAGGGCTTTAGCAGCAGTGAGCAAGCTGAAACTCGAAGGTGAGGAACAATCAGGTGCGAAGCTTGTCATGCGAGCACTTGAGGAGCCCGTCAGGCAGATTGCAAATAACGCAGGTGAGGAGGGGTCTGTGGTAGTAGAAAAGGTAAAGGCAGGAAAAGGTGCCTTTGGTTACAATGCCGAAACCGGAGAATATGAAGATCTGATGAAGGCAGGTATCATCGATCCCACCAAGGTGACTCGATTTGCCCTTCAAAATGCAGCATCGGTGGCAGGGCTCCTGTTGACAACAGAGGCCATGGTGGCTGAAAAGCCCAAGCCGAAGGAGGAGGCTCCGGCAATGCCCCCAGGAGGAGGCATGGGTGGAATGATGTAGTAGATGACTAGGATTTAGCCTTTTGAATTGAATGTGCCAGGCAGGGAAATTGAAGGCTCTGTCTGGCATTTTTGTTTTGTTGATTTCTGTCGATTTACAGTGTACCAAATCCAGAATTTCAGAAGAATAAAAGTGTGGGCTTCCACAAATCCACTTTCCGCTACTGGAGGAGAGGGACTAGATGGATTGCAGATGGAAAATAGGTTTCAGAAAGGAAAGGACCAATGCAAATAGAGTTTGAATGCGTGCTGGTCACTGGCGCAGCTGGGTTCATAGGGTTTCATTTGAGCAAGGCTCTTCTGGAGTCAGGGCACAAGGTTATTGGTGTGGACAACCTGAATCCGTATTATGATGTTACCCTCAAAAATGCACGGCTTGAGATTCTCAAGCAGTACGATAACTTCCACTTTTACAGAGTGGACCTTCAGGACATGGAGGCACTGAAGAAAACCTTCAAGGAACAAGAGCCAGAAGTGATTTGCAACCTTGCGGCACAGGCTGGCGTGCGCTATTCATTGACCGACCCGTTTTCCTATCAAAAAAGCAACCTGGAAGGATTTCTGAATATCCTAGAGCTTGCTAGGGGCACAAAGACAAAAAACCTGGTCTATGCATCTTCCTCTTCGGTATACGGCACCAACAAGAAGGTACCCTTTAGCGTTGAAGATAGGGTTGATACACCCATCTCCCTGTATGCTGCCACCAAAAAGGCAAACGAACTAATGGCACATGCCTATCACCACCTCTATGGTATTCCATGTACGGGTCTGCGGTATTTCACGGTTTATGGCCCATGGGGGAGGCCTGATATGGCATTGTTTTTGTTTACGGATGCCATATTGAAAGGCAGGCCAATTGATGTGTATAACTATGGAAAAATGAGAAGAGATTTTACATATATTGCCGATGTTGTGGACGGGACCATAGCCGCACTTCACCGCCCATTTGCATATGAAATTTTCAATCTCGGCAATTCGCAGCCAGTGGAGTTGATGGATTTTATCCGGATATTGGAAGAGGAGCTTGGAATAGAGGCAGAAAAAAACATGCTGCCCATCCAGCCGGGTGATGTTCCCGAAACAGCGGCGGATATCAAGAAATCAAAAGAAAGATTAGGCTATGAGCCCAAGACCTCTGTGAAGGAAGGTATAAGAAACTTCGTGGCATGGTATAGAGATTATTACAAGGTATGAGCCAGCATCTATTATTTGGGGTTACTTGTCCATCCGTCTGGCCCTCGTCTCATCTATTTTCTTGGCTAGTAGACGGAGGTATCTAGCTAGTTCACTAGCAGATTGGAAACGCTGGCCTGGTTGCTTAGCCAGGGCCTTATTTATGATTTGCTCGCAGGGCCTGGGTATGCGGGGATTAATATGCCTAGCAGAGGGATGCCTGCCTTGGGTAATGTTATAAAAGAGCTCTGTCAAGGTCCTTCCTTTAAAGGGGAGGTCTCCTGTCAATAACTGAAAAAACACCACACCGAGGCTGAAGATGTCTGACCTTCCATCTATTGGTTGGCCATTTATTTGTTCTGGCGACATATAGTTGGGTGTTCCGAGAATTATTCCGCTCTTTGTCTGGGACGAAGACATGGCCTTTGCAATCCCGAAATCTGTCACCTTTACGTGACCACTCTTAAGCAGCATGATATTCGCCGGTTTTATGTCCCTGTGGATAATCCCTCGTTTATGGGCATAATCAAGGGCCTCGGCAGTTTCGGCCATTATATCAATTACTTTCCTGATGGGGAGCAACGTGTCCTTTTGGCAAAAACTTTCAAGATCCTCTCCCTCTAAAAATTCCATTGCAATATATGTAAGGTCATAGTCCTCGCCAACGTCATAGATGGATATGATTGAAGGATGATTAAGTTTGCCGGCCAATTCGGCTTCCTTAAAAAATCGGGATTTTATCTCCGCAAGCCTGTCATCTTCAAACTCATCGGAAAAGCGGATGGTTTTTATGGCCACAAGACGGTTAATCTGAGGATCTCTTGCCTTATAGACCATTCCCATTGCCCCTTGGCCGAGTTCCTCCAGGATTTCATATCTTCCTACTGTGGGCCTTACCTCCAGGTCTTCAGATAGAGGTATCCTGGCTTCCTTTTTCTCCTTTCTTATCCCCAAAGGCAGCTCACCAGCCAGTTTGCGCAGTTTTGGAATCCGCTGGGCAAGATCTCGGTATTCGCCTCCTTCTTTTAGGATGTACTCATAAACGGAAACGGCCTTATTCAGCATTCGCTTCCTCTCAAAGTCAAGCCCGAGGTTATAAAGCACATCCTTCATGGCCTCGTCTAGTGGGCATTTGCGGAATTTCTCAAAGGCAAGGTCAAGGAGACCTTGACTTTGAAAACTGAGCCCTAACATGCGATTTGTTTCGATGCTTTCTTTTGAAGTGAGCTCAAAGGTCTTTTCGGTTACGATAAGCTCCTTGACAGACAGTGCAATATAGATGCCTACAAGGGAAAGGCCTACATAGGTAATCTTGAACCAAACGTCCAGGCCAATGAAGGTGGTAAGGGCAATTACAAAGAGGGCAAGCAATGATCCGGCTGTTAGCAAGGTTCGTGGGAAATACTGAAGGCGAGGAAGGACACAAGCAGCACCGATGCTAACCAGGATCAGAAGTGCCAATTCTATATACTTCATGGAATTAGGGCGCAAAAGATAGCGGCCTGAAAGAAGTGCATCAGCTACGTTTGCCATCAGCTCAACATGGGGCATGGCGGGGTCAACAGGTGTCCAACAGGGTTTTTCTCCTTCAATACCCACTAATCCGATAAGAACTATCTTCCCCTCGAAAACGGCTGGTATCTTTTTTACTCTTAGGATGTCCACAAAGGAATAATTTGGGAATGAGCCTGTTGAGCCCTTGAATTTGGGGAAAATGTGGGCCTTATATGCAGGTATGAGTATTCCACCGAGTTCCACCCTGCCCGGGGGAAAACTAACCGCCTTACACAAGATTCCCAAATGCTTCATAACCAATTCAATGGGCATTGAAGGGAGTATGTACCCCCGGAAGTTGATAAATGGCAGGTGAGTGAGACCCCTTAGGGTTGGGTCTGGAGAAAGATTAATGTGTCCCAGGGCCAAGCAGCTCTTGGCAAGATCAGGGTACGGGGTTTTCAGTTCATCTACTGAAATGATAGACAGGGCCTCTCTGGAGACCTGGGATGGCACAAGGCTCCTTTCGGTCAAGAAAGGGAAAAGCGGGGATGAGATGAGTTCAGACTTATACGAGCCAAACCTGCCTTCTAGTGGCATAATTACATTGCCCGCATTCTTTATAGCCTCACACAATTTCTTGTCAGTATCCAGCTCTCCCTCTATTTTTCCCAATTTTTTTAAAAGCCACGGGCCCTGACTTCGTTTCTCTACTGTGTTGTTGGAAATTAGTATTTGCTTAAGTTCCTTTCTCAATCTGCGAATCTTTTCCAATCCCGGTCTTTGCTCCTTTTGATTGAGCACTAGGTCAATGGCTATGAGCTTAGCCCCGTTTGACCTGAGTATATCAATCATTTTTGCAAGGTAGGATCTGGGCCAGGGCCAGGGTCCTAGATGTCTAATGCTTTTCTCGTCAATTGATACAATTGCTATCTTGTTTTCACCCAGAGTTCTTGGTAAATCCAGGCGCATCTCTGTGCCGTAGACTACCCTTTCAATGGATTCGAAGACCGGGTGAGGCCACAAAGAAAAGAAACTGAGTAAGGCGAGGATACAGAGGGATATTAAGAGGTCTGAGGTTTTAACAAGATTTTTCATTCACGAAATTCTCACCGCGTCTGAGAGGGGCTCACCTTATCACGTAAATGTACCCATCACGTGTCACTGGCTCTCACGGCAGCTTTTTTGAAATTAGGGTTATCCTGGAGAGCCATGATAGGCCTATATGGAAGTAATCGGGCGAAGAACGATAAAGTTAAATAGATTAAAGATATTTATCAGAGGTTCGATATTAAGTCAAAGGAAAACACCAAGTTATTTTTCTTGAAAGGCCTTCTGGGAGGTGTTAGATTATCTGTGCCTTTTTGTCTTTTTCACATTCACTCTAAGGTTAAAGCATGGCTCAAAATAAGGTGACGCGTCTTCACACAGTAAAGGAAAAGAAGGGCTTTAGTTCTCGCCGGAGACTGGGTGAGCTGTTGGTTGAAACAGGTCTTCTTTCCAGAAAAAAACTGGAAGAGGCCTTGAAGGTACAGTCTGGTACCGGAAAGAGGCTGGGGCAGATTCTCATGGAAATGGGGGCCATCTCTGAGGAAGAGATTGCCTTCGCCCTTGCCATGCAATTGAAAATTCCCTTCGTTGACCTGAAGGACTACGTTATAAGCTCAGATGTGATGGAATGCCTGCCGGAGGGAATATGCCGCAAATTCCTATGCATTCCCATCGAAAGGCGAGACAATGTGTTGCATGTGTCCATGGCAGACCCCCTGGACCTGAACATGATCAAGGAACTGCAATTCATAACAGGTTACAACATACAGCCTGCCATTTCTACCCCAAGCCAGATTTTGGATCGTATCCAACATTACTATTATCCTGAAAAATCTCTGGTTGAGGTGACCGACGAGTTCAATCAGGAAGAGCTTCTGGAATTCTATCCCGACGAGAAGGAGCCCGAGGAAGAAGAGGAGATTGAAGAGCTTCAAGACTCCCCTTTTGTGAAGATGGTAGACCTTATTATCCGCAATGCCATAAAAAGGGGGGCCAGTGACGTCCATATAGAAGCACAAGAGAACCATGTGCGGGTGAGGAACCGTATTGATGGTGTACTACAAGATACCATAAAATTGCCAAAGTGGACCCAACCTATCATAATTTCCCGCATTAAGGTCTTGAGTGGAATGAATATTACTGAGCGCCGCCTTCCCCAAGACGGTCGTATAAGGGTAAAATCCAAGAACTTTGCCGTGGATCTGCGCGTTTCCACCCTCCCCACGTTTTACGGAGAGAAGGCGGTAATTAGGATTCTGAACAAAGAAGAGGCATTCCTTTCTCTTGATGACCTTGGCTTTAGTGAGGAGAACCTGGCAATAGTGAGGAGCTTTATTCGCCAGCCCCAAGGGATGATTCTAATTACAGGGCCTACGGGAAGCGGAAAGACATCCACTTTATATGCGTGCATGAGAGAAATTCGGTCTGACGAAATCAATATCATCACGGTAGAAGATCCCATAGAGTACGAGCTTAGTGGAATTAGCCAGGTCCAGGTAAATGATAAGGTGGGGCTGACCTTCCCCTATATCCTGCGTGCCATTTTGAGACAGGATCCAAATGTGATCATGATAGGGGAGATCAGGGATATGGAAACGGCCGAGATTGCTTTGCAGGCCGGTCTGACCGGGCACCTGGTTCTGTCCACATTGCATACCATTGATGCGCCGTCTGCCGTAACTCGGCTCCTAGACATCGGTATGCCTCCATATCTGATAGCATCTTCCATATTAGGGGTTATAGCACAACGGTTGGTGCGAGTCATATGTGATGGATGCAAGGAAGAGTATGTGCCCAAGCCAGAGCTACTATCCAGGATCAGCCTTAACCACGAGGAACTCCCATTTAAGTTTTACCGCGGAAAAGGGTGTTCTAAATGCAACTACACAGGATATAAGGGAAGGACAGTAATTGAAGAGGTCATGGTCATGGGCCACAAGATGAGAGAGCTCGTTCAGGCGGGAGCCTCTGCAGATACATTAAGGGAAGCCGCCATGGCCACGGGCATGACCAAACTGGGTGTAAGTGGACTTCGTAAGATCAGAGAGGGTATTACGACCATTGATGAAGTCTTACGGGCAGTACACCAAAAGGAGGAGCTCACGACCATTTGCTCAAGGTGTGGCAAGGCGGTGAGCCTTGATTTCAAAGAGTGTCCGTTCTGCAAGTATCCTATTGTGCCCAATTGCGAATCATGCGGGAGGATAGTGCAGCCAGATTGGATTGTTTGTCCCTATTGTAGGAATGATTTGAAGGAAAACGGGAAAGGAGATAACCTGCCCGAATAGTTATGAACCCGTCCAAGTGTTATGGCCTTTTAAACGCAACGGGCGTACCATTTGAGAGATGGGTACGCCCTTATTTGTGCAGAGGTTCTCTTGGTCGAATCTTTTGAGCGAGAAAAAGTTACAACAACAAAGGCGTGCCATGCAATGTAGGTATCACCCAGATAGGGCGGCACGGCACTTTTGCTCCACCTGCCATGCTCCTTTGTGCGATGAATGTGCTGAAGAGCTGAAGCCGGGGGTATATACGTGTTTTCAGTGTGCCATGGTACGACAGATTTCTGAGGGCGGCTCAAAGCTGAGTGAGAAACGCTCCCGGGCACAAGGAAAAAAGAGAGCTAAAAAGTGGGGTGCATTTCAGTACTTCTTGGTCGTCTCATCGGTTTTGATTATAGTGATGTGGGGCGTTATTTTGTTTGGAGGCCAGCCAGCCCCTGCCTCTAAAGTGAGTCTTTCCAAAGGAGGGAGAGTCCTCCTTTTTATGGTGGATGGAGCCATAAAGCGTTATGCCCATTACGAAGGTAATAAGTATCCAGATTCTCTCCTAGACCTCATTCCAAAATATTTGGCATTTAAAGAAACGGAGCGTACTTACCTGAACCAGCTTCTTTATAAGAAAGACCCGGTAAAAGGCTATAAATTGTCTCTTCGCCATTACAAGAAAGGTGAGATGAATTTGGTGCTTACGGCCAAGGGCATCGAGTACCGCGTGTCAATTGGAGGGCGGCCCGAGTGAGGAAGGAAAGAGGGTTCACTCTTATCGAACTGATGGTTGTAATTGCCATTTTGGGCATCTTGGTTGTGAGCGCTTTCCCGACCTATCGAACCTTCAGGAGAAGAGCAGTAGGAGCAGAAGCCACAACCATTATGAAACAACTGATTAATGCGGAGATAATGTACTACCTTGCGAACAATAGCTATTACCCGGATCAAACTGTTACTGGGACCAATGACGCTCAGGGGCAAATCATGTTGAGCCATAATGATCTTCCTACTGATCTTGATATACAAAGGGTTAGGGATGCTCTAAAAGTGACCCTTCCTGTAAGGCATTTCTTGGATTTCCAAATCATAGGAATTCCAGATCCGGACCCGACCAAAACCACATCCATTGGGGTTAATATCCTGATCGATGCAAATTTTCCGATATTTAAGGACGGTACTAAAGGGGTACATGCAACAATAGACTCACAAGGAAACATCGTCTACTTCTAAATGACCAGATGGCAAGGTTTTTCAATGATGAATCTTTTGACTGGGGATCTGAGGGCCCTGCGAAAGGATATCTCTTACAAGATAAGAATTCTCACCAGTTTTCTTGCGATCCTCTCAATATTTAGCCCTCTTCTGGGAATCTTTTATCTATACATTCAGGCGCCAACCCTTCCGGGTGTTTGTTTTGCAGCTGGTGTAGTGGCATTCCTTAGTCTTCTAGGATTAAGGCGGTTCAAGAAGGCCGAAGTATTTGCCAATCTCGGCATCTTTGTCTTATGGGCTGTATTGCTCATAATTCGGTGGAAGACAGGGGCCATGTCAGCACCTGGACCGGAACTCCTAACGTGGGTTTGGAACACCGTGATGATTCTTTTGGCCGTGTATTTGACGGGTTTCCTATGGGGTAGCATCTGGGCATCATTGGTTTTTGTGGAAAGCGGATTTGCTGCACTGTTATATAAAACAGGCCATCATATTGATCAGATAATTCCACAGTCTATGGCAGCCTCATATGGATTGGGCGCCTATCTTTTAGCTCTTCTTACGGTACTTTTGATAGCTTTTCTGTTTGAAAAAGAGAGAAGAGAGCTAATTGAAAGAGACCAGGAGCAGGCAGAGCTGATAGAAGGTTCTCGCCGTTACGTAGAGAACTTGCTAAGCAAGACCCCTGTGCCAATGTTTGTAATTGATAAAAACCACAAGGTGATTCAATGGAACAGGGCTTGCGAGGAGATGACAGGTATTGCTCCCAATGAGATTCTTGGCAAGCGGGTGTGGAAAGGTTTTGCCATAGAGGAAGGGCGCACCTTTGCGGATGAGCTTCTCGAAGGCCTAGACAATTTCAAGTCAAAACATGGTGATAAGATCATATCCCAGTCCGAAAGCGGCTCTTTTGTTCTAGAGACATACTTGCCTAATTTTAAGGATGGAGGAAGGGTATTAGTGAACACCGCCCCTATAACTGACAGCGATGGCAACATTAAAGGGGCAATTCAATGTATACAACGGGTGGGAAGCGTACAGGCAGAAGGTCCAGCATATATTTCAGAACTTGAAATAATTGAGGATTCACCGTGTCCTACTTATGTGGTGGACAAGAAAGGCAGGATCTCTTTTTGGAATTCTGCTTGTGAAAAACGGTTTGGGCACTCAAGAGAGCTGATGGAAGGGCGTTCACCCACAAGCCTGGTGGCTAAACAGTCCAGAACCAAGTTTCGTGAGGCCATTTCATCGATTTTTAAGGGTGTATCTGCAGTATCAAGGGAATTTAAATATTATTCTGTGGATGGCGAGCCCATGTATGTTAGAGCCGAGTTGTTTCCTCGGAGAAATGAAAATGGGAAAATTGTAGGATGTATGGTGGTAAATACCGATATTACGGACTTGAAAGTACGCTCTGCCATGCTGCAGAGGGCATTGATTCAGAACAAAGAGAAACTAAAGTCACTAACAGAAGAATACAATCTTCTCAAAAGGAACATAGCCAGTTTTTTAAGGAAAAAAGAGACAGAAAAGGAGACGGGGTATCCAGGAAAATAGGCGAGCATCAAGTTACCATGCCTATTTGGGTCCTAAGACCTCATAAACCATGATGCTCGAGGTCTTACCTTTCACTTTCTTGGGACCAAGAGGATTTGTGAGGAAATCAGATTGCACTAGCTTATAAGTTTCTTCGCCGATCAGGATCTGGTTGGGTGAGGCAAGGGATTCGAGTCTGGAGGCAATGTTCACAGGGTCCCCTATAACAGTGTAATCGAGTCTTTTTGGGGATCCAATATTGCCCGCAACAACCTTGCCGGTATTAATCCCAATTTTTATGTCAAATCTCTTGTCTTCATCCAATTCCATCTTGAGCTTTTTGAGAGCTTCTCTCATGTCTAGTGCGGCAAGCACCGCGCGTTTGGCATCGTCGTCTTTTTGCATCGGTGCCCCAAATACTGCCATCAAGCCGTCTCCTATGTACTTATCCAAAGTACCATCGTAGTTAAAAATTATGTCGGTCATTGTTGAAAAGAAGCGGTTTAATAGGATGTTGACCTCTTGAGGGGGAAGTTTCTCGGCAAGAGGGGTAAAATCTATGATGTCAGCGAACAGAATGGTAGCCGTGAGCTCTTTGGGCTCCATGATGTTGTCTTTTGTCTCCTGCCCTCCGGACAGAATCATTTCCACCACCTGGGGTGAGTGGAATCTTTCGAGCCTGCTTCTCATCTGCTCTTCCTGGCGAATCTGTTCATTAAGAGAGGCCTGTTCTATGATAAGTGCCATCTGACCAGCAATGGCTTTCAACAACTCCAAATCTTCATTGGTAAAGTGGGCTTCCGGTCTAGTGCTATCTAGTTGAATAACTCCTATGATCTTGTCTTTCCTCCACAAGGGCACGCACATGGCAGAGCGTATTCTTTGGATCACTACACTTTTGGATCCATTCAGGCGCGAATCTTCCATTGCATTGGAGGTGAGCAGAGCGACCTTGTCGCGAATGACTCTACGCATAAGGGTCTTGCTGGGCCGTGTGGATTGCTCATGGGAACCTGGGGGGGGTGCTCTATGCTTTACCACCACAGGAATAAAGTCCTCTTCCCCATTGGCCCCTAAGAGCATGAGAAAGCCAGCATCTGCGTCTATAACCATAAATATGAGCTGCATAATCTTTTCTAGCAGTTGATTTAGGTCATGTATTTGATTGAGCTGCCGGCTTATCTCATACAATACAAACAAGACCTTATTGCTCCGTTCCAGCACGGACAGGTACTGGTCGTGAGGTTGGAGCATTTGTTGCCCCTCAATAGCAAATGCTCCAGATGATTTGGCCTCTTTTACATTAAAAATGAGCTCACTGGAGTCGCCTTGGCCCCTAAAAGGGCTGGTGGCTATGACAGGATACTGGGACTTTCCTTCGTCTGCCTCTGGAGCGAATAGCACAGTCTCAGGAGAGACCTTGGACTGTGCAGCATCCAGAAACAGCAGTTTTGTAAGCCCAATTTGAACTATATCGTTGTGGGATAGGGGAGCAACTTGAATCAGCTTTCCGTTTACTTTCGTCCCATTGTAGCTGCCCAGATCTACTATGACGTGTCCTTTATCCGACTTGCGGATTTCTGCGTGATGACGAGATACAGTGTTATCGAGTAAGACGAGGTCGTTGTCTTTACTTCTTCCAAGGCTTATCTTGTCTTTTACAACCGGATAGGTGAAGATCCGACCATCACCTGTAGTGACCCTTAACGATGGCATACCATGTGTCTCCCAATCTTTTCAAAAGACTTAAACTAATCCTCACCATAACCAGTTCCCATTCTTGTCCCACCTGCTGTTTACCTGAATACCTAATTTGGAGAGGATATGATAAAAAAGAAATCGTCTATTCCCCCTGAAATACCCTAGTTCTTGGCAATGGGGGTCGGGCTTGTAGCCCATTTTTAGGGCCTGGTCTAGGGTCGTGGTCCTAGCTGTTTTTCCAGCAACGCATATATAATCAAAATGGATGGAGTGATACAGCTTGTCTTCCTGGGTAATCACCACCACCGCGTTACCCGGCATAGTTTCGTCAACGGTAATGTAAATACTAAGAAAGAAACCGACTAGAAGCAGCGTGACCAGGACAACAATGATGATTTGAGACCTTTTTTTCATTCTAGGCTGCCTTGATGTCGCTATCCTCCGACTACCTAAAACCCTCCGGAGGGGCTATAGCGATTTGGGCGAAGGACACGGGATGTAAAAAGGGCCGTTATGCTACATAATGAAGCTCACTCTTACTTGATAATCGTGGCAAAGTCAAATTTTTCATGTCAGCAATCAACCTGTTGGCCCCTAACGGGTTATGATCCGGGTAATGCACATTATCAATCTTGTTGAAGAAAACAAGATCAATGTGACCCCTTGACGGAATGGAGGCGTTGCCTTTCTCTCTTGAGAGACAAGGCTTCATAGCATCCTGGTTCCAATTCCTCTGGGGCATTTCCAATATCTTGATTGTACTTATCGCAACTGGATTCCAGATAAATTCCCCCTTCAGCCCTTCTTGCAGTGGTGAAATGGTGCCTACAACCCCAACAAGATTTTTTCATTGATTCCTTTCCCCTCATGATGACTTTGTAAATCACCTCTAGGTCATTGGAGGTGACTCACAAAATAGGCTGCCATGTCACCAGAAACTTCAGGATGGCGACTAGGCGATGCAACAAAACAAAAAGGCCCCCATTTTCACAGGAGGCCCGTTTTCCATGATCCTTGAGTGCCGAGACGCAGAATCGAACTGCGGACACGGGGATTTTCAGTCCCCTGCTCTACCGACTGAGCTATCTCGGCACTTGCGATATAAATTATATTTCCAATACTTCCCCACGTCAAGGATTATATTCATCCTCCGTGCCCATCTGCAATTTTTTGAGTGGGTTTTTCAAGTTCATCAATTGTCACATCTACTTCTCCCAACTCATCATCTTTTAAATCTTCCAAACTGAGGTTGTGTTCACTTTCTGGCCTTGGAACAACACCATCTTCAGGGGCGGTGAGCTCAGCACTGACGGAGGTGGCTTGATCATCATCCACCAAGTCAGCCACTTCCTCGATCTCTTCAACCACAGAAGGCTCTTCGTCCAATGTCAATTCTAGCTCATGCTCAGTAGTGCCATAAACCTCTGTGGGCGCTTCGGATAGTTCGTCCCTTGACAGCTCTAGCTCTAGCTCATCACCAGTGGGTGATTCTTCCAAATTGATGTCTTCGATTTCAAAAACCAGGGGCTCGGGTTCTTCCTTGACCTCTTGCTCTCCTGATCCTTCAACCTCAAGTCCCGAGGTTTCCAATTCCAGCCCTGCCTGAGTGTCTAGCGTTGAAAGTTCAGTACTATCAACCTCAAGGCCTTCGCCCTCGGGACCGGGGGTTAAGGTTTCTGCTTCTGCCGTGTCAAGGTACTCTAGCTCGGGGGCTGAGGTTTCTTCTTCACCCAAGGAGTCGAGTTCTATTTCTATCTCTGTCTCTTCATCTTCAGAGCTCGGGGACACCGCCATTTGCTCTGTCTCGGCTTCAAATTCTATCTCCTCATCAAGGGCCTTAAAGGTCCCGCTTCCCGCAGGATGGTAATGCATGCCTGATTCGTTTATGTCTCCCAGCAAGCCAGCAAGGACAAAAGGAGGATCAGGAGGAAAAGAGATCAAATTCAGGCGCTCTCTTTCTGAAGAAAGGTTCCTGTTACATTTGGGGCAGGAATCATTATGATCAAAACTAATGTACCCACATTTTGGGCATCTCATGGGACGTTTCTCCTTTGCCAATATGTGTTTATATCTTTTTTCCAAGTGCACATAATACCAAGGCCCCAATGTCTTGGAATCATTTCCAAAAACGTTGACAGTCCCCTGGCCCGTGCACTGAACCTCAAAGAGGCACACTCGGTAGTCATTAGGTATATTCGGACATATACTCTGGAATCATTAATGATTAGTCAAAATTTGCCAATTGGTGAGACATCCTTGAGATTTGTACAATGCCAGAGGGGAAAAATCAAATCTCTCGGGCTCGCATTTTGAGTAGATGGTAGGATTTCACGTGGAAGATCATACCCTTCCTGTATAAGTGCCCTGATACTCAAGGGTGGTAAGGACCTGAGAATTGGAAATAACTCTGCCGTTGACAATTTCTCCCACGAAGAGGGAGTGATTTCCAGGCCGATACGTCTCCCTGAGCTCACATTCCAGAAACGCTACGCAGTCACGCAGGATAGGGCATCCGGTAAGACCTGAATCCCATTGGAGGCCTTCAAATTTTCCGAGTGGGTCGGGCCCCTTAAACCGCGGCATCAATCCTTTTTGGTCTGATGATAGTACATGCAATACAAACGCTTTGCTCTTCTCCACTAGATAGTGGGTTCTACGGTTAGGATGCACCGCAACAAGGATCAGTGGAGGATCATAGGATACCTGTGTTACCCACGAGGCGATCATCCCATTTATGTCTTGTCCAGCACCACTAGTGAGTACGTATATGCCGTATGTCATTGTGGCCAATGCATCCTGCCATTCCTTCTGCATCAAAATCCCTTTCCTTTAGATTATTTGGTTTTTCTTATTGCTGCCTTTGCCAAATAGTCACACCGCTCATTTTCAGGATGACCCGCATGTCCCCTGATCCAGTTCCATTCGATTTCGTGGATTTGGCTAAGCCTCATAAGCCTTTGCCAGAGATCCTTATTCAATACCGGCGTTTTTCGCGAGTTTTTCCAGTTGTTTTTTATCCATTTGCGCAACCATAATGTCATGCCCTTAACAAGATAATTGGAATCTGTATAGATCCGAACCTTGCACGGCTTCTTCAATTGCTCCAAGGCCTTGATGGCGGCCATTAACTCCATCCTGTTATTAGTGGTTCGTTTGTGGTGGCCCGTTATTTCCTTCTGAGAATCTCCATATTTTAATATGGCTGCATAACCTCCAGGACCCGGGTTACCTTTGCATGCTCCATCCAAGAAAATCTCAACTTCTGGCCGGGATGTATTTTTCATATCAATTGCTCTGTCGTACTCTGACGCAAGTCAAGGGCCTTCAAACTTCCTAACCCGAGCCATGCAGTCCCTTAGGGGCAGAAAGGGGCCTCTTTTTAGGGAGCCGCTTCTTCAATATCCTGCCTCGAATTCTAATGGTTATTTCTGGTTTTTCTTGATAGTTGGTCTTCAGCCTTAAGTAACCATAGTAGGAACCCGGAGACGTGTTCTTATTGGTAAAGGTAACTCGGAATTTTTTCCCCTTTTCAAGTTCCCGAAGTTCGTAACTGACCTTCTCACCCAAGGTATATTGTTCAGGGGTAAGTTCCAATGGCTTGTTCTGTTTTGCAATTATGTCCACAACCCTGACATGTTTTTGCCCCTCCATTCCGTAAAAGTAGACATATCTTGAAGAGAGGTAAATCGGTACCTTTATGAAGGCCGAAATGGAAAGCACTGTCATCCTTTTGGCAGGATCATTGGTATATACCCTAGCGCTTTTTATGATTTTGCCCTGGTAACCCTTTGTATTGACTTTCAATGTTATTTTTCCTTCCCCTCCCGGGGGAATGACCCGGTCAAAGTGGGCCACAGCGCAACCTCACCCCGGTCTCACGCGCTCGATCTTGAGGGGGGCCTGCCCTTGGTTAACTACAGAGAATGTGTGAATCAGGGGTTGACCTTGCTTAATACCCCCGAAAGAGAAAGAGGTTTCTGGGAATACTGCTTTTGGGATGTTGGCAGCCATACATACTGAACCAAGTATTGCAACATACGTTACGAAGAATATGGCTACTCTTTTCATTATAATGTTACCTCCATGTTGATTTCAGATGT
>CAZDVV010000003.1:0-34884 GCA_964508875.1 uncultured Desulfobacteraceae bacterium | reverse complement strand
AAGAATATGGCTACTCTTTTCATTATAATGTTACCTCCATGTTGATTTCAGATGTAACTGACGATACCTTGGTCTGAACGGGATTCCCTTATTCCCTGAGTTCGTTGCGCAACTTATATGTTAGGATATCCAATCTAACAGTAAAGTCTATGTTTTCCACCATGCAGCAGTCTGGAACCTGTATCCATGTAGGAGAAAAGTTCAAGATGGCATTTACATTGGCTTCTACAAACAGATCTGCTACATATTGCGCAGCATTGGCAGGAGTGGTGATAACGCCGATTTCTATTTTGAGTTCATCCACAGCCTCACTCAACTCACTGATATCTCTTATTCTTATGCCTCCAGGCCCCATCTGGCCAATCTTTTCGGGATCATTATCAAAGGCAGCCACACATTTGAATCCGCGGGTTTGTAAGTTGCGATGCTGCAGAAGTGCAGATCCCAATTTCCCGATGCCAACAACACCAAGGTTCCATTCTCGGTTTATTGCAAGGATCTTCTTTATTTGTCCTTGTAACTCCTTAACGTCGTACCCTACACCACGAACTCCAAATTCCCCAAAATATCCCAGATCTTTTCGTACCTGCGCAGGATTAACTTGGCACAACCATGCGAGCTTGTCGGAAGATACAGTCCGGTAGCCGTCAAATTCCATCAGCTCCAGTTGGCGATAGTACTGTGAAAGTCTGGTTATGGTTGCCTTGGGTATGTTCGTTGATTTTTGCATTGAGTTCCCCCCAACCAATCAGTATCTTTTCATGTAGCTTCTCTCACCGAGAAAATCAAGAAATTGTACAGGAAAATTTGTCCGACAGGGTTAGAGTTCAGTTGGGAACCACAAAAACTCCTGATGGTCTTGGTTTGAACTTGCTTATTGGCAAGTTTGGGATAGATTTTTTGCTTGCCCCTAAGTGCCTCTAAGTCTTGATTATTTGATAATTTATAATGACATATCGTGTTTGATCATATATAGAGAAAAAATGCTCGCGCAAGTGAGCGTTGTGCCTGGGTGGAGTTAGTAGGAGGCAGCAGAGTGGGTTAGTATTTATGATTCTTATCTGCGTGGATGTACAAGGGGAGAGGCCTCTAGAGGCGTTGTTAATGTGGGTTATGAATTCATTGACGGATTACGGATATGAGAGATAAAAAAGACGATATATCCAGGAAACAGACGCAGGTAGAACAGATGGATCTTGATACCAGACTCATCACCAGTTGCGCTCGCCTATCAAGTGAGAGGTATCGAGCATTTGTGGAAAACATTGAAGAGGGCGTTTACGAGGTGGATATACATGGAAACTTCCTCTATTTCAACAATTCCTTATGCAAGATTTTCGGATACCCGCCTGAAGAGATTCAGTTCCAGAATTTCTCCAAGTTTATGGACGAAGAAACAGCCAAGGAGATGTATGAGGCCTTTAACCGCGTCTATGAAACGGGCCAAGGTGTTACAGATCTACAATGGAAGATAAGAGATAAGCAAGGCGATGAGAGGATAATTGAGCTTTCTGCTGCTCTCATAAGGAATAAGGAGGGTAAAAAGGTCGGATTCCGGGGCATCATCAGGGAAATAACGGATAAATTCAGGACCCAGGAGGCTTTGAAAAAATCAGAAAAGCGATATCGCACATTGCTAGATTTCATCCCTTATCCCATTGTTGTTTTTACACCTGACGGGAAGGTAACTTATCTCAATCCCGCATTTACAGATACCTTTGGATGGACTCTGCAAGAACTGAAAGGAAAAACAATACCCTATGTGCCACCAGAGTTTTCAAAGGAAACTTCAGAAAATATCAAGAAGCTTTTTGAGGATAAGATCATTCTTCGCCATGAGACCAAGCGGTTGACGAAGGATGGCAGGGTGCTGGATGTGGTGCTGCGGGCTGCGGTATATTCTGAGTCTGGTGATGAGCCTTCCGGTGAGCTTGTCATACTCCGCGATATTACTCAAGAAAAGCGAATAGCCAGGAATAATGAGGCGCTTCTTAGGATAAGCCTTTCCCTTCACGAGTACCCGGACCTGGACGAGCTTCTTAATTTTATCAGCAACGAAGTGAAGAGACTCATGGAAGCGGAGAGTGCTCTTGTAATTTTGCTGGACGAGGAAAAAAATGAGTTTTATTTCAAGGCCGCAGCCCATGATGACGAGGCGGCCGAAAAAAGGGTAAAGGAGATCCACTTTCCAGCAAACAAGGGCGTCTCGGGGAGAGTCCTCCGTACCGGAAAGCCTGTTGTAATAGAGGATGTATCAAACGACCCCGATTTTTACAGGGTTATTGATTCCCTGGCGGGTTTTACCACCAAGAGCCTCCTGAGCGTGCCATTGAGAAGCAAGGATCGGATAATAGGTGTGCTGTGCGCAATGAACAAAAAGGTAGGCATGTTTGATCAGATGGATATGGAACTGATGAGCATGATTGGCAGTACGGCTGCACTTTCCATAGAAAATGCCAGATTTTCATCTGAGATCCAAGAGGCATACAAAGAGGTTAGCAGCCTTAACAGGGCAAAGGATAAGGTGATAAACCGGCTGAGCCACGAGCTCAAGACCCCCTTGTCAGTGCTCAGTGCATCATTGAGAATCCTTGAGAAAAGACTATTAGCTCTGCCCGAGAAATCATGGAGGTCAACCATTGAGAGGGCAAGAAGGAATCTGGATCGAATCTTGGAGATTCAATACCAGGTAGAGGACATTATGAGAGAGCGGAAATTTGAGGCCCGCGGTCTGCTTTCATTGTTGTTGGAGGAGGTCGCTGACGAGCTAGAGGTGATGGTAGCGGAAGAGGTAGGTGAAGGTGGCATAGTGGAGAAGCTTAGGGAAAAGATAGATACGGTTTTTGGGCTCAAGGAAAGCGTGCCGGAAATTATTGATCTTGCCTCCAAGACACGCCAGATAATAGGAAAAATCAGGCCGCTGATGGATCATAGGAACGTGGAGATTTTAACCCGTTTCGATCAGGTACCTTCCATATCCGTCCCCCCCGACGTCCTAGAGAAGGTTGTGACAGGGCTGGTGAAGAATGCTGTGGAAAACACGCCTGATGAGGGTAAAGTGGAGGTTTTAGTTCAGAAAAGAGGTAAAGGAGCCGAACTTGTTGTAAAGGATTATGGGGTGGGAATTACCGAGGAAAATCAAAGGCGTATTTTTGAGGGCTTTTTTATGACACAGGATACATTGGATTATTCATCAAAAAGGCCCTTTGATTTCAATGCGGGGGGCAAAGGAGCTGATTTGCTGCGTATGAAGATATTTTCCGAGCGGTACAATTTCAAAATACAAATGGATTCCTCCCGATGCAAATTTCTCCTAACTGATGCTGATATTTGCCCTGGAAAGATTTCGGACTGCAGTTTTTGTAGAGTTCCCCAAGATTGCTTTGCCTCTGGGGGTACGGATTTCACCATCTATTTCCCACCTGTCGAAGAGAAAGCGACAACCGGAGATGATAGGAAATCCTAAAGACTATGTTGAGAAGAGGAGAATTTTGAGGGTGCCAGCTAGTGCAATGGTCAGATTCCTCTTAAGTTGTTCGTCCAGAAGGAGAAAACAACGATGAAGAAAGAAGACATTGGGGGCGCAATCAAGAAGGCAGTGAGATTGATTCCTGGGATCGGGTCATACCAAAGCAGAGAATCCCTGAGAGATGCTGATAAGAAACTGCGGGTAGAGGTTAGCAGAAGGCTAGATGAGCTCATTGGGGTATTAGAGTGGGTCAAAACGGATCAGCTAAAGAAGGGAGACTGGAAAAGGATTAAGGACCTTGAAGATCTGGAAAGGGACCTTGAGAAGGCCTCTAAGCTCATAGAAAGGGCTGCGAGGGGATATGGGTCTGTATTTGACGGCCCTCGCGTAGATGAAGACGTACTCCAGAAGATATATGAGTATGACAAAGGAATTTGGGAGCTCCTAGGCCCTGTGAAAAAGGCCCTTGGAGAGTTTACGGAGAAAGGAGTTGTGCCCGAGAGATCGAAGGTGGATGCCATTAGAAAACAGCTGAGGGAGCTCATGAATAGGATGGGAAGGCGGGATGAGATCCTCAAGGGTTTGGGAGATTTGTCCGATTAAAATAAATAATTTACCTTTTTGGCGGCACATAAATTTAGTGTGGCTATTTTGTTTCGCTTTGGTGAGAGGATTGAATTTCGATACAACGAGGTGAGACATGGTATTTCTCGAGGTAATAGAGTGGTTTGATGATACCGGCCAGGAGATGGTTCACCGAATTCCTGAACAAGGTTCTGCGGATATAAAGTTCGGTGCCCAGCTAATTGTTCGTGAAAATCAGGCAGCGGTTTTTTTCAGAGATGGGAAGGGGTTAGACGTGCTGGGCCCTGGCCGCCACACCTTGTCCACGCTCAATCTCCCCTTGCTCACAAAGGCCTTAAGTCTGCCCTTTGGATTCAAGAGCCCATTTAGAGCAGAGGTCTATTTTGTTAACCTAAAGAGTTTTCCAAATCTTAAATGGGGTACCAAAGATCCTGTCGCATTCAGGGACAAAGAACTTGGCCTAGTTCGCCTGAGGGCCTTTGGGGTTTATTCGCTGCGGATTATCCAGCCACTACTGTTTATCAATACGCTTGTGGGCACACAGGGACATTATGACACCGATGGAATAAGCCAGTACATGAGAGAGGTGATAGTTTCACGGTTTAATGACATGATTGGGGAGATACTAGATACCATATTCAATTTGCCCCAGTATTATGACGAGCTAGCTGCTGCGCTGAAGGCAAGGGTACAGGAGGATTTTGGCAAGCTGGGAATGAGGCTTGAGGATCTTTACATAAATTCTATTACCCCGCCCGAAGAAGTTCAGAGAATGATAGATGAGAAAAGTGGGATGGCGGCTGTAGGTAACTTGGACAGTTTCATTAAGTTTAGAGCTGCCAAGGCCATGGGAGATGCTGCCACTGCAGGTGCCGAGGGAGGGACAGGTACTGGTATGGGACTTGGCCTAGGTGCAGGACTGGGAATGCTTATCCCCTCTATGCTGCTCTCCGGTCAACAAAAGGGGGAGGCATCTGGTGCAAAGCCCACTGTCCAGTGTCCCAAATGCCATTCGCAGATAGACCCCAATGCCAGATTTTGTCCCATGTGTGGTCACCAGTTACTGGTGGTGAACAAGTGTATCAAGTGCGGAAAAGACCTTCCGGTGGAAGCAAAATTCTGCATGGTCTGTGGGGCCAAAGTGGAAAGAGCGGTTGACAGATGCCCCAATTGTGGAAAAGAGGCTCTGCCTGGAGCGATCTATTGTAATTTCTGCGGCGAGAAGATAGCCCAAGACTGATCGCTTGGACTTGTGGTATGTAGATTTTCCCCTTCATGTTCTCAGAATGGATAAAATCTGATAAAGTGACCAGCCTCAAAAGGTAGTTTGGTTGACATGCTATCTAAAATTCAATATGTAGGGGACAGCCGGGCATTTTGCGGGTATGGCAGAGCCACAATTCAAGCAATTTTGGAAAGGATTGGCCCAGAGCGTGAAGGGGTACACAAAAGAACTCTTGCTCTCAAGAGAGGACATACAAAAACGTGTCAGGGAACTGGCCCTTGAGATCTCCAGGGATTACCAGGGCACTGAGCCTATACTTATAGGTATCCTAAACGGTGTGATATTTTTCTTTGCAGACCTAGTGAGAAATTTGACCATACCCATCAAACTGGATTTCATCAGAGCGGCTAGTTATGGGGCTGGGACCACATCAAGTGGGACTATTCGCTTGTCCAAGGACGTGGAGATAGATATTAGGGGTGAGCATGTGATAATTGTTGAAGACATAGTGGATACGGGCCTGACGTTGTCAAAAATAAAAGACAACCTTGAGAAAAGGGGTCCGGAATCCGTGAAGATCTGTGTGTTGATTGATAAGCGCGAGAGAAGAGAGACCCAGGTCAATATTGATTATTGCGGATTCCACATAGAAGAAGGCTTCATCGTGGGCTACGGACTGGATTTTAACGAGCAGTACAGGCATCTGGCCGATATATTTGTACTGCGGGAAAAAGGGCCTTCAGATTAATGGGGGATATTATGATTATCCAATGCGAAAAGTGTCGGACCAAGTTTCGGCTGGATGAATCATTACTTAGACAAGAGGGCTCTAAGGTCAAGTGCTCAGTTTGCAAACACGTTTTTATAGCATATCCGCCCCAATCCTCGATTGAAGAACCATCTCCTGTGGAGCTGGATGAAGAATTCCAAGAGACGGTAGCATTACCCACAGACGATCTGGGAGAGAAAGGGTTAGAGACTGAGGAACCAGAGGCAGAAGAAGAGATTGATTTTGATAAGGCCTTTGAGAGTGCCTTATATGAGAAGGAGGTAGAGGTTGAAATTACTTCTGAGGATTTAGAGGGTTATGAGCCTGAGGATTTTGAAAAAGAGGCCTCTGAAATGGACAGGGCCAAAGAGGTCCCCGAGCCAGGCCCCAAATTAGTTGAGGAACCAGTTGTGGAGGCCCCTCCAGAAGACCAGGTAGAAGTTCTCTTGCCTCCAAAGAAATCCAGAGTTGGGCTGATAATACTGATAATTGCGTTTATCATTGTAGCAGGTGCAGCCTCTATCGTATATTTTGCCCCTCAACTCATTCCAGATTCCTTATCTTTTTTGAAGATGCCCGAGAAAAAGGCCCTCAAAGATCTGGGTGTCAGGAGGCTGACCTTTAAAGGGGTGACGGGTTCATTCATAAACACGAGTAAAAGCGGGCAGCTTTTTGTAGTAAAGGGAACGGTAGTCAATGACTATTCAAAGCCCAGAAGTTTTATCTTGGTCAAGGCAAGCATACTGGATGATAAAGGGAAGGTGGTAAGAAGCAAACGTGCCTACGCAGGTAATTCCTTTTCAGAGGAGGAGCTCAAGAAGTTGCCTTTCCAGGAAATTGAGAAGGCTATGAAAAACCCTAGAGGCAAAGATGGATCTAATGTAAACATTGCCCCAGGTTCCTCGGTACCATTCATGATTGTCTTCAAGGACCTGCCCAGTGACCTAAGTGAGTTTACTGTTGAGGCGGTTAGTTCCTCTCCAGGCCGTTGAAGGCCGCGGAAAATCTCTAAATGATACAATCCCCTTTCAAGGGTGGGGAAACGGCTCGGACTGGAGCCAGATCGACTTTGTTTTCAGTCAGCTGGCTCGATGCAGAAATGACTTTGATTCTTGATAACTGATCATGTGATGAATATGGCTGATGGATTTTATGAGCTAAGTTACAAAGGGTTACTGAGAGGGCTAGTTTTTATAGCCGCTGTGGTATTCTTTGGGGTTGTGGGATATATGGTATTGCAAGGTTGGTCTTTCTTGGATGCCCTTTATATGACGGTCATAACCATTACCACAGTTGGCTATGGTGAAATAGGCAAACTTTCCCAAAGCGGAAGAGTTTTCACCATCATTCTCATATTCCTAGGTATTGGCACAATGGCCTATTTCTTGGGGGTTGTTGCCCAGGCAATGGTAGAGCTGCAAATTAGGTCGATAATAGGGAGGAGAAAATTGGGTTTAAGAATCAGGGCAATGAAGAAGCATTACATAATATGTGGCTATGGGAGGATAGGCAGGATCATATCCCACGAGCTGAAAACCCAGAACATCCCTGTGGTGGTAGTGGACAATGACCAGGCCTCGAGGCCACTCCTTGAGTCGGATGATATACCTTACATCATTGATGATGCCACAAATGAGGAGGTTCTCACGGAGGCAGGGATAGAGAGGGCCAAAGGTCTCGTAGCGGTGGTATCATCGGACGCTGACAATGTTTTTATTACGCTGACGGCCAGAGGCATGAACCATGGACTTTTCATAGTCTCGCGCGCAGACGACGAAAAGGCAGAGCGAAAGCTGTTGAGGGCAGGGGCCGACCGGGTTGTAATGCCCTATCTTATAGGCGGACAAAAGATGGCTCAAACCATTATTAGACCTGCGGTTACGGATTTTCTGGAATTCACTGTCCATGACAAGGACATTGAGCTAAAACTTGAAGAGCTTACTGTCAGCCAGGCCTCCCGGCTCAACGGTGTAACCCTTGTTGATTCTGGAATACGGCAGGAAATGAATATCATCATTGTTGCAATAAGGAAGGCCGATGGCAAAATGGTATTCAACCCATCGTCTCAAACCCGTATCGAGGCCGGAGACACCCTAATCGCGTTGGGGCATGGTAACGAGCTGGAGCGGTTCGGCCAAATCTTGCAAGGAGAATAACAGCCTATGGCGTGAGAGGACAAGATTGTGACTCACTTTTTTGCTTTGTACAGCTTTTGGACCTTTGAAAGGGCGTCCATGTCATCTACACCCATGACCTCATCAGGATCCTTAACAATTTGATAACCCACCTTTTTGCCATTCGCAGAGAATATCTCCACTAGATCTGTGAGGAAATATTCATGAAATTGCTGGGCAATGCCGTTTATCTGCTTTTGAACCACATGGGGAGATGAGACCAAGTCAGCAAAGTGCACGAGAAGATCTTCTCTCCTTATGGCATAGATACCCGAGTTACACACAGTAAGGTTAGCCTGGCTGGCCTGGGGCAGGTTTCTCCAGTATTTCCATTCAATGATCTTCTTGACAAGGGCGCCTTCCAGTTGAAGCAGGCCATACTGACGTTTGGATTCTGGAACAAAGCCTAGTACCACCATATCGTAACTGTCCAGTTTGTCAATGAGGTCCATGAAGGTTGAGCTTTGGACCAAAGGCACATCCCCCATGGTTACTATTATCCTTGAACAGTTAAGCTTTTCAAGAAACGGTTTGCAGGCCAGCAATGCCCCTCCTGTTCCGTTTAGGGTTTTCTGATCACAATAATGGGGCTTGTATTTCTTAGTGGCCTGAATTACCTCCTCTTTGGCATGGTGGACCACTATGCACTTAGGGCCATTGGGAAGGTTTTCTAAGATATTGTGAATAAAGGGACGGCGCCCTTCAAATGGATTGTGGCCGGGTATCAAAGGGAGCAGAGTCTTATTGCCATGATAGTTTTTCATTCTGCTGCCCCTGCCAGCGGCCATTATAATGGATGCCACTTGTGAATTATTGGTCATGGATGTCTCCTTTTCTTGATTTATGTCACTCCAAAGCACCTATTTGGAGTTCCATCTCGTAGCCCTTTCATTGAGCCTGGATGGAATTAGGCGACCACTTGGGATGGGAGTATAATGAAGCACGTATTTTTATGTCAATCTAGACGGGGATGAGGGGTTAATCCTTGCGCACAAGAGACTTATTGGCTATAGTTCAGATCCCTGAGGGGTCTTGTGGACGAAGAGAAAAGGACCAAAACGTAACCGGAGAAAGGATTGCCAAGAATGCCTCAAAGGATGCCAAGGATACTACTGGCAAAGCTAGGGCATGGACACAAAGAGTCCCTCCTGAATCTTGCAAAGAGATTAGGTGATGCAGGATTCGAAATCGTGTACACTGAATTGGAAGACCCAGTTGCCATTGTGGGGACAGCCATTCAGGAATCTGTAGATCATATAGGAATAACACTGCTAGAGGACGGGAATATTGAGACGGTTGAGCGGCTTATGGGGCTTCTGAATGAGAAGGGAGACCCGGATGTTACCGTTGCAGTGGGAGGGCTTGTTGAAAACGAACAATGCGAAAAGTTGAAGGAAATGGGTGTAGATGCCTGTTTTCCAAAAGGTACGAGCTACGAAGAGCTAATAAGGTGGGCTAGGGAAAACATTGCTAGCCCCAGTGTATGATACAAAAATAGAAGTGTTGCAAGAGCAGGTAGAGTGATTCCAACAACAATCATACGCATTTTGAACAAAAGGTCCATTTGGTGCATTAGCCTTGTAATATTCGTCTTTTTCTTGTGCAATCCTTATAAGCTGGCGTTTTCCTATATAATGCCGCCTACCCAGATACTCGAATTAATGCTCAAGAATTTTCTCTCCTTGGATACAATGGAGATAAATCAATGGGTGAGGGTCTCTGAGCCAGGCAACGAAGATGAAGAAGAATTGATTGAGGAGGAGGTTTGGTTAAAGAGGCCGTGGTTTTTTTCTTGTGAAAAGGTCGAGAGTTCTGAAACGGCAAGTAAGGCATCCCTTATGACAAGATGTGGATGGTGCAATGTGCCAAAATATCAATGTATTTTCCTTGAACATCGGTTGCCTGAATTTGTCGGGTTTCTGGCTAGATTGGGGGTAGAGACGTCAATGGCCTCTCTCACCCATATAGGTCCTAAGATTGCGTACCTCATTGGGCAAAAAGGGAAGCCAAACTCCTATCTAATTGTATCCAGAGATAAATTCCTGCCCCTAGTACTTCATATTGGCTTAATCTCTTCCAAGGGCCCTTTCACGGTTCGTTTTGAGGACTATAGACAGGTCGCCAAGGGCTGGTATCCCTCCAGGATTATTTGTGAATTTGACCATGGGCGAAAGGAGGAATATGTCGCTCAGACAATAAGAGCGAATATCACTATTGACCCATTAGTTTTTAGACCTTCCCCAGAGCCTGGTGAGCCCCGAGGTCCCCAAGAGTCCGCACAAATTCCAGTTGATGACGGACTCAAGGGCGTTATCAAGACCCTCAAAGAAAAATATCAATAGGCCACTTGGCAAGCTATCATCATGGACAGGAATAATCTAGCGTGCGTAGAGGTTGCTGTAGTTCTTCCCGTAGACGGTACTTTTTCGTATTTAGTGCCAGCTCACCTGGCTGACAGTGCTTTGGTGGGCTGCAGGGTAATTGTGCCTTTTGGAAAACGAAGGGTGGGAGGCTATATCATTGGTCCAGGTGATACTGCAATAGATGGAGAGCTCAAAGAAATTCTGAGTGTTGAGGACCCATATCCGCTTTTTCCTGAGTCAATGGTCCCTTTTTTTAGATGGCTACACCAGTATTATATCCATCCGTTAGGACAGGTGATTCAAAGCTCTCTTCCCTCAGGCCTCAAGCGTAAGGTCTATAGAGTGGCACGAATAACAGAAAAGGGTGTGGAGCATTTGAGACAGCGACTGGTATCAGAAAAGGATCGTGAAATTCTCGAGGCTGTTGTCAAGCGTCCTGACAAACCAATAGCGTGTCAATTGGATACCATCAAACACCTGGAAGTCCAAGGCCTGATAACATTGGAGGAAAAGGTCAAACCATCCATCGGGCCGCTTATGAGAACATTTATTGCGTTCAAGGAAGGCAGTAAGGGCCCTAGTGCCAAGGAGGTTGGGCTCTTTCGGGCCAAAAATGAGGCACAATTCTTGGAGCTGGTAAGAGAACGGGGGCCTGTGCTTTTTTCTCACCTGAGGAAAAGGTTTTCCAATGCAGCCTACCTTACTAACAAATGGGTAAAGAAGGGAGTGATTGAAACCTTCAAGGCACCAGTGCCCAGAGCACTGGAGGGGAGTGTTTTCCACACTATGAAACGACCCGAGTCGTTGTCGTACCACCAAGAGCAGGCAATAGAAAAGATCCTCAAGTTACTTGAAAAGGGAAGGTTTGCCACCTGCCTGCTTTTTGGAATCACGGGAAGTGGGAAGACAGAGGTGTATCTGGAGGCCATTAATCGCACTGTTGAGTTGGGAAAGCAGGCAATAGTTCTGGTCCCTGAAATTGCCCTTGCCATTTACATGGAGTCGGTTTTCCAGACAAGAGTAAAGGGCAAAGTGGGAGTATACCACAGTGGATTGAGTTATGGTGAGCGCTATGATCAGTGGATGCGAATGGTAAAGGGGGAGGTGGATGTGGTGATAGGGGCAAGATCTGCCCTTTTTGCGCCCTTTTCACGATTGGGCCTAATAGTTGTAGATGAAGAGCATGACAGCGCTTATAAACAAGATCGAGCACCTTACTATCATGGGCGAGATGCAGCCGTTGCCAGAGGCAGACTTGAGGATGCATTAGTGATTTTGGGCTCAGGGACACCATCAATACAATCATATGCCAATTGTACCGAGGGGCGTTATGATCTCATCATCATGCCCCAAAGGGTCGAGAATCGCCAATTTCCTGAAGTGGAGATAGTGGATATGAAGGAACTTGGAGAGACAGGCACCAATCGCATACTGAGCCCCCGGCTTCTGGAGGCCTTGGAGGAAAATCTCCAGCGTAATAAGCAAAGTATGATCTTCTTGAATAGACGAGGTTTTTTTCGCCTCTTTGTTTGCAGGTTCTGTGGGTCAGTGCTGACATGCCCAAACTGCAATGTATCCCTTATTTATCATCTGCACCTCAATAGGCTGGTATGTCACTATTGCGGGTTTCAGGAGGGGCCGCAAGAGCGGTGCCCAAAATGTAATCGGGCTGGTCTCAAGAGCTGGGGTTTTGGTACAGAGAGATTGGAGCATGAGCTTAAAGACCGTTTCCCCCGTGCTCGTATTGCAAGGATGGACACAGATGCTGCTAGAAGAAAGGGAAAAGCCCAAGCCATCCTCAAAGATTTCATAAATCACGACATCAATATCCTGGTGGGGACTCAAATGATAACAAAGGGGTATGACGTGCCCGAAGTAACACTGGTAGGTGTAGTTGATGCAGACTTCAGCCTGGGCTTTCCAGATTTCAGAGCAGCAGAACGTACGTTTCAAATATTGTCGCAGGTTGCAGGCAGGGCAGGGCGTGGAAGCGAAAGGGGTAAGGTCATTATCCAGACCTACAACCCAAGTCATTACGCCATACAAGCGGCGGTGTCACAGGACTATAAGGCATTATATGAAAAAGAGATCCAGTTGAGGGAGCAACTGGGATTTCCTCCATTTGCCTATTTGGTGTCCCTGAAATTGCAGGGGAATTCACGGGAAAATACGGAGCGGGCAGCAAAACAGCTTGGTGAGAGGCTGAGAAAGACACTTAAGAAATGGCCTAAAAAGGGAAAGCAGATCGCGGTATTGGGACCGGTTGAGGCCCCCATTGCAAAGCTGAGAGGAAAGCATCGTTGGCAGATCTTGATTAAAGCCCCAAGGCCCTATTTGGCCCAGGAGTTATTAAGGGTTGCAAAAAAGAGTTCTGAATATGACTTTAAGTCAAAGGGTGTGCAGCTTATTTTGGATGTGGATCCCTACCAGATGATGTGAAGATGGCCCCAGCCATGTAACCCACAACCCGGTCTTTTTCACCTGTTACATCACCTGAGTTGGCAGATTTGAGCACCACAACTTTGCGGGCCCCTAATGCCCTACAGGTGAGCATAATGCTTACCACAGGGCCTCCACCGCAAGCTTCACACTCCCCTGTGCGCAGCGCTTCATACAATCCCTCAGGATTCATCTCACCTACCAGCTTGATGAAGTGGGAATCAAGCCTTTTCGCATCCGAATATCCGTGGTAATGAGATAGGTCAGAGCTTGCCACCAGAAGCGTATCTTTAAGGGAAGGCATAAGCTTGGTGAGGATATTTGATAACATTTTGCAGGTGTCGAGATCCTGAGTTCCCATCAAAATGGGCACAATGGAAAAGTCCTTGAGCACCGTTTGAAGGAAAGGAAGCTGAATTTCAAGGGAGTGTTCAGCACGGTGCACATCTTTATAGAAGTGTACTGCTGGATCAGCCTTGAGGATCTCCTTTGCAGTCTTAACATCAACCTTAACTATCCCAAGTGGAGTTTGGTATCCGCTCTGTAGGTTCACCGAGACTCCTCGAAAGGGAATCCGGTGACTGGGGCCCACAAGGATAATTCTTTTGAACTTACGTGGTTCAAGCAAACGGTAGGCATAAGCAGCGATCTGGCCGGAATACCTGTAACCTGCATGGGGCACTATAATTGCCTTAAGCGTCCCATTTGTGGGAGGGAAATTGGCATTGGAAAGGAAGCTGCGGACTGTATGGGCCAATTGGTCGGGATTGCCCGGATACCAAGTTCCTGCCAAGATGCTGGGCCTGATGCCAAAAGAGCTGGGTTGGCCAGCCCATCCCTTTAGGTGAAAGAAAAAATAGGGGGCCAAAATGATAGCAAGGCAAAAGATCAGTAATGTTTTGGGTGTCTGTCTCATAACCTTTTTGCTTGCGTTATTATAGGTGAACAGGGTAAAAATAAAAGCCTTTTTCCGCAAAAAGAGGCCATTAATGTCCAATGTGCGGGGGACCGAGCCGTGAGCAAATGCCAAGTTAACGGGTTTGACATTTTGAGCTCGCAACTTAGTATTATTGAAAGATATCTATTAGGAGCAATTGAAAAATGCATGGTAATCTTCGGTACAGATTGTCTTTGTTTGCACTAGTTGGGTTGGCCTTGTTGTTCTCTGGTTGCAACAACAATGCGGGAGCAAGACCTCCTGCCCCAGATTTTAAGCTGTTGGATATGCACGGAAAAGAAGTGAGTTTAAGCCAGTTTCGCGGCTCACCTGTTATATTGGATTTTTGGGCCACATGGTGCCCGCCTTGCAGAATGTCCATTCCAGAGCTAATAAAGATCCAGGAGGAGTATAAGGACAAGGGACTGGTGATACTGGCCTTATCCCTGGATGACCCATCCCATGCCTCCAATGCCTATCTAAGGGAATTCCAGAAGGAATATAAGATAAATTATAGAATACTGAGGGCAAATCAGAGGGTCCTTGTGGACTATTTCGGATATGAAAACGTGGCGATTCCGACTATGTTCTTTGTTGATCGAGATGGCAGGATAGTTAACAAGATTGTTGGATTCCGGCCCAGTGCTGTTAAGACGACCCTTGCGGAGCTTTTCAAGGAATGATCATCGACTTCCATACCCATCTTTTTCCCAAGGAAATTAGGGAACAGAGGCGCAAATTTTTTAAATGCGAACCTGCGTTTAAGATGATTTATGAGTCTTCTAAGGCCAGGCTCGCGGGGGTTGATGAACTTCTGCACCACATGGATGAGTCAGGAATTGAGAAAAGTATTGTGTTCGGATTTCCCTGGGAGCGTTATGATAATTTTAAGAGACATAACGACTACATTTTGGAGGCGGTCAGCCGTTATCCTGAAAGAATAATCGGGTTCTGTTGCTTTTCACCCCTTTCTACCAGAGGACCGCAGGAGGCCGAAAGGTGTTTGTCAGCAGGGCTAAAAGGTGTGGGGGAGCTAGCTGTTTACGCCGGAGGGTTGAATAGGGCGGTCATCGATGCGCTAGAAGAAGTTATGGCCTTGTGTAGGGGCAGAAATGTTCCCGTCTTAATTCACACAAATGAACCAGTAGGGCATCAATACCCTGGAAAGGCGCCCATGACCCTGAACCAGATCTATGAACTGGTTAAATGTTTCTCAGAAAATCGCATAGTGCTGGCACACTGGGGAGGAGGGCTATTTTTTTATGGCCTAATGAGGAAAGAGGTGAGAGAGTCCCTCAAGAATGTATGGTTTGATACCGCTGCCTCACCTTTTTTGTATGGCAATGCTATTTACCGTGTTGCTGGCGAAGCAGTGGGTTATGACAAGATCCTTTTTGGTACTGATTATCCCTTGCTGCCAGCGAGGCGGTATTTCGAAGAAATAGACTCCTCTGGCATTTCTCTCGAAGATAAGGAAAAAATCCTCGGATTAAATGCCATAAGGGTACTGGGTGGGGGCTGAATGATCCCTGCTCAGAGTCCGTAAAAGACTAACAATAATTTGGAATCAGTGCTTTGAATGGAGAGAATCTAGTTATTTTGGAACCAGTGATGGCAGTTATAGAGTAAGAGCCAAGAATCACCAAGCATCACCGTTGCGGGTTACACCGAGCCCAAGTGGAAAGGAGGATCTTTATGGGCGAGTTAATGGAGGTCATTAGAGGCCGAAGGAGCATTCGCAGGTTTGAGCAAGAGGAGGTTCCGCAGCAGGCGCTTGAGGCCATATTGGAGGCGGTTCAATGGGCGCCATCTTGGGCCAATACCCAGTGCTGGGAGATAATTGTGGTGAGGGATCAGGCCGCCAAGGAAAAACTTCAGGCCACGCTTCCAAAGACCAATCCTGCTTCTAAGGGTATTGTGCAGGCCCCAATTGTGCTGGTGGTTTGTGGGAAGCTCAAATCTTCAGGCTATTACAAAGGCCAGGTCACCACAAAGCACGGGGATTGGTTCATGTTCGATCTGGGGATTGCCACTCAAAACATATGTCTTGCGGCATATGACCAGGGCCTCGGGACGGTTATCGTGGGATTGTTCGACCATGATAAGGCCAAAGAGATACTGGGGCTTCCTGATGGATATGAGGTGGTGGCAATGGTACCAGTGGGATATCCGGCCAAAGATTCACCGGCTCCAAGGCGACGAGAGATTTCGGAGTTTGTGCATTATGAGGAGTTTTGATTGGAATTGACCTTAGGCAATCCTTATTTCTACTTTACCGGCTAAGAACTCTTTTACAGAGGGTATAGGGACTTCGTTTCTGTGAAAGATGCCGGCAGCAAGGGCCGACTCAGCCTTAGTCTTTGTAAATACCTCATAGAAGTGCTCAGCACATCCTGCACCACTTGATGCGATGACGGGGATTGATACTGCACCCTTTACCGCGTTTATCAATTCAATGTCAAAACCCAGGTTCGTTCCGTCTCGATCAATGCAGTTGAGTAATATTTCCCCTGCGCCAAGCTGCTCACTTATCTGGGCAAGGGTAACCGCATCAAGGTCCCTTGCCTCTCTTCCCCCCTTCACCGTACATTGATACCAGCAGTACTGCTCACCTTTGGGCCCAGAGATCGAAGTTTCTATGACATGATGTCTCACTTGGGCTGGTGATTCCACATAGACCCTTTTTGGGTCTATGGAGATCACTACGGCCTGATTGCCATATACACGTGAGATCTCCTCTATGGCACTCCTGCCATCACCATGGCCCCTTTCAAGGAACTTTTCCGCGATATAGACCGCGTCGCTTCCAATGGAGATCTTGTCAGCCCCTGAGCGGAAGTATTCAGAAGCCACCTCTAGGGCTGAATAGTGTTTCCCGTTCCTATCCGTATAGTCGCGGATACCTCCCCCTATTGTTAGGGGTACAAAGACATTTTCCGAAGTTCTGCGCAGTACCTCAAGCATGGGTAGGTCTTCAAGGGGGAAATCGCGAAACCCGGTAATGTTCAGAAAGGTGATCTCATCGGCCCCCTCTTCATAATAACGCCTTGCGAGATCCACAGGTTTGCCTAGATTTCGAACCTCTCCTTTCTCTCTTACATCATACTGGTCCCCCTTGGTTACCACAAGGTCCCCTTGGTCGTTGGTCCTGACATCCAGACATGCTATTATTCTCTTGGCGAGCCTGGTGTGTTGTAATGTCACAGGTGGCTGCACTGCAGCCGATGTGGGATCAAGAAAATTCTTGAGCAGGGCGAGACCTGGTTTTCCACTTTTTTCCGGATGGAACTGGGTGGCGATGATATTTCCCCGCTGTACCGAACTGACGAATCTTACCCCATAATCCGTGGTTGTAAGCACTATGAACTGGTCTTCAGGGGCCACATAATAGGAGTGCACAAAATAGAATTTCTCATTTCCCTTTAGATCAGCAAAGATCTTGGAAGGCTTGTGAGGCACAATGCCATTCCACCCAATATGGGGGACCGAAAAGTCAATCTCAAACCTTCTCACCATTCCTTTGAAAATCCCCAGCCCTGGGACTCCGGGGGCCTCCTCACTTCCTTCAAACAAGACCTGCAATCCAAGACATATTCCGAAAAAGGGCCTATTGTCCATAAGATACGTTTTCAATGGCTCCACGTAGCCCTTTTGTGTAAGATTGGCCATAATTTGCCCGAAGTTTCCCACCCCGGGAAAGACAATCCTCTCTGCTTCGAGAATGTCTTTGGGACTCGTAATTATCCTTAACTCATGGCCCAGGCTCTTTATGGCATTTATTACGCTGCGAACGTTTCCAGCGCCATAATCCAATAAGGAAATCATAATCTTGGTCCCGTAATGTATTCTCAATAAATGTAAAGCCCCTTTGAACCCAAACCCGGGCTCGCAGGGGCCCTTAGGAATCCTTATCAATGGAAAGTATCAAAAATTGAAAACCGTATCAAGTTCCTCATCAGGCACATCAAAGACTTCGTTGTGAGGTGGTAATTTTTCTGTCCTGAAAAACTCGGGAAGCCTATCATCTGCTGAGGTGAATCCAGCCTTCTCATTAAACTCCCTCTCATATTTCAAAACCTTCTGACCAAGTGCCATGGCATCATCCGCCGTGAGGTTGAGCCCATACTTGGCATTGACCATATCCACGACAGCAGTGAATGCATCGGGCATATCCATCACGGGAAAGGCCACAAACAGACATAGCCCGAGGGTATCAATCAGGGCGGTTGAGATCTGGAGGTTTCTGGAAAGTTCAACCTGGCCGTCAGGCTTAAGGGGGTCCACATCACCACCCACCTTCATGATATTGGTAGCAACAGCATAGCCTGCAGTATGATCAGCTCCCATGGTTGAGGTGGCATAGGTAACGCCAATTCCCTTGATGGCCCTAGGATCATAAGCAGGGAGGGCCTGGTTTTTCACTACGGGCACCCTTCTCACACCGAAGGTTTTACCCACTACAGCAGCGCCGCTGCCAAGTATCCTGCCCAATGGAGAGCCTTTACCCACCTCGCCAATTAGTTCCTCGGCGCCGGCTGCATCTCCAAACTGCTTTACCCCAGCCTCCATTGCCACGGCAATGGCATTTCCCATTTCAATGGTGTCAAGGCCGAAATCATCACATGCCCTGTCTATTCTTGCAATGGCATCCAAATCATCAATACCGCAGTTTGGTCCCCACGCCCATACTGTCTCATATTCAGGCCATTTGGATACATACTCGCCCTTTTCATCAAGGAAGATCCCACTGCATCGAATTACACAACCGGACATGCAACCATGGCTAACTATCCCTTTTCGTTCCTGAGTGATCTTGTTGAGGGTCTCACCTGCTACCTTTTCAGCCCCCTCAAATTGTCCGGAACTGAAATTGCGCGTTGGGAGTCCCCCTGCCTCGTTTATCACATTGATAAGAATATCGGTTCCGTAATTTGTAAGGCCCTGGCTGGTTACGGGATGTTCCTTGAGGGCATCTACAAAACGCTTGGCAGCATCTTTAAACGCCTCCTTGTCTTGAATGGGGGCCATCTCTCCGTTGGTAGGATCAATGACGATGGCCTTTAGCCCCTTCGAGCCCATTACGGCCCCCAGGCCTCCACGACCGGCATGGCGAGTAGGCCTTAGCTCCCTGTCAGTGAAGGCGATACTGGCAGCAGCCATTTTCCACTCTCCAGCCTGTCCGATACTCACAAAACCGACCTTTTCGCCAAATTGTGCCTTGAGTTTGTCAACAACCGCATAATTGCCCAGCCCCCTAAGCTCATCGGCAGGGCTTAACTCGAACTTGTCCTTGTCAATAAATAGCTTGTAAAGGCCATCTCCCTCAGGCAATCCTTCCACCACAATGGCCGCGATTCCTAGCTTTGCCAGATATTGGCCTGCTTGGCCACCAGAGTTGGCCTCCTTTATTGTGCCGGTCAAGGGACTCTTTGCACCCACAGAGATTCTACCTGAGTTTGCGCAGTTGGTGCCTCCCAACAGGCCAGGAGCCAATACCAGCTTGTTGTTAGGCCCAATGGGTGAGCAAGTAGGGGGCACTTCATTGGCCACAATTACTGAGGTAAGCCCCCGCCCCCCTAGTCCTTGGTATTCTTTTGGGATCTCTTCTACCTTGACAGATAGATCAGACATGTTTACTCTAACGATTCTAAACATGGCGGCCTCCTTTCTTAATAGGTTAGCGAGGGTAAGACAGATGAAAAAATCCTTACATATCTGGTAAATCTTTTCAAGAGATTTCTCCTGGCATGATCCTATGGGTGCTGAAGCGGAAAAAAAGGGGCGACAGGAAACGGCAGAGGAAATCCTACGCAGGGAAACGGGGGCCCTGAGGCAATTTCGCCCATTCGAGGGTTATCTGGTCACCGGGATATGTGTTGCGTGGGCCCTTTATCAGCTGGCCCTACCAAGTGTAATCATTATTGATCAAACCACTGAGAGGTCCATCCACCTGGCCTTTGCCATGGGTTTATTGTTCCTGGTAAGGCCCATTTTCATCACCACCAACCCGAAGCTTCGCTGGCTTGCAGCCACTGATAGAATTCCAGTGGCTGATTATGTATGTGCAATCCTAGGGGTTATAACGTCCCTGTACCTTGCCATCGACTACGAGAGTATTGCCATGAGGGCAGGGATCCCCGTAACGCGGGATATTGTTTCAGGTGTCATCCTGGTTGTACTCTTGCTGGAGGCAACCCGCAGAATGATAGGCCCTGCCCTGTCTTTTATAGCCATTCTTTTCACTGCTTATGCCTTCTTGGGACCCCATCTTCCAGATTTTCTTGCTTACAAAGGCGTAAGTTTGACCAAGTATATGAGCAATGTGACGTTATCTACAGAGGGAATCTATGGAATACCCCTTGGGGTCTCTTCGGCCATAGTGTATTTGTTCGTATTATTGGGGGCGATTCTCAATAAGGCAGGAGCAGGAGATTTTTTCACCAAGCTGGCCTTGTCTTTGCTGGGTCGGTACAAGGGAGGAGCGGCAAAGGCCGCGGTAGTTGCAAGTGCTGCCACTGGATTGGTCTCAGGATCTAGCATCGCAAACATTGTAACCACTGGAAATTTTACCATACCCCTTATGAAGAGGATAGGGTATCCGCCAAAAAAGGCAGCGGCAGTAGAAGTTGCAGCCAGCACAGATGGCCAGTTGATGCCTCCCATTATGGGGGCGGCTGCCTTTATTATCGCAGAATATGTGAATGTGCCCTATGTTGATGTGATCAAGGCAGCAGCTATCCCCGCGTTTGCCTCCTATTTCGGATTGTTCTGCATTACACATCTAGAGGCCTCAAAACACGGAATAAAAGGACTGCCCCCGGAATTGGTACCCAGGTTCTTCGCCACCCTCAAAACCGGACTGCACTATATGGTCCCTGTGATAGTGCTTCTGGTTGAGCTTATCTATTTTCGCCATTCCCCGGAGTTGTCCGCCTTTCGCTCGATTCTGGTCCTTTTGGTGGTGGTTTTTTATCAAGAGATACGCAACGCGATTGTGGAAAAAAGAAGTATAGTATCGGGACTCAAGAGCACCTTATTTATTTTAAGGGACGGGATGGTGCAGGGTTCCAGGAATATGCTGGCCGTTGCCCTGGCATGTGCTTCAGCGGGCATCATAGTAGCGGTGGTCAACATGGGCATTGGGGGAATGATATCAGCTGTGGTGGAATATATATCAGGGGGTAATTTCTTTTTCCTCTTGCTTATCACGGCCTTTGCAAGCCTCATGATCGGTATGGGATTGCCAACCACCGCAACATACATTGTCATGGCCTCCCTCACTGCGCCGGTACTGGTGGAGGTAGGTGAGACCTACGGGTTTATCGTTCCCCTCATGGCCGCGCATCTTTTCTGTTTCTATTTTGGTATCCTGGCAGATGACACTCCCCCTGTGGGATTAGCAGCGTATGCTGCATCAGCCATTGCCATGTCAGAGCCCATCCCAACGGGGGTGCAAGGGTTTCTCTATGATATACGTACGTCATTCATTGCCTTTATGTTCATGTTTAACCCAGAGCTTATCCTGAATGGTATTACATCTTGGCTGAAGGCCATAATGATCTTCGTTATGGCCCTCGTTGGCATGTCCGCATTTGAATGCTTTGCCCAAGGCTGGGGTCTTAGCAAGAACAAGTGGTATGATATACCCTTTTTCCTGGCAACTGCCTTTACGCTTCTCAATCCAGGTGCAGTGGCGAGCCTGTTTCATATCACTGGGAACAGCAAGTACTATTTCTTTTTCTTGGGGTTGTTTTTCTATTCCATAGCACTGATGGTCCAAAGATATAGAATGAGCCACCAATCTGTCAGCTGAGCGGTTGTAGTGGCTCTATTTCCTGTACCGCCGTCTGAGGGGATCGACTGTAACCTGCCTGATCTTGGTTGACTTATCGGAGAGGGTTTCATAGCATCACAATGATGAATACTACCAATGTCCTGGAGGCAGGAATCCCATGCCAATCAAGGTCATACTAAGCTCTACTCTAAGGAAATACGTGCCAGGATATGATCCCATCAAAGGTCTGGAAATGGAGGTTGAAGAGGGCACAACCTTGAAGGATGTGATGGTGCGCCTGAAGATTCCTGAAAAGGATATCAAGATTGCGATGGTCAATGGGGTCAGGGTGAGACTAAACAAAAAACTGGAGGGAAATGAGCGGATTGGTTTATTTCCCGCGGTTGGCGGCGGTTAAAGTTATGAACAGTATTCGGGTTAAGGTCAATGGGTCTCTTCGCAGGTTTATGGATGAGCGTGGGATGCCTTATGAGTGTGAAAGGGTAATTGACGAGAGCGGTGTCAAAGCAGTGGAGATTATAGCCGATTTGGGTTTGCCGCTACATATGGTGGAAGCGGTATTTTGTAATGGTAGGGTGATAAACATTTACGATAAGGTTAAGCCTGGGGACAGGCTTGCCCTTTTTCCATTTGGTACCCCTGGTCCTTACAGGGTGTTTTTGGGGATGTTGCGAGAAAATTTGAGAAGGAAGAGGATTGAGGAGGGTTGATAATTGAACACTAGGGAGATTGTCTCGATGGAATCGGAAATCCAGCAGGCAATAGAAGATCACGCTGAGGAAACAACAACCTTAGCAGGCGAGAAGGTCCAGGTCTTGTATGAAGAGCGAGCCATTACCGTTGCAGGCTTGTACGGGCTTAGCTTAGGAGAGGTTTTTAAGCAAGCCCTGAGCCAGAATATAGTGCCATATTGCTATATTCGCAACCAAGGGATCATTTCAATCAAAGATCAGCTCAAATTGGCGGTGTCACGTGTGGCCGTGGTGGGAGCGGGAGGTCTTGGAGGTAACGTTATCATATTGCTAGCACGCACTGGCATAGGCCATCTGGTTGTGATCGATGCAGACAAATTTGATGAAACAAATTTGAATCGCCAGGCCCTATGTGTAAGGGAAAACATCGGCAGACCTAAGGCGGCGGAGGCCGTGGAAAAAGTAAAAGAGATTAATCCTGCTGTTGAAGTAATAGCACATGTGGGGAGACTTACCTCGGAAAACGCCGGAGAAATTCTAAGGGACGTTGATGTAATAGTAGATGCCTTGGATAATGTCTTGGACCGTTTTGTATTGGAGAGGACTGCCAAAGAGCTTTCGGTGCCAATGGTTCATGCCGGTATTGCGGGATTTGAAGGGCAACTCATGAGTATATTTCCACAAGATCCAGGGCTGGAATTGGTATATGGGGACCCAGAGAAATGGCAAAGACCAAAGAGAACGCCAGAAGTAGTGCTGGGGGTACCTGCTGTTACCGCATCCTTGCTCGCAACGTTACAGGCGATGGAAGTTCTGAAGATATTGTTGGGAAAAGGCGAGGCCATGAGGAACAAGATTTTGAGGCCAGACCTGGAAACCGGTGAGTTCCACCACATCGTGTTTGCATAGGGTTTGATCTTGGACCGCATTTTCCCCTCTTAGGACGGACAAGGGGCCTCTCATGGTTACAGATTGAATAGATTGGGGTCAAGAGTTGGATTGAACACGATATTCTTTATTGTTAATCGCATCGAGCTATTGTTTTCAAGATGGGTGGCTTCCACCAACTTGGCATAGGTGATGTGGCCGTTGGTAGTGAACTGAGAAAACCTAACGTCCACCTCCAGTTGTGGGTAGGACACACTTGAAGGGTAGCGCAGATCTCTATCAAATCTTATCTCCTGAGCTATCTTGCCCTTTCTCTTGACCACGAGCGCCCTATCATCGTCTTCCCATGATATCTCGCCTGAATCCATTATCTCTGGATAGGCCCTCATTATGGACCATAAAAGGGCTTTGTCCAGTAAAGGCATCTTTCCAAGAAAAGGGGCATGGGGGCTAAGGTGGCCTTGATAAATACGGTGATGATAAAGGTCACGCACGGTTACCTCCTGACCCTGAATGAGTATATGGATCAGAGGCAGACCCCAGGTATGGGTGATTTCTACTTTGAGGCGGAAAGGAATGCGTGAGCCTATGCATAAGAAGGTGGTAGGGATCTGTCGAGTGGAATCCCTAATTTCTAAACCCCCAGTGGAGATGAAGGTCTTTACTGCGTAAGTTTGGGAATTTAGGGTTTTCTTTAGCAGGGCAATATGGGTCTGCGAAAGGGGATGCAACTGGCCAGGGCTTTTCAAGGAGGCGCATCCAAAAATACAAAGGGCCGCGCAAAGCAGGGCCAGTGGACCTATAATTTTCTTTTCCAGTTGTAGAATCAATTCTTTCTTGTCTTGAGGATCTGCTCAACCCGGGTAATTTTTTTCTTTACCTCTTCTGCTCTAGGATGTTTCAGCTTCAGGGCCCTCTTATAATGGTCAAGTGAAGCCTTGTAGTTCTTCATTTTAAAGTAGGCATCTCCTAGATGTTCATTTATGGTAGGATCATCAGGGGTGAGTTTGGCGGCCTTTTGGAGGTATTCTAATGCCTCTGCATAAAGTCCTTTCTGAAAATACACCCATCCCAGGCTGTCAATAATGTAGCCGCTATCAGGTCTTAGCTCGAGTGCCTTTTTTATGAGCTCCATTGCCTCATCGAGGTGGATCCCCTGTTCTGCATAGGTATACCCAATATAATTCAGGGCCTCGGCATGCTCTGGGTTCAGGGTGAGCACCTGTTTCATCTTTCTTATGCATCCTTCCTTGTCTCCGCTCTTGTCAAGCACGACCCCAAGGCGAAAGAGCAATCTCACGTCCTTTGGATTGCTCTTGAGCCCTTCCCTTAAGACCTTTATTGCAGCAGGATACTTTTTTTGTGTCTCGTAAATACCTGCCAGCATAAGAAAGAGCTCGGGCCTGCTCTTGTCTATCTCTATGGCCTGGTTGAGAACTTCTATTGCCTCTTGGGTTTTTCCTTCCTCATCTAGCAGATAGGCAATATGCAATTGCGAAGGTATGTAGTACGGAGAGTCCTTAGTAATCTTTTCAAAATGCTCCAAGGCCTTTTCACGGTTTCCCAGTTCTTCGTACGCTGTTGCAAGGTAGTAGCGTGATTTTTGGTCATTGGGCCACGCGGAAACAATGAGGCTGAGCTCATTTATGGATTCTTGAACCTTGCCGTGGCGCAGATAAAGAAGTCCAAGGGCCTGTCTGCCTGGCTCACCGGGTTTTGACTGCTCTTTGATGACTTCCATTTCTTGCTCGGCCTTTTCTCTAAGCCCAAGTTTGTAGTAAACCTCAACAAGTCTTTCTCTTGCAACCAAATTGTCGGGGTACGCTGTCAAAAGCCTTTCATATATGTTGGCAGCCTCTTTGTAACGATTGGTGAGCTGGTATAGGGTGCCTAGCTCAAATAACGCGGGTTCCAGCGCATCGTTCAGGCGCAAGGCATTCTTATATGCCCTTTCAGCTTCCTGATATTTGCGCATTTGCAAATATATTCTTCCCCTATAATAATAGGCTATAACAAGGTTGGGATTGTGCTTTAGAAGTACCTCCAGGTGAGAGAGTGCCTTATCAAATTGGTTCTGTCGGATGTATATGGTCGTGACAATGAGTCTTATGCGCTGGTCATCGGGCCTTTGCTTCAGCATCTCCTCATAGAGGACTGCGGCCTGGCCATCTCTTCCTGTTAATGAATATAGGTCAGCCAGCAGTATCTGGGCACCCAGATCTTCGCTGTTCAGACTCAGCGCCTTGTTGGCATACTTCAAGGCTTCCTGATAGTTTTTCATTCTCTTACACAAGGAAGCCATTTTCTTATTTAGATATAAAGAGGTCGGATCACTTTCCAAGGCGAGGGAAAGGTATTTTTTTGCCTCTTTGAGATCTCTTGTAGAGATTGCGAGGGAATATTTCAAATAATTGAGATAGGCCCGAAACTTCTTGTCTCTTATTTGAGGGCCTGAAAGAATTGATGTTTTCTCTGGCACGCTAAGGTGGGCAGGGGTCTGGGTCAATAGACCGTGGCATCCAAACAAGGTCGCCGCAATGAAGCAGAATAAAAGAATCTGGAGGGTGAGGTTTCTTTTCATTTGAGAAAATCCGAATAGAGCTCCTCGAAATCAGGTATTTGTTCCTTGAGATATTTTTTGGCCTTCTTAATAAGCCTTTCTTGAATCTGGCGGATCCTTTCCCTGGATATGTTGTATTTATCTCCCAGTTCCTGCAGGGTCATGGGTTTTTCGGCCATTATTCTACTGTCAAAGATGTCGGCTTCTTTGCCCGAAAGTGTCTTTCTAAATTCCTTTAGTTTCTGCACAAGGAGTTCTCTGGCTTCGTGCTCCGTGAGCTGTTCCTCTGCTGATTTGCTGGGATCTGGCAAGAAGGCGCCGAAGGATTCTCTGGAGTCATCACCCACCGGAGAACTCAGTGATACCTCCCAGCCACCCAATCTCTGGCTCATCTCAACTACTTCTTCCTCTTTGACATCAAGGCGCTCGGCCAGCAATCTGGGTTCGGGATTGAAGCCTTGGGCTATTAACTTGTCCCTCTCTTTGGCAAGGTTGAAGAACAGCTTGCGTTGGCTTTGGGTTGTCCCTATCTTCACTAGCTTCCAGTTGTCCATAATAAACTTTAGTATATAAGCCTTGATCCAAAAAGAGGCATAATACGAGAACTTTATGCCCCGGTACGGATCAAATTTCCTAACAGCTTGTACAAGTCCAACATTCCCTTCTTGGATAAGGTCTAACAGATTCCTCGTCCAGTACCGATGGAAATCCATAGCGATTTTGACCACAAGCCTTAGGTTGGAGGTTATCAAGATATATGCAGCCCTTTCATCATTGTGTTCTCTGACCTTGGTTGCCAGTTCAATCTCTTCTTCACGGGTGAGGAGGCGAAACTTTTTGATTTCCATAAGGTACATCTGAAGGGGGTCATAGGGTACAACACCCCGTTGTTCAGAGACAACCGCTGGCGTAAGTATTTCGGCATCGGTTTCGGGCAACGTCATATCAAGATCAGCATCCTGCGTGCCCAAAACCTGCTCCTCGTTTTTGATGTCTTTTGCCAATGTGGCCTCGCCGCAAGATTTTTTCATGGATCACTAGAGTATCTTCACCTTCACATATCTTTTTTTGCCAGCTCTGAGTAAAAGAGCACCGTCATTTACCGACGCCAGTGTGATAGGCTCGTCAAATGACTCTAGGCGCCTCCCATTCACATAGCCACCACCTTGGGAAATAAGTCTTCGGGCTTCACCACGGCTTTTGCATAGGCCTGCTCTCTCAAACAACACATATCCTGGAATGCCCCCCTTTAGCTCCGACTCTTCAATTTCACACATGGGAATGGAGTCGGCATCAGCGGCCTCGCCTTGCTCAAATAAACGCCTTGAGGCCTCCTGAGCCTTCTTTGCCTCTTCTTCCCCGTGACAGAGCTTGGTGGTCTCGTATGCGAGTATCCTCTTGGCCTCACGGATATCTTCTCCCTTGAGGGAGCCCAACCGTTTTACCTCGTCCATTGGCAAGAGAGTAAACAGGGCCAGAAATCTCTCAATATCACGATCGTCCTGGTTAATCCAGTATTGATAATATTCATAGGGTGAGGTCAGTTGGGGGTCAAGCCAAACCGTCCCTTTATGGGTCTTGCCCATCTTGATACCAGCGGAGGTAGTGAGTAATGGGAATGTTATTCCATGGACTATTGCTCCTTCCAACCTTTTGATAAGATGAGCTCCAGCCAAGATATTTCCCCACTGGTCATTGCCTCCCATCTGAATGCGGCAGTCATAGTGTTTGAAAAGATACCAGAAATCATATGCCTGAAGGAGCATGTAGTTGAATTCAATAAAACTAAGCCCTGTCTCCAGCCTGGCCCTGTAACTTTCAGCAGCGAGCATCCTGTTTACACTGAAATGCCTTCCAATGTCTCTGAGGAATTCAATGTAGTTGAGCTCAGTGAGCCAGTCGGCGTTATTTACCATAAGGGCTCTTCCTCCTTCAAAGTCCAAGAACCTGGAGAGCTGTTTCTTGATACCCTCGGCATTTTCATCAATCTCTTCCCTGGTCATAACCGGCCGCATCTCGGTCTTTCCGCTTGGATCCCCCACAAGGGCTGTGCCGCCTCCTATTACTACAATAGGGCGATGTCCGTTTTCCTGCATATGAACGAGGGACATAATGGGAAGCAAACTGCCAATATGCAGGCTTCTTGCAGTGGGGTCGAAACCTATGTAACAAGTAGTAGGAGATTCCAGCAATGCTCTCACCTGATCGTAATCAGTGACCTGTTCCAAAAAGCCTCTTTCTTGGAAGATATCCAATACGTTCGTCACGTCAGCGCTACCCCCATTTCCTCTCTTATGAGTCCTTGGGTAAAACCAAATGGATGACCTTTCCTCTTTTTCCTAATGGTCCCAAGGGCTTTCCGTTTAACTCCAATTCTATACCTGCTGCATTACCTATCATGATATCAAAAATTTTCTGTGCTTTCCAAATGGGCCTGCTGCCCGGGTCAAATATATATTCTTTGGCCTGTCCCCCATCAGTCTTAATTCGCATCCATGTCCTTTCTTTCACCAGAGCTTTGAGGACTAAATTTGGCTCAGTATCCACGACTGCCACTGTTTTTTCTGTCTGGGGTTCAGCTTGCTCGCTAACAGGTTTTTCAGTAAGCCTGACCACATCGCTTTGGTCCGCAGCTTCAGGCACTGTGTTTAAGGACTCCGACTGTTCAGTCTTCTCTACCTGTTTATCTTTCTCACCCGTGGCCATGGTAAATTGAACTTTTTCATTTGATTTTTCTTTTGAGACTTGTTTTTCTATTACAGGGGCACGCTCATGATTGGATATACTAGGGGGAGGTTGCTTTATCCACCAGTAAGTGATCGCGAACACGGCTATCATGATCACAATGGCAACGGCCCATCCCGTCTTACGGGTTTGTCTCTTTGTGAGGATAGCCTCAAAGGGCCTGTTGTCTTTGGGAACGCGGGTGTCATAAAGTTCAATAATTTCCCGTTCATCAATTTCGAGCAACTTGACGTATGTTCGAAGGAATCCCTTGACAAATGCCGGAGCGGGAAGTTCCTTCCAACGCTCTTGTTCAATGGCCTCCACAATAGAAGGCCTCAGTTTGGTTTTGTCGAACACATCTTCGAGGCTAAGGCCTTTTGCCTCTCTCGCTTGCCTTAGTCTCTGTCCTACGGTGATGCCACCGTTGTGATTATCCTCCGCTGCCGGGGCCTGATCCCTTTTTATGCGAGCCCTTGCCATCGTCTGTCCCCCTGTACAAAATCCCAAAAGAAGGCCTCTCCATAGTAGTTCTAATAGACTACCCTCAATGTTTTTAGAAGCAAATCTTTATATAGGCCTTGCTTCTGAGGTCTTTTATCCAGGCATAGTACCTCTTGTTCACTTCCTGTCGGTACAGTATGTCATAAATGGCCTCTCTTACTTCCTCAAAAGGCCTTACCGATCCCTTGTAACGTTTCACCACCTTGATGATCTGAACACCATTAGGCCTGTAAATTGGCTGGGTTACTTGGCCTTCCTCTAGGTCTTGTATGGCCTTTTTGATCTTGGGGTCAAGTTGATTGGGATCAAATTCTCCTATGTCTCCACCTGCTGAGGCTCCAGGGCCCTTTGAATATTGCCTCGCCAATGTTGCGAAATCTTCTCCGCTGTAAAGTTTGTCGTAGATGGTTTGAACGGTCTTCTCAATGTGCATTTTTGATGCTGTTGAGTCCGACGGCAGGAAGATCATGGCCAGCCTGAGGCTGCCCTTAACCTTGAACTGGTCTTGGTGTTCCTTATAGTAATTCTTTACCTGCTTATCCTTAATTATTATTTTGGATTTTACCTCATAATTGATCAATTGCATACGCTCAAGATCGGTTTTGACCTTTTTTCGATACTCAAGGTATGTCATGCCCTGGGCCTTCAAGGCACCAATCAGATCCTCTTGGGTAAGATGGTTATCCCTTTTTATTTTCTCAATGGCCTCATCCACCTCTTTGTCGGTCACCTCAATGCCCAATTCCTTGATTTTCCTCTGCGTGATTTTCTCGTCGATTAGATAGTCCAGAACCTGCTGCCTTGTTCTTAAAAATTTTTGCCTATCCTTGCGCTCCAATTCCCTTGGATCCATTCCAGTGAGCTGCCTTATGCGCTTGTTGAGCTCATATAGGGTGACAAGGTCATCTTCTACCATTGCAACAATTCGGTCACATATTTCCGCATATGCCAGCCGATGGGACACCACTATTGCCCCTATCAAGAACAAAAAAACAAAAAAGGCCGATATTCCCTTAACTCTGCTCATTTTGTCGGGGCGTCCTTTCTAAAAATTTTTTTAGCACCTTTATTTTTACCCGTGCCCTTTGCTCTTCGAGCCATTTTTGGAAGGCCCTTTCTCGGGCCTGGCTGTAAAGGCGAGCCTGAATACTGGAACCCACCTCTTTTAGTGATTGCAGACCTCCTGGGTCAATTTCCATTACCTGAAAGATATGGTATCCATAAGGAGACTTAACAACCGAGCTTATTTTCCCAACAGGAAGGGAAAACAGGGCCTTATCCATGGAAGGAACAAGTTGGCCCTTTTCCACCCACCCAACCTCGCCTCCCTTTTCTGCCTCAGGGCCGTAGGAATAGAGCTTTGCCACTTCAGCCATTGACTCCCCTTTCTTGATGCGACTCAGTGCCGCTCTTGCCTTGTTTTCTGAATGCGTTACTATTTGTCGAAACCTAAGCCGAGGGGGCCTTTTGTAATTGTTTATATGCTCCCTATAATACTGCTCTATTTGAATGTGGCTTGGTGGGCGGATATGCCTGGTCACTGCATCAAACACCTTTTTCCTCAGCAGCTCCCCTTTCAGGGCCTCCTTCCACTGCTCCATACTCACATAGCGCCTTAACAAGGTCTCCTTGAAACTGTTGTCGGGGTAATCCTTCTGAATTTCGTGGATGGCTCTAACAAGTTCAGCCTTTGAGACGGAAACACCGTGTTTTTTTGCGTATCTTTCTATTAGATAGTAATTGACAACAGATTCTAATATTGGCCCCTCAAGGGTGACTGATTGTGAATTGGGGTCTATAAGTTCAGCGCTCTGAAACCGGATGTCTCTGTTAAGTTGCTTGACAGTAATTTTGCTCTCACCTATCTCGAGGGCAATTTCATCTCCAGGGTCTCTGCCCTTTGTGCATGCATACGCAATGGCCATGCAGACCAGCACAACTATGGCTGCTAGAAACTTTTTCATTGGTTAGTGGATGTTATCAACTCAAAAACCAAATTTAGTAGGGATTGATCCGCTAGAAACTCAAGTTAATCAAGCAGATTAACATGTGATTGACAAATTGCAAAGAGTTTTTGGCCTTCTTCCCTAGCTTGTAACCTCTTCAAACCACCGGATCTTCTCTATTGTTCTAGGAAGGTAGCTGTCCTCCCGCGTTCTTGGAACCGTGACGTGAAGGCGGGAGGCAGAGATGAAGCGCAAGGTTGAGGCGTGCTGTGAAACTATCTTGGCTGCTTTTTCTGGGTTTATTTTACTGGAAGTAGAAAAGGTGAGAGAAATTCCAGTTTGTCCTCCATCCAGCCTGGTTACCCCCAACCGCTTTAATACCAGGCGCAATTTGACTAGCTGAAATAGGTTCTCCACCTCCTTGGGCAATGGGCCGAACCTGTCTCTGACCTCTTCGGCCATGAGCTGCACCTGTTCCTCTTCCCGCAAGGTGGAAAGACGTCGATATAGGTTCAATCTGACGTTCATGTCCCCGACATATTTTTCAGGGAGCCTGGCAGGAATCGGGAGGCTAATTTCAGGGTCGGGCTCTTCGCGCCAGGACTCTCCTTTCAGTTCTGCAACAGCCTGTTCAACAAGCTTGAGATACAGCTCGTAACCTATGGCAGTAATGTGACCTGATTGAGCAAATCCCAGGATATTTCCTCCCCCACGTATTTTCAGGTCATGCATCGCGAGCTGTATGCCTGCGCCAAGATGCGAAAAGTCCATGAGGGCCTTGAGCCTCTTTTCTGCGTCTCTTGTCATTCTGGACCCATTAGAGAAAAGAAGATACGCGTACGCCTTTTCCCTTGCTCTTCCAACCCTGCCTCTGAGCTGATATATCTGTGCTAGCCCCAACCGTTCCACCTCTGTTATTATAATGGTGTTGGCTGTGGGAATGTCCAGACCCGATTCGATGATTGTGGAGCAAACCAGCACATCTATTTCCTTTCTCAAGAACTGTAGCATGGTCTGCTCAAGATCTCTTTCCCTCATCTGACCGTGTGCCACAGAGATTCTCGCAAAGGGGACGAGTCTGCGGAGCTGTTCAGCGCAATGGTTAATGGTCTGCACCCTGTTGTGCACATAAAACACCTGGCCGCCCCTGTCCAGTTCTGCTTGAATAGCTCGAACGATAAGGTCTTCGTCATAGGGAGATACTGTAGTTTGAACGGAGAGACGGTCCTGGGGTGGGGTCTCAATGATACTTAAATCCCGGATTCCTGTCATAGATAACTGCAGGGTACGGGGTATGGGGGTAGCGGTTAGTGCCAATACGTCCACAAGAGCGCGATACCTCTTTAAGGCCTCTTTCTGTTTCACTCCAAAGCGTTGCTCTTCGTCAATTATGAGAAGCCCTAGATTTGAAAAGGACACATCTTTCTGAAGTAGTCTATGGGTTCCAATGATTACGTCTATTGTTCCTGACCGTAGTCCCGCCAGTATTTCTGCCTGTTCTTTTTTGCTCTTAAACCTGCTCAATAGGCTGATCCTTATGCCATAAGGTAGCATTCTTTTGCGGAACGTCTCATAGTGCTGTTCGGCAAGGACTGTTGTGGGCACAAGCATTGCAACTTGCTTCCCATCACTGACAGCCTTAAATGCAGCCCTTAAGGCTACCTCGGTTTTGCCGAAACCCACGTCTCCGCAAATGAGCCGATCCATGGGCCGATCTGAGGTCATATCCCTTATCACTTCTTCTATGGCCTTGATCTGGTCAGGTGTCTCTTCGTGTTCAAAAGTGGCCTCAAATTCCCTGAACAGTGTATCTGGTGGAGAAAAGGCATGACCCTTCTTGTGCATGCGCAGTGCATAAAGATCCACCAATTGTTTAGCAATCTCTCTTATGGAACGCTTGGCCCTTTGTTTGGCAACATTCCAAGATCTTCCCCCGAGCCTGTCTAGTTTTGGCTCTTTTTCTTCTGGCCCAACATACTTCTGAAGTATCCCTATGCGGTCAGCAGGGATATAGAGCTTGTCGCCCTCAGCATAGTTAATGAGGAGGAAATCACTTTCCTTTCCAGCAATCTCCATCTTGAATAGGCCCCCGTATCGACCTATTCCGTGATCCTCATGTACAATAAGGTCACCCTCATTCAACTGGCTGATGTTGGACCAGCGGGGTGTAACCATAGCCCGAGATTTTCTTGCTCTGGGTGCTGACCTTTTAGGCCCGAATATCTCGTCCTCTGTAATGACAAACAAAGAGAGTTGGGGCCATAGGAATCCTCTTGTGAGTTTGCCCACGCATATGAATATTCCCTTTTTCCCTGAAATTTCATTCCAAGACTTGGTAATCTGGTTTATCGAGACATCGTAGTTGTTAAGAATCTGCAAAAGCCGCTGCGCCTGCCTTTGTGTTCTTGTCACCAATACCACGCAACCACCCGAGGCGGCCCATTGGGATACCCGTTGGGCGAGGGGAGCCATGGAGACCCTTCCCTTGCCCTCCACAACAAGGTCAAGCTCGTGATCCACGGGTGCCACGGGATCTGTGGAGAGTAGTAGGGTGGCAGGGTCCTCGTGTTGCGGCTCTGTTAGACCGAAATGGACCCGTTGATATTGCCTAAAGAGCTTCTTGAATTCTTCAATCGGTAAAATGCTATTGGAGGTTTCTGGAAACGGTTTACCCTTACGGGAGGCCTCTTGGTGAAATTGTTCAATGTGTTCCCGGTGCTGGGATTCTATCTTTTCATGGTGAGAAAGAAGGTTTCCAGGGTTAATTACAAACAAGAGCGTTTCACTGGGAGCATAGTCGAAGATAGTGCCGGGTCGGTCATAAAAGTGGTTCAACCATGCCTCAATGCCTGGAAACCTAACCCCTTCGCTGCCGGCATTTGGAAGGCGTCCCATCGACCTTGCCCTTGCCATATTCTCTTGTTTTGTGAGTATTTCAGAGCAGGGAATGAGAACAAATTCTTTCAGTTCTTCAAGGCTTCGCTGGCTTAATGGATCAAAATACCTTATGGATTCAAGCAAATCTCCCCAAAACTCAAGGCGGATTGGGTAGTGATGAAGCGGAGGGAATACATCCAGGATACCCCCCCTTACGGCGTAATCACCCCTTTCTTCCACCAGAGAGCTTCTGCTGTACCCAGCGGCCTCAAGGTAATGTATGAGCTTTTCCCTGTCGATTTCCTCACCCGCCTCTAAGGGTTCCAATGAGTCTAAAAAGGCCCTTTTTGGCATGGTACGAAATACGGCGGCTTCCAGACATGTCACCACTATAGGGGCCGGGTGGTTAACCAGGTGATAAAGAGTTTCGAGGCGTTTTGTTATGATTTCTTGGTGGGGACTGAGTCCACTCAAGGGAGGGATATCATAGGGGAGAAATTGCCACACACGTCGCGTGGCCAAGCCACTTTGGGAATCTTCGGACATGAAGAATCTTAATTGGTTGGACACTCTAGAGGCCTCTTTCTCCGATGCGGTGAGCAAAAGGCACGGGCGCCGGAAGGTGGCCAAGAATTGGGAGATGAAATAGGATCTGGCGGCATCCTCAAGACCGTGCAAGGTGATGAGCTTGAGGCCTTGGTCGACAGCTTCATGTAATTTTTCTAATAGCTTAAGGGGCTCCATATACTAAGTTGTGTTAGCCAATCGAAGTGCATCCTAGCCAGAATATGGCTTTTAGATCAATCCTAACTCTACCCTTGTCAACATTTAAACCCAGATTATGCGCGAACCCCAACCAAATTGATTTAGGGCAATGGGATTTTCCCGAAGCGGCGTATTTTGGCTCCTGAGCAGGATAGCGAAGGAGACAAAATCC
>CAZDVV010000002.1:0-57856 GCA_964508875.1 uncultured Desulfobacteraceae bacterium | reverse complement strand
CAGCGACCCCCGCGTCCCGAACGCGGTGCTCTACCAGCCTGAGCCACGTCCCGACTTTTTAATAATAATCTATTTCCCCTCCTGCCTCAAGGGCAATTTTCCCTCAAATATGGCAACAAAGTTCTTCATAATACGAGCGGTTGCGCCCCATATGACATCGCTGCCATATACAAGCGCAGGAGTGTTATATCTCATGCCTTCGAATTCAAAGCTGTAACTGTCTTGCATATGGGTAAAAAACAAATCTAAGGGAACCTTAAGCACACGCTCCACCTCTGCCTCGCTAAGCCTGAAGCGGTATCCCCCAGGCACCATCCCCACAAATGGGTGTATAATAAAATTAGATACAATTGTAAGGGCATCGTCTATTCTTCCAAGCAGTATCACATTTTGTCTAGCAAGACCGATTTCCTCCTCAGCTTCCCGCAGTGCCGTAAACTCCAAAGACTCATCTCCATCATCTACTCTGCCTCCAGGAAAGGAGATCTGCCCCTTGTGGTGTTCCACGGTATCAGTGCGCTTGGTGAGAATAACGTGGCATCGTCCTCCTTCCAGGGTCAGGGGAATCAAAACGCTTGCGTGCCTGTATGCTCCGTCCGGATCAGATATTACAGCGGGTCTCCTGCTGGCCAGCCTCTCCTTTATTGCCTCTGTGATCTCTTTTTCATAATTCATAATTATCTAAAGTCCTCATTCTTTTGAAGCGGTACTGTTCATGCCCGCGCCTGCCAGCACCCTATTTCACTCCCTAGGATGCATACGGAGAAAAATGATTATCAGACCCCATAAGTATCAAGATAATCTTCAAACCGCTTCTTTATGTCATCGGTCATTGGGATTTTCTCCCCTTTTATCATGACCGGGATTCCCTCCCGGTACAAAAAGGCGACGACTTCGCTTATTCGGATCACGGGGAATACCCTCACACCCGTCTTCGCCTCAAAGTCCTTGATAGCATTTTCTCCCTTGACTCCAAGCTTGATCTTGCCGTTTTGGTCATACACTGCGGTAGTCTGCTCTCGGTCTACCCCTATTCCAATACCCACTATCTCGTAGTTGATTCCCAGGCTCGTGGCCTCACCCCTAATCTTGTCAAGCAACTCCACCTTAGTGGCCATCGATGTAGCCACATCATCCACGATAAAGATTCTGCATCCATCAAAAAGGGTTCGATTCACCAGCAGGCTTTTCCTTGAAGATGCCTCCCCGTGGGTCTTTGCCTCCTTTCGGTCGTAATCGAAAAAAACATCCTTGCCATGCTCCTCCCACAGGGTAATGGCCGTGGCCAGGGCTATTGAACTGCCCTTGTAGGAAGGCCCTAAGATTATATCGGTGCGGGTATCCAAGCCCTGTGAAACCATCATACCCGCATAAAAGGACCCAAGCTTCATGGCCAGCTTACCCGTCCTAAACATGGCCATATTGACAAAGTAGGGCGTCGGCCTACCATCTTTAAGAATTAGATTATCATCAAAAAAAAGGGCACCGGTTTCGGCCAATGCAAGGGCAAAGTCTTCTTTATATGTTTCCATGTCTTTGATCTATCCTCCGTGTTTTTTAGTATAATAATCAATATGGCATAGATCCTTCAACACTATTCCTTGACAACCACCCATACCAGGAATATATAGTCCTAAAATCAGCAAGTTTTATGTGTTTTTTTTGTTTCTTTGCCCTTGTTGTTTCCTTAGATTCCCCGTATGCTAGGAGGTGTGGTCATGCCTGAAGAACAAGTAGGGGTCATAGTCAAGTTCTTTGCAAAACCAAGTGTCGCGGCCCTTGAGATCACAAATGGAACAATCAAGAAAGGGGACTTACTCCATTACAAGGGGCACACAACAGACTTCACTGAAGAAGTTGCTAGTATGGAGATCGATAACCAGCCAGTGGACGAGGCAAAGGCAGGTGATCTGGTTGGCCTGAAGGTAAGCCAGAGGGTGAGGCCAAACGACAAGGTCTACAAAGTGGTGGAGTAGTCCTGGATTTCCCTAAGGGCCTTGGGAATCAGCTTCCGGATAAATGTTTCTTGATCAAAGCTGCTGAGAGAGCAGTATCTCTCGTAGGCGGGGTGATCTTTGCTGAGCATGGGTATCCGTGCATGAAGCGCTGGAGCGACCTCTTCGAACCTAGCTATCATCTCCACCAAGCTCAAATCTTCCCCCGGATAGCTATCCAGCCATCCTAGTCTTTTCATGCATTCAAACCTGATTCGATCCAATATGAACAAATAACGGTCTATGACCGCCATTTTTTTATCCCCAGGAAGCTCCTGAAAGTCGAAACCCGAACCAAGCCCATCCAAACTCATAATCAAATCATACAAATAGAATGTACTTTTCTCCTGGGCCTGAGCAAGATGGGCCAGTGTTTCCACAGAGATATCTGATAACTTTGTGTCAACACCAAACTTTTCCTTAAATGCACTCGTCCAGTTGCGATACCCCCTCTTGGCCGCCACATTCAGTTTGGCCTTTTCAAGTTCTATCACCTGTGACATGGGCTTCTCCATCGCTCCCAAGGGCCATCAAATGATAACCACATCTTGGACACACATCAGTTTCGGGCTGCACTAATCCACAACGTGGACAAGGGAGGAAACTGGACATGGGAGTTACTTTGTTTGAGGATTCTTTCTGATTTTCCTGTGGATCTTGGTCTAAAATGGTCACCTTAGCGCCCATTGCGGACAATGCATCAGCATACTTTCTGGCTGTCTCAAGGCTCAAGTTTTGTTTTACGATGACTGGTGCCTCCCGCAGCATCTGGTCCACAAGTGAATGCTTCACCCCCCTGCGGGCCATCATGTTCCTAAACCTTTTCTCATCGCCCAAAAGACCACCAAAAAGAAGTTGATACTTCTTATAATTCATGGAATGATTCATGCGTTCTTGATAATAGATGCCAAGGCCTCTAGAACTCAGGATGTGCCCATTTTCGTCATTCCCGCAACACTATCTATTTCTTATCTTCCAAGCACGCCTTTATGAATCCATAGAACAAGGGTGCCGGTCGTTCCATCCTGGACTTCAGCTCAGGATGGGCCTGAGTGGCAACAAAGTATCGGTGCTCTGGCAACTCTATGAATTCTACAAGCCTTCCGTCTTTTGATATACCGGAGAAAACCATGCCATGTTCCTGAAGGATCTCGTGAAATTCTGGGTTAACCTCGTAGCGATGCCTGTGCCTCTCTGAAGCCGTTTCACTCCCGTACAAAGACCTCACCAGTGTACCTTCTCTTAATGTGGCCTCGTAGGCCCCCAACCTCATGGTACCCCCTTTGTTCACTATCTCTCGTTGCTCTGGGAGAATATCAATCACAGGATAGGGAGTAGAGGGGTCTATTTCAGTGGAGTTGGCCCCATGGAGGCCACAAACATTTCTGGCAAATTCAATTATAGCAAGTTGCAGGCCTAGGCAAAGCCCGAGAAAGGGTATGTTCTTTTCCCTTGCCAGCTTGATGGCCTGAATCTTTCCCTCGGTACCCCGTGAACCAAACCCACCAGGCACTAGTATACCGTCAGCGTCTTCCAGCACTCCAGGATCCTTGAGGTCAGTTGTTTCAACCCATTTGACCCGGATCTTGCATTTAAGATGGGCCGAGCAGTGGTTAAAGGCTTCAAGGATAGAGGCATACGAATCCTCTAGGCGGGTGTATTTCCCGCACATGGCGACCGTAATTTCTTTGGTAGGATGCCTGATGTTCTCAATATATGACTTCCACCTTCTTAGGTCTGGCGGGCTATAGATGTTGAGCTTCTTGTGGATAATCTCAGGAAGTCCTTCTTGCTCGAAAATCACCGGAATCTCGTAGATGTCATCAACATCTAGCCCTGTGATTACGGCCTCAGGGGCCACATCACAAAAATTGGAAATTTTGGCCTTCACCTCTTTGGTGAGAAACTGTGAACACCTGCCAATGATAATATCTGGGAAAATGCCCCTCTGTTTGAGCAGATTAACGCTCTGTTGCGTTGGTTTTGATTTCTGCTCATTTACCCCATACGGGATTGGCACATAGGTAAGGTGAACATAAAGGATATTTTCCTTACCCACATCCTCCCTCATTTGACGCATAGCCTCTAGGAAAAGCTCATTCTCAATGTCACCAACAGTCCCGCCAATTTCAACAAGTACCAGATCCGGCCTTTCTTCCTCAACGATTTGGAAAATATGCCCTTTGATAACATCTGTTACATGGGGAATGTATTGGACTGTCTTTCCCAAATAGTCCCCCCTGCGCTCCTTTTCCCGGACCATCTCGAAAACCTTTCCCATGGTGAGGTTCCATTTGGACTTGCACGTGACCCCAAGATAGCGCTCATAATGGCCGAAGTCCATGTCCACTTCACCACCGTCATCCAGCACAAACACCTCACCGTGCTCAAAAGGATTCATAGTGCCAGGATCAACATTGAGGTATCCGTCACACTTTATGGGGACAATCTTGAGGCGAGAAGATAGCAGGTGTCCTATAGAGGCCACAGCAATCCCCTTTCCCAGGCCCGAAAGTACCCCGCCGGTTACGATAATGTATTTGGTGGGCATATCTTTTAACTCTATTGCGCGTTTGCTAGAAAACTATCGCCTTAGATAATCGCTGTCAAGGCAGAACATGAATGACCTATGGATCCAATATTTGCGATAAAATACAATATGTTCAACCTTTGTCAAGAAAAACACAATATATTGTAATTTTTTCTTGACTCTTTGGAGGTCTTTCTCTACACTCTTTTCACCCTGAAAAAGGAAAATACGCTTATCACTGATCTTTACGGCTTGTGGTTAGAGTATTGGGCGTTTGAGCCAGGATAATTTAGAGAATTCCCAGGACAGTACCAGGCCATGGACAAGAAAAAGATTCTCATAGTGGATGATGAGAGGCCTATATCAGATCTCCTGCTTGAGGCCCTTGAAATGGAGGGGACCTATATTGTGGATCAAGCATTTAATGGTGAAGAGGGAGTCGAGAAGTACAAGAAGCTTATCCCTGATCTCGTAATAATGGACATAAACATGCCGGTCATGGATGGCTACGAATCTTCCCTGCGGATAAAATCCTTTGACCCTTCGGCTCGCATCCTCGTACTTACAGGCAATGCCAGTGATATCCGTGCCCGGAAAACCCTCCAAGAAGGAATCGCCTTGACCCTTCTTGAAAAACCACTAAGATTAGATGAACTAAGCCGCATTATACGTAACAGTCTCCCAAGTGCCTAGTTAGTTTTCATCCATAATTTTTGTGTTGCCATATGGCACCGCCGCCTGGCGAGGCCATGCGCCTTGTTTAGGTTGGAAGCCAAGGACTTGGGGACATAAGGTTATAGTCAGGCCCGATGGAACCAGTAATCGCCATAGTAGGTAGGCCAAATGTGGGTAAATCCACTTTGTTTAATCGCCTAACCCGTTCACGGGATGCCTTAGTAGATGATCGCCCAGGTGTGACCCGTGATAGGCTTTATGCCCATGTACGCCATGATGATAGATCATTCACGCTAATTGATACAGGTGGATTTGAGGATTTCACGCAAGACCCTCTGGCCCAAAAGGTACAACAACAGATCAAGTCAGCCATAGAGGAGGCCGACAGCATTATCTTCGTGGTGGATGGCCGGCAGGGCATCCTGCCCGCCGACGAAGAGATCGCTAGGATGCTCAGGCCCTTTGAGAAAAAGGTATACCTTGCTGTCAATAAGATAGATGGCCCGGAACTGGAAAACCTCGCCGCAGACTTTTACAGCTTTGGATTCCACTTGCTCTTCCCAATCTCTGCTGCTCATGGCTATGGCGTAAAGGCCTTGCTGGACAAGATACTTCAAGACCTTCCCGCCTCACATGATGAGATGGAAGGGCGGAGTGATAGCATTAAAGTGGCTGTTGTGGGCAAACCTAACGTGGGCAAGTCATCCCTTATCAACAGAATCCTTGGCTCAGAGCGTCTTGTAGTAAGTGAACTGCCTGGGACTACCCGCGATTCAGTGGATACCCACTTTCAATGGAAAGGGAAGGCTTATACCTTCATAGACACAGCCGGTATTCGCAGAAAGGCACGCGTAAAGGAAAAAATTGAGAAATTTTCCGTAATTAAGGCCCTTCGAAGCCTTGACCGATGCCACGTGGCGTGCGTTTTGGTAGATGCGGCCGAGGGTATCACTGAGCAAGATGCTAGGATATGCGGTTATGCACTGGAGAGGGGAAGGGCAATTGTGTTGGTGATCAATAAATGGGACCTCGCAAAAGGGGATGAGTCAAGAAGAAAGAATCTCCAAAGGTCCATGGAAAGGGAACTTGCCTTCATAAATTTCGCACCCAAGGTTCGGACCTCTGCCCTTACAGGTGAAGGTATCGGTAAATTATTTCAACATATTGATAAGGTATATGGGCACTTTTCAAGATCTATCAAAACCTCAGACCTTAACAGGGCACTAAAAGAAATTGTTACAAAGCACCCTGCGCCCATTGTTGGGCATAGGAGGCCAAATTTTTCCTACGCCACCCAAGTGGACATCAGGCCCCCAACATTTTTGGTCTTTGTAAACAGACCTGAGTGGGTTCAATCCACTTATGAAAGATATTTACTCAACCAGCTCCGATCTCGCCTGGGACTACCCCTTACTCCCATTCGAATCATATTCAAGAGAAAAAAATAGGTGGAGGCAGGAGACACGGTTAAAGACTGGCTGGCGTATCTGTCCGAAAAAAAGCACGTAGTGGCTCTTATACAGGAATCACTGGGTTGCGCATGCCCCCATGAGGTATTTGATCACTATCAAGTCAGATGTGTGATGACCACACCTTTCCCTTACGTAAAGATGGTCGTTGGTGAGAGGCTCTTGGTCTATCTTGTGCCGTGCGAACACAATCAGGTCAGTTCCGGGCAAGCCGCCCGTCTCCTCCATGAGGGGGTTCAGGAGAGGGATGCAAAGGGACTTAATCGCTTTCGCCTTGCCCTTGTTGGGGCATCAAGTCCTGTAACCGACCAACTGGAGCAAGAGGTCCAGTCATTGAATGATTCCAAGGTCCATCTACACGCTATTAGAAGTATTTCTGGTTCTTGAAGATTATCTCCACTCGCCTGTTTTTTGCCCTACCCTCTGGCGTCTTATTGGATGCAACTGGTCTCTGGGCCCCATAGCCACAAAGGGCAATGGTATTTGGTGCTACCCCGCACCCTTTCACCAGATATTCCATAATGTTGTATGCCCGAGCCAGAGAGAGATCCTCGTTTGATTTATATTTGTCGGTATGTATGGGAATCGCGTCAGTGTGGCCATCAATATACACCTGATAGCTGGAAACCCGTATGAAATCAGCCACCTGCATTAATACGGGTAACATTTCAGGCCTGATTTGTGCACTGCCAGAGCGGAAAAGCAGCTCTTGGCCGAAAACAAGCTTGAATCCGTTTTCTAGGTTTTCAAATTTTACAGCTGCACTTGCATTAACAAAGGGATTCTCAGTAATGTTTGAAGCAAGTTCGTTCTCTATGCCTTCGGTGTCCTTGTTTACTACAAGGGCATCCTTCAGTTTTTCATAAAGCCCCTGAATGAATATCTCTTTCGCGTGGTATATCTCACCGTATTGCTTGAACAGTAGAATCCCTGAACTGCTGGTAAAATTCTGGAACATGCTCTTGAGCTTAAGGTCATCCATTGATGACATGGAAAGGAGCAATACAAAAAAGGTCAGCAGCAGTGTAGACAGATCAGAAAAGGTAACCATCCAACTGCCTTCGTGGCCACTTCCTCCCTCGCCTCCTTTCTTTTTCCTGGCCATATTAGCTCCCTCTCAATTTGAAGAAAAAGCCCTTGAAATCGAGGTAGTAGCTTTTTTTCTTTTCTCCTCTCTTCACTCGATAGGGGATACTTGCCCGGTAATCACAAATAATTTTCACTTGCCGGTTAAAGTTTGTTGTTCCTTTTATGGCCGCCTTCTTTTGGGACTGGACCCCAAAGCCATGCGCGACCATCTTCTTATGAGGAATCTTCCCGATCTTGTTCAGGTACCTGTACACTGCGACTGCTCTTTTGGTAGAAATAATCGCGCCCTTTTTCAGTTTATTTTGGTCAAACAGCACCTCAGTGGGGTCGGCATATCCTCTCAGCTCTACCAGACCTGGCACCTGCCTCAATACTGGTGCGAGCTGCTTGAGGTAATTCTTTCCTTTGTCTGAAAGAGTGCTAGATCCATGGGGGAATAGGACCCGATTGTTCAATGTGATAACTATCTTTTCTCCTTCTGTCTGGACCTCAACATCTGCTTGCAGCCCGTTTCTGAAGGTGATGTTCCGAAGCCTCTCAAAGTCCACTTGCTCTTTTTGAAGGGGAGCGGCTCCAACTGTGATATTCATGCCCTTCTTCACCCCTATGACAGAATGCCCTCCCGGCTTGAAACCAAAGGCACCAACCAATGAGTTGAGGGCAACTCGCTGCCTCATAGGGTCCACCACGGACATGCTTATAAGCAATACAAAAAAGGTGAGCAACAGGGTCATCAAGTCCGTGTATGTGGTGATCCAGCTATTGGTATTCTGTTGTTCCTCTTCTTTTACTTTTGCCATAGGACCTACTATCCTCTGCCATGTTTTTGGCGCACAGCGTCAATAGTTGAGCCCACCCTGGTGCCTCCAAGCCCGAAAAGCCTCCGTTTTAGGCCCCCTGAGACCTATTTTCATGAGTATTATTGGCTCAAGCCTCCGTGATCCCGCTATGTCGCCCTTTTATTGAGCAAATGCCATGCCATAATAATCAATCTTGTCCAACGCCGGTTTCAAATTCAGCGCAAGGAAAAAGGATGTTGCAATAGACAGGAACTCTTTGATTTATGGGTGCGTAGCGGTTATAAAGGGACAGAAAACTGCCGTGTTAGGGGGTGAAAGGACATGAGGATTCGGATTACAGTTGGTGAAGTTTCCCTGGAAGCAGAGCTAAATGACACACCCACCGCTAGAAAGATCGCTGAAATTCTGCCATTTGAGGGCCCATTCAACACGTGGGGCGATGAGATCTATTTCGAGATTCCAGTTCAAGCCGAGCTTGAACAAGGGGCCAAGGAAAAAGTGTCCATAGGTGAACTGGGATACTGGCCCACAGGTAGTGCCTTTTGCATATTTTTTGGACCCACTCCCATGAGCCAAGGAGACAAAATCATTCCTGCCAGTGCTGTAAACATTATTGGCAGGGTATTGGATGATGCCACGATGCTAAAACAGGTCATGAACGAGGAAAAGATTCGATTAGAGGCGCTTTAATCTTTGGGCCAAAAGAGTGTAACGTTTGGAAGGCTTTTCGTTGGTAACTGCAATGGACAGTGCCCTTTTGCTCCCTACTATCACCAGAAGCTTTCGGGCCCTAGTTATCGCTGTGTAGATCAGGTTTCGTTGGAGCATAAGATAGTGCTGACTGATAAGGGGAAGCACCACGGCCCGATATTCGCTTCCTTGGGATTTGTGTACCGAAATGGCATACGCCAATGCAAGATCATCTAATTCAGCGAATCGGTAGCTCACTTCCCTAGAATCAAAGGATACGGTCAATTGTCCTGCCACCGTATCCACAGATTTCACGTATCCGATATCGCCATTGAAAACCTCCTTTTCATAGTCATTTCTAATTTGCATTACCTTGTCACCTATACCGTAGCTTCGAGAGCCCACCTGAACTCGGCGACCATTGGGGTTCAACGCCTTTTGCAGTCTCCTGTTCAACTCTTCTGTGCCCACAACCCCTCTGTGCATGGGGCATAGGACCTGAATGTCCTTTACTGGATCCATGGAAAACCTTTCTGGAATCCTCCTGCATACCAACTCTAATACCGTGTTTAAGACCTGGTTGGGATTATGCTGCTCGATAAGATAAAAGTCCTGGAGCCTTTCCCCCTGGCTCGGTAAAATAGGCATCTTTCCATGGTTTATTCTATGGGCGTTCACCGTGATGAGGCTCTTTTTTGCCTGGCGAAAGATATCCGTCAGCCTTACGACCGGTATTTTTCCGGAACTGATCATGTCTTTCAGGACATTCCCTGGCCCTACTGAGGGTAGTTGATCCACATCTCCCACCAGTACCAATCTAGCCTCAGATGGTATTGCGCGAAGCAGATGAGCCATTAAAGATACATCTATCATAGAGGCCTCATCCACAATAACAAGATCTGCCTCCAGTGGATTGTCCTCATTTCTGGCAAATCCACCTATATCCCACGAAAACTCCAGAAGCCGGTGAATTGTTTTGGCCTCCATGGCTGCTGCCTCCTCCATCCTCTTTGATGCCCTGCCCGTGGGTGCGGCAAGCAGCACAGTGGCCTTTTTTGCCCTGAAGATCTCAATTATTGCCTTAATGATGGTTGTCTTGCCTGTGCCAGGCCCCCCTGTAACAATAAGGAGCTTATTAGTTAGGGCCTTTTCAATCGCATCAATCTGTCTGGCCACCAAATTAATACTTATTCTCCTCCTGATCCATTCAATTGCCTTATGAGCATCTATCTTAGGGACCCTGGAGTCCGCAGCCATCAGGCGCCTGATGTGAGTGGCAGTTGCAGTTTCGGCGAGATGGTATCTCTTGAGGAAAACAGCTTGGAGTTCCTTTTTCCTGTGGCTCGAGTGTCCAACCACCTGCTCGATTACCAGCTCCCCGCGGGATGTCAGCAACTCGAGGGCACGGGAGACCTCTTTCTCCCCAACGCCCAAAAATTCCGAGCATAATCTTACTACGGACTCAAGGGGATAATAGACATGGCCCTGTTCCGCCAGGCTTGTCAGCCTGAAGATGATCCCTGCTTCGAGCCTCTGGGTGGAATCCCGGTCAATGCCCATCTTCATGGCAATCTTATCTGCAGTCTTGAATCCCACCCCGGGTATATCCCATGCCAGCCTATAGGGATTCTCAGTTATTGTAGACAGTGCCTGGTTTCCATAACGTTTCATGATCTTGAACGCCAAGGCTGTTCCCAGGTCATGTTCTTTCAAAAAAACCATCAGCGAGCTCATTCCCCTTTGTTCCTCCCAGGCCCTTTTGATCAGCGCCAGTCGCTTTTCACCTATTCCATCAACTTTGAGAAGCTTGTTAGGGCTTTCATCAATCACTTTGAGGGTATCTTCCCCGAATTTCTTGACGATTCTTTCGGCCAGTACCGGACCGATGCCATTTATCAGTCCAGAGCCCAGATATTTCTCTATGGCCTTCTTGGTCTGGGGGAGTATCCTGCTGTAGACGTGCACCTTGAATCTTTTGCCAAACCTGGGATGTAGCTCCCACATGCCTTCCATGTGCAGAACTTGGCCTGGAAACACATTGCCCAGATTACCCACAATCGTTATGGGCAACAGCTCGCCCTCCACCCTCACCTCCGCTACTGTAAATCCCGTCTCAGGGCTCGAAAATGTAATGCGCTTGACCTCACCCTTTAGTTTTTCGGGTTGGGTGGAAAGCTGTTTGACACGAGTTGTTTTTTCACCTGACCGCATTGTGCCCTTCAAGATCACTCAAGTCTACAGGCTCCCGCTTCACTGCTCTGCCCGCTGACATAACCATATTTACAAACATCTAACCTTCCTATAGTATCGCAGCCAAGACTTTGTATCTTAGGAGATTATCTCATGGACCAAAAAGACCTCATATACGAAAAGAAAGCCCCTCTTGCGTATTTATCGCTAAACCGACCAGAGATGAGAAATACATTTACTACTGAAATGCTAGATGGCCTTTATCATGCCCTTCAAGATGCTCAACACGACTCTCAGGTAAAGGTTATCATCATAAGGGGAAAAGGCGAAGCCTTTTGTGCGGGGGCCGATATTAAGGACATGCTCTCAGGCAAGCTTAGATCAATGGGCATGAAGACATACCTGGCCAACAAGGTACAACGTATCCCTTTGCTGCTGGAGCACATAGACAAGCCTATTATTGCCTCCATTGACGGCCCTGCTTTTGGCGGAGGTTTTGACCTTGCTCTTGCCTGTGATCTGCGCATGGCCTCTGAAAGGGCCACATTCTGCTCTACGGTGGTACGGATAGGGCTTGCTCCCGGAGGTGGAGGCGGCTATTTTCTTCCCCGGCTCATTGGTGTCAGCAAGGCCCTGGAGGTACTGTTGACTGGAAAAGTATTGAGCGCCATAGAGGCCTGCGACATGGGCATTGTAAACATGGTTGTTCCCAATAAGGAACTTGATCAAAAAACACACAAACTGGCCACTGAAATAGCCCAATGGCCCCTTCCTTCTCTTACCGCCACCAAAAGGGCCCTCTATGATGGCCTGAAATCTGACCTCAAGGGGCATTTAGATTATATGTCTTCTCAACTGGCACTGCTCACCGAGACAAAGGAACACCAGGACTCACTCAACAAAATTGCCAAGAAAACAGGGTTACGGCCCCCATCCACTGATTTATAAAATTACATACATTTAAACCTTTAGTATCCACCTGCCGATAGAAAAGTATACATCGTTTTCCACAAATAGTATTGACCTATAATGATGCGTTAAGGCGGGGGGACCTTGCGAAATTTCATGGGAAAACAAAACCATAACAACACATCATCCATAGAGAGGCTAAAGGAAATCTCTTCCTGGGTCTCATCGGTCTTGGACCTGGATCAACTTCTTGAACTCATCATTGAAAAGGCCACCATAATGATGCAGGCCAAGGCCAGTTCCCTGCTTCTTTTGGACAAAAAGACGAAGAAGTTATATTTCAAGGTTGCCACGGGTGAAAAACGAGAGGAAGTTCGTAAATATGAAATAAACCTGGGCCAGGGAATAGCCGGATACGTTGCAGAAAAGGGAGAACCACTGCTTATCCAAGATGTCACCAAAGACCCTCGATGGTACAAGAAAATCAGCGAATCCACAGGTTTTGAGACAAAATCCATTGCCTGCGTCCCCATGACTATGAATGGGGACATCATAGGTGTTGTTGAGATCATTGACAAGGAAGACGGCAGCCCTATTCAACCCCAGGATATGAGGCTGCTGACGGTATTTGCAGATCTTGCCTCCCAGGCCATAAGCAGTGCCCAAAAAATCGACAAAGTTCGAAGAGAGAACCAAAGTCTAAGAGAAGAGCTCAGCCAAAAGTACCAAATTATTGGAGAAAGCCACGCCCTTAAAAAGGTAATATCCGATGCCTTCAAAGTGGCCAACTCAAAAACCAGCACCATGATCCTCGGAGAAAGTGGTACGGGAAAGGAGTTACTGGCCAGGCTCATTCACAAGGCAGGTGCTCGTAAGGAAGAACCCCTGGTTATTATCAACTGCGCTGCACTGCCCGACACTCTGCTAGAGGCTGAGCTTTTTGGATACGAAAAAGGGTCCTTTACCGGAGCGACATCCCGCAAGATAGGCAAATTTGAACTTGCAGACGGTGGGACCATTTTTCTTGACGAAATTGGCGAGATGAGCCCAGGAATGCAGGCCAAGCTCTTGCGCGTCTTGCAAGAAGGTGTGTTCTATAGGGTTGGCGGAAACACTCCAATTTCAGTGGACGTACGAGTGATATCTGCAACCAACAGGGACATTGCCAAGGAGGTAGAGGAAGGAAGGTTCAGGGAGGATCTCTACTACCGGCTAAATGTGGTTCAGATTCACATGCCTTCGTTGAGGGAGAGGAAGGAGGACATCCCCCTGTTGGCCGACCATTTCCTGAAACTATTTCAGCAAGAAAAGGGGCTCCCAGATCTCAAGATATCCCGGGCTGCAATGGAGAAAATGTTGAGATATGATTGGCCCGGTAATATCAGGGAATTGCGAAACGCCATGGAGCGGGCGGTGGTCATGGGTAATGGCAAAGAGATCCTGCCAGAAGACCTTCCCATCTTTTCTCCCCGTAGGCCGCAGCAAGGAATCACCGTTGGAATGACGTTAAAAGAGGCTGTGGATGCCTTTAAGAAGGATTTTATCATTCAAAACCTACGGCACACTAGTGGAAACCGAACCGAGGCGGCCAAAATAATGGGGATACAGAGGACGTATCTATCTCGGATGATTTCCAAATACGACTTGAAAGATATCTAACTAAATCCAAATGCAAAGGTTACTGCTAATCTCTGGTTCTGCCAAAGGAACTGTCTGAGGCGGTTTCTAACCTTTTTTCTTGCCTACTGCCCCCACTTTTCTTAATGTATGAAATAATTAATAAGTTATTAACCATCCATACATTTCATTTTCCTTTCCTGAAGTATCACACTGGAGATTATGGGGACAACATTTACAAGAGAATTGCATGAATGTTACTCCAGGTGGTGCAAGAGCCGACAGGGAAGAGCCGTAGAATCTTCACTTGAATCCCTTATTGTCTCCGTGATGGACCTTCGGCCTGGTCTCAGGGTATTGGACATTGGCTGCGGGGCCGGAAATCACCTGCTTTTGTTGAGCAAGATGGGATTGGATGTGAGCGGGGTAGATGCCTCTCCATTCATGGTTGAACAGGCAAGGAGCAGACTTGGACGTCATTGTATTCTCAGAACCTGCGAGGCGGAGGATCTTCCTTTCGAAGACAATGAGTTTGATATGGTATTCATGATCAACACACTGGAGTTTGTGAGAGACCCGCTCCAGGTGCTAAAGGAAGCAGGGCGTGTGGCATCACGCCAAGTATTTATTGGGGTTTTCAATGGCTTTTCCTGGAGTGGGCTCAGTAATAGGATACAAGGTCTGTTTGGCAACTCCATGTTTAGAAATGCACGTTTTTTTAGTCTGTGGGACCTTAAGGCCTTAGTGAAAGCGGCCTATGGAAAGGTCCCCGTGATGTGGAAGTGTATACTTCTATATCCAGAGTTTTTGGAAAGGATAGGGCTTTTATCTGAAAACTGGTGCACACTGTCGGGAGCTCCATTCGGTACCTTTATAGGTATGAGTGCCACGATGCTCTATACCGTAAGGGCACACACCCTGCCCTTGAAAGTAAATCTGGAGGATATGGGTCAGTCAGTTACCCATACCAGGGTAGGCAGTTCTGCGTGATTCAATTGAATGTAAATGAGGAGCTTACATTATGAAAGAGGCCTATTTGTACGAATCAATGGAAAATGAGCGGGTACGCTGTGGGCTTTGCGCCCACCGATGCATCATAAAGCCGGGGGCAAAAGGTATCTGCGCAGTGAGGCAAAACGTGGAGGGCAAACTTTACACCTTGGTCTATGACAAGGTGATAGCCAGGCATGTGGATCCAATCGAAAAAAAGCCCCTGTTCCATTTCTTACCAGGGACCCTGTCCTACTCCATAGCAACTGTCGGATGTAATTTTCATTGCCAATTTTGCCAAAATGCCGATATCTCCCAGATGCCCTCTGATCTAAACAGAATAATGGGGGAAAACATCACACCGCGAGATATTGTAGCTGATGCAGAAAGATCAGGATGCGCCACAATTGCCTATACATACACAGAGCCTACCATATATTTTGAACTAGCAAAGGATACTGCAGAAATCGCATCCTCTAGAGGGATCAAGAATGTCTTTGTAACCAATGGATACATGACAAAAGAATGCTTAGAAGAAATCCATCCGCACCTCCATGCTGCTAATGTGGATCTCAAGGCCTTTTCGGACAAGTTCTATAAGGAGATGTGTAAGGCAAGACTGCGGCCTGTCCTTGACACCATTTCCACCATGAAGAGCCAAGGGATTTGGGTGGAGGTAACAACTTTGATCATACCAGGTAAGAATGACTCTCCTGAAGAGCTTAGGGATATCGCAAAGTTTTTAGTGGAACTGGACCCTGGCATACCTTGGCACGTAAGCCGCTTTCATCCCACCTATAGACTTACTGACGCGCCTCCTACCCCACCGCGCACTGTAAGGATGGCCCGAGAAATAGGCTATGAAACAGGTCTCAGGTATGTATACACAGGAAACCTGCCAGGAGACGAAGGGGAACACACCAAATGCCACAATTGCGGCGCACCCCTGATAGATCGATTTGGCTTTTATGTGAGAAACAACAAGATTGACAACAATGCCTGCCCATCCTGTGGCGAATTGATACCAGGGGTTTGGGAAACCCGTTGATTTCGCAATCACCTCTTGCTAATTTGCATTATGGCAAGGGAGGGCTTTCGCAGGGTTTTTCCTTGCCGGCGCCCCGCTGAAAAAGTTTCGGCCTTCTTCCTTTCAGCGGGCGCAAATATTATACAGGCTCAAGGCCTGAGGCATAAGGCAAACGGATAGAGGCAAATTTAGTGAGAGGAGCAAAGAGTAGGCCAGGGAAAGACCTTTTACACACCTTATTAAGCATGCTTTTTGGAGATAGATTTTATGAAAAAAGAGGATGAGCTTGCATTGAAGGCAACAAAAGAGATCGTCATAAAATTCATTGAGGTTGGCAGATTATCCATCAGTTCCTTTGATGAGGCATGGAATCAGGTCTTTGAGACTGTGAGAGGCTCACTCAAAAACCAGACCGATGAACAATGATCGTTGCTAGTAGATAACCCTCACAAGAAAAAGACCCGGGGCAGGCGCCTTCTTGCCTGCTCTGGTTCTATCCCTTGACTCTATTATCTCCCGGAAGTCCTCCACACTGAACTTCCCCATCCCTGCTGCCACCACTGTACCCACAATATTGCGGACCATGTGGCGCAAAAAGCCATCAGCCTCAAAGAGAAGGATCAGTCTGGAGGGATTTGTACCACGAGCCAAATCCGCCCTAAACATGGTGCGCACTGGATTCCGATTGGAGCTTCCAGAGGATCTAAACGCAGAAAAATCATGCTTGCCCAACAGCATAGAAAGGCACTCACTGATTACAGAGAGATCAAGAGGTACAGCAATGTGCCATTCATACCTTCTAGCGAAGATATCGGGTTCTTCAGAGTTTAGTATTCTATACACATAGATCTTTCGTCTTGCGCTGTAGCGGGAGTGAAAACTCTGGGGTACCTCCTCAATACTCAACACACGAATGTCATCGGGGAGAAGCGAGTTCAGGCCCGTTTTTAATCCATCTAGGGGTATGGAGGAGTGGGTGCGAAAATTGCAGACTTGCCCCAGCGCGTGAACCCCTGAATCGGTTCTGCCGGCCCCGATGATTTTCACCCTGTGGGAGACAATCCTGGCAACTGCTTGTTCAAGGACTTCTTGTATGGTTATTTGACCCACCTGTCTCTGCCACCCGTGATACCTAGTGCCTTCATAGGCCACCACAAGTTTAAGGTTTCGGTGGGTCATTCCTCCTCACTTCCCGCACAGTTCAGGCAAAAAAAGAGCCCTGAATAGGGCTCTTAAAAAACTAAAAAAACAAAGAAGTTTGTACCGATTTCAAAAAACACGTGCACCAAACGCGAAGGCCTGGTCTAACGCTTGGAGTACTGGAACCGTGCTCGTGCGCCTCGCTGACCGTACTTTTTCCTTTCTTTCATTCTGGGATCCCTGGTGAGAAATCCTCCCCTTTTCAAGGGCTCTCGCAATTCGGGATCCACAGTTACAAGCGCACGACTTATTCCATGTCGGATGGCTCCTGCCTGTCCCGATATTCCACCACCCCGGACATTTACCTTGATATCAAACTGCCCCTCTTTCTCAGTTATCTTAAGTGGTTCAAGGACCATCACCCGGTCAGTCTCGCGGGTCAAGTACTCTTCCATAGGCCTATTGTTGACAGTAATCTTGCCGGTACCTGGTTTCATCCAGATACGGGCAATTGCTGTCTTTCTTTTTCCTACTGCATGAATAAGCTGTTGAGCCATTTATATCTCCAACTCCTGTGGTTTTTGTGCCTCGTGCGGATGGTCCGGGCCAGCATATATCTTGAGCTTTTTCAGTTGTCTGCGGCCCAAACTATTCTTGGGAAGCATCCCTCTAACTGCATGCCGTATAATTTCCTCTGGCTTTGTCTCCAGCAGTTTCTTGGCAGATCGCTTTTTCAGCCCTCCCATATAGCCGCTGTGGCGGTAGTAAAATTTATTGTCCCACTTCTTGCCGGTAAGCACAATCTTGTCCGCATTAACCACCACAATGAAATCGCCCGTATCAGCGTGGGGGGTAAATATGGGCTTGTGCTTGCCCCGAAGGCGCATAGCGATTTGGGTAGCAAGTCTGCCAAGGATCTTGCCTTTTGCATCAACCAGATACCACTTCTTGTCAACTTCGGATTCTTTTGCTACAAATGTCTTCATAGTTACTTACACCACCTCAAAAGATCGAAAGTAATCTTTTTACGTAAACGCTGCCCTGATGTCAAGGAAATTCTCATAAAAACCTATTGACATCATGGGATGGTATTGCTATTTATTAAGCAAGTAAGCGCCTGTAGCTCAGTTGGATAGAGCGCCGGGCTTCGAACCCGTAGGCCGCAGGTTCGAGTCCTGCCAGGCGCGCCATAATATAAGAGATCTTGTAAGATCTTTGGGCGTGTAGCTCAGCTGGTAGAGCAGTTGACTCTTAATCAATTGGTCGGGGGTTCGATCCCTCCCACGCCCACCAAGGAAGGCAAAAAGCACTTACTGCAAATGGCAGTAAGTGCTTTTTTTCAGGACTCATGGTGCCAGTGTAATCCGTAGTGGACCTCACAGATTAGGATTTCTATCCGTTAAGAACATCTTGCCCACCATACGTCAAGAGAGTATGGAAAAACGTCGAGTCGCACCCAGAAATAATTAAGGTTGAAATCCTTTCAAGCAGGTCTTAGTGTTAGTGATAAGGAAAAGACCGCACAAGGGGATGGCTTATGTCTTCAAAGAGCGAGCAAAATCTAGCTGTTGCGTTTGCCGCCGAATCCAAAGCGGCTGCAAGAAATGCTGCTTTTGCGCAAAAAGCAGAGGTCGAAGGGTACAGCCAGATTGCAAGGCTATTTAGGGCTGTTTCAGATGCCGAATCTGTCCATGCCCGGCGCTATTTGATGCTAATGCGAGGGAAAATAGGTTCAACTGAAGAAAACCTCAAGGCCGCTTTTGAAAATGAAATAAGGGCCAATGCTGAGGAATATCCCAAGCTGATCAAGGACGCGGTTGAAGAAGGAAATAGGCCCTTGGAGAAGGCCTTTTCCCAGTCAATGGATGTAGAGGACAGGCATGCTGAGCTTTACAAAAAGGCCATGAATGACATGCTCTCTGAAAGGGAAACGGTCTATTATGTTTGTCAGGTATGCGGATATATAGCTGAAGACAACCCGCCTGAAAACTGCCCTGTTTGCGGTGCAGTCAAGGGAAAATTTAAGAAAGTTATCTAAGAGCTTACAACCTATTAAAAAGGAGCCTGGCCATGAAAAAAGCAAGCATACTCGTTTTGTTGGTGTTGTCTTTGTTTGTTTGGACCTCCTGTTCCACATATACACCAAAACCCCTTCCATTTAAGGCCCCTTCAGCCTATCCCAATGCCAGGAAGGTGGCAGGGGCCTTGATAGCTGCCAAGGCCTATGACAATCCCATCGAGGCCAAGGAGGCCTTTGGCTTTGATATACTTGGCGCAGGCCTTCTTCCTGTCCAGGTGGTATTTGATAATCAAGGCCGGGACCATATTACCATAAATCCGCGGCAGACCTTTTTGGAAGACGTTCAGGGCAATCTTTGGCCAATATTGGACAAGAAATTGGCATATGACAGGGCCTCAAAATACGCTGAGACAAAGCACATTTTCAAAAAGGGTGCATATAGCGGCTTTCTGGCTGGCACGGCTGGCGCAGTTATTGGAGCGGCCATAGGAATTGTCACCGGTGAAAACGTGCTTAAGTCTGCTGGCAAAGGGGCAGCGATAGGTGCCGCAGCCGGGGCCACAGGCGGTGGTCTTTCTGCATATGGCTCTGGTGAGGCTCGCCACGAGATAGTCAGAGACCTGCGCATGAAATCCTTGCGAAACAAAGAGATCAGCCCCGGTACCCTTGCCCATGGTTTCCTGTTCTTCCCCGCAGAGGCAAAAAAGGCAAGGAGTCTCAGGTTACAGATAGTAGACGAGGACACAGACCAGAGATTTACGGTTCAGTTCCTGTTTTAGAAAAGAAGTCCTCGCTCTTCATGATTCGAAACAACGGATAAAGGGGGTTTTTGCGGTAGAGGTTTAGGGTGGCCTCATGAATTTCCTGAGAAGACGCTGCGCAGCAGTCCTCCAGGATTACTGTCCTAAAGTCATGGCAAAGTGCATCCATTGCCGTTGTAAGGACGCAGAAATTAGTTGCAATGCCGCAGATAGCACAGAGGCTCACGCCTCTATCCCTCAACCACCTTTCCAGACCAGTCTTGAAAAAGGCGGAAAACCTGGGTTTTGGAAGCCAGTAGTCGGAAGGCTTGCGATCAAGTTCGTCAATTACTTCCGCCCCCTTGGTACCTGCCAAGGAGTGTGGCTTCATCCTGCCTGTAAAGATGAAATCATCAGGGTGAAACGCATCAGTTGAAAAAACTATGGGCCAACCTTTTTCCCTGAACCCTGCAATAGCCGCATTGATTGCAGGAATTATGGCCTTTGCCAGAGGGGTTATGGGAAGCCCCTTGCTCTCATCAAAGTTGTCTTTCACCATATCAATGATCAATAAAGCAGAGCTTTCTTTATCCGTCTTAGGCATTCTTCAACCTCCTTATCCGTGAAATAAGCAACTGTGCAGCCTCTTCTATCTGCTCCATGTGATTCGACCTTCCTACAGTGAGCCTCAAGGCCCCCATTGCCACATCCTCTGGCACCCCCATAGCAGATAGCACGTGTGAAACCTTTACACTATCTTCGTGACAAGCAGCGCCTGTTGAAGCCATCAATCTGGGAATCCCTTCCAGAACCGATGCACCCTGGATTCCAGGCACAGACACATTCAAGGTGTTTGGAAGTCTATGCTCCGGGTGCCCGTTCAGCACAAGACCCTCCAGGGCACCAAAAAGCAGGTCCTGCAATCTGTCTCTCATATTACTCATAATGGAGATATCCCGTGGAAGCCTTTGGGCAGCAAGCTTGCATGCAGCTCCAAGGCCCACTGAAAGAATCACATTCTCTGTGCCTGGCCTGAGCCCTTTTTCTTGTGCTGCCCCATGGATCAGTGGAGTGATGGTTATCCCCTTTCTTATATAAAGTGCACCAACCCCCTTTGGTCCATAAAGTTTGTGTCCGGCAATACTTAGAAAATCCACTCCCAGATCATCCACGCTCACCTCTATCTTCCCCACGGCCTGTGCAGCATCGGTGTGTACGGGAATTTCTCGCTCACGAGCTATGGAGCAAATATCCTTGAGGGATTGTAAAGTCCCTGTTTCATTGTTGGCAAGCATAATGCTAATGAGCTTCGTATCAGGTTGGATAGCCTTTTTAACATCTTCAGGGTCTACGCGCCCGTATCTGTCCACGGGCAAAATGGTAACCCTCACCCCTAGTTCCATAAGATATATGCAGGGATTTAGGATGGCGGGGTGCTCTACTGCACAGGTAATCATGTGGGTTTGCTCTGGCGACCTGAAATCTACCACTCCCTTGAGCACCATATTGTTGCTCTCGGTTCCCCCAGAGGTAAAAATGATCTCATCGGGGCTGCATCCAATCAAGGAAGACACCTGCCCCCTTGCCTTTTCCAGCGCCGCCTTTGCCTGCACACCTAATGAGTAAGAGCTTGAGGGGTTGCCGAATTTCTCTCGTATGTAAGGGGCCATTGCATTGGCCACCTCAGGGGCTATGGGAGTTGTGGCGTTGTGGTCCAGGTATATATAGTTCTCAGGTACGTATGTCATTAGGTCCTCCTGATATTAGCAACTGCATTATAACCGTGATGATCGTTAGTGGCATGAGCCTTTCAGGTTTTTTTCTCTCTTGCATACTCTTTTGTCATTTTTCATTTACCATTTGGCATTATGAAACAGGGAGATTTTTCGTTCCACTTGTAATGACAAGTGATCTATGCCCTGTTAATGCCCCTGTAAAGTCGATATGCTCTATCTCTATACAATATTTTGCCAATTGACAAGCTGTGCTGTTAAATGATACCTCTATCCCGTTATTTGGGTATCTTGGTTTTTTTATTAGCGCCATAGCTGGTAACCAGATGAGGAGGTAGTAACCCATGGCGGCGGACAATAGCAAGAAATTCATTCTTTGGTTTGATGAAATTGGGATTGAGGACGTTCCTCTTGTGGGGGGCAAGAATGCCTCTCTGGGAGAAATGTACCAAAAGCTTCATAGCAAAGGGATAAAGGTTCCAAACGGATTTGCCATAACTGCCTATGCGTATAGGTACTTTCTCAAATATGCCGGAATTGAGGATGAAATACGGAAAATTCTCAAAAACCTAGATACCCATGACATTAGCAACCTCCAAAGGAAGGGCCGGCAGGTGAGAGATGTCATCAGACACGCTGAATTTCCTCCCGATCTCACCCAGGCCATCTATACGGCCTATGACAAATTGGCAGAGGAATTTGGTTTGGCGGGTACTGATAACTTGGACGTAGCCATTCGATCATCCGCCACTGCAGAAGATTTACCTGATGCCTCATTCGCCGGCCAGCAGGACACGTATCTGAATATCCGCGGCAGGCGCAGCGTACTTGATGCATGCCGTAAATGCTTTGCATCACTTTTTACTAATAGGGCCATATCTTACCGTCATGACAAAGGTTTTGGACAATTTGACGTATCCCTTTCCATAGCAGTACAAAAAATGGTTCGGAGTGATTCGGCCTACTCAGGGGTCATGTTTTCCATTGATACCGAAACGGGGTTCAAGGACGCAGTGCTTATTACCGCAGCCTACGGACTGGGAGAAAACGTGGTTCAGGGGATCGTTAATCCAGATGAGTATTATGTATTCAAGCCCACTTTAAAACAGGGAAAGCGAGCTATCATAAGCAGAAAGGTGGGCGACAGGGACATCAAGATGGTTTATTCCATGGACGACGAGTCAACCGTAAAGAATGTTCCCACGACCCTTGCTGAACGTCACCGATATGTGTTGGATGACGATGAAATCCTCAAGCTGGCCGAATGGGCATGCATAATCGAAGACCACTACAGTCAGGAAGCAGGCTATTTCAAGCCAATGGATATTGAATGGGCAAAGGATGGTGATGGGGTCAATGTAGGAACTGGGGAACTGTTTATCGTACAGGCCAGGCCCGAGACCATCCATTCCCAAAAAGATAGTAACGTTTATGAGACATATCGCCTTCTCGAGACAGGCCCCGTACTTTGTTCAGGAACGGCTGTTGGCACCAAGATTGGACATGGGGTTGCCAGGGTTATCAACTCTACCCTTGAAATGGATCAATTCAGGGAAGGAGAGGTATTGGTCACCACAATGACCGATCCTGATTGGGAACCCATCATGAAGATTGCCGCTGCTATTGTAACCAATAAGGGGGGAAGGACATGTCATGCGGCCATTGTCTCGCGCGAACTGGGTATCCCATGTATTATCGGCACAGGGAATGCCGATGAGGTTATAAAAACTGGCCAAGAGGTCACTGTTTCATGTTGTGAAGGAGAAACAGGGCATGTTTACGAAGGGATTCTTAAATATGAAGTGGAAAAACTGAACCTGGAAGAGCTCCCCAAGACCAAAACCAAGATCATGATGAACGTAGGGATTCCTGAGCAGGCCTTTTCACAGGGCATGATTCCCAACGATGGAGTAGGGCTTGCAAGGGAGGAATTTATTATCAATAGCCACATCGGAATCCATCCCCTGGCATTGTTGGACTATGATAAGCTAAAAGAAAAGGCCAAGACCGATCAAAAGGTTGCAGGGGTCGTTTACAAGATCGACGATATTACAAGTGTATACGAGGACAAGAAGCAGTTTTTTATTAACAAACTTGCAGAGGGAATTAGCCGAATTGCTGCTGGCTTTTATCCCAATGATGTGATTGTAAGGCTGTCAGACTTCAAGACAAATGAGTACGAGAACTTACTTGGAGGCTATTTGTACGAACCCACTGAGAGCAATCCCATGATTGGATGGAGAGGGGCGTCACGTTATTATGACGAAAAATTCATGCCGGCCTTTGAGCTCGAATGTTTAGCCCTGTTGAAGGCACGCAACGAGGTGGGTCTTACAAACATAAAGGTTATGGTGCCCTTCTGCAGGACGCCCGAAGAGGGCAAGAAGGTTATTGAGCTGATGAAACGCTTCGGCCTGGTCCAGGGAGAAAATGGGCTTGAAATATATGTCATGTGCGAAATACCCAGTAATGTGGTCTGTGCTGATGAGTTTGCCAAGATTTTTGACGGATTCTCAATAGGTTCTAATGACCTCACTCAGCTAACCCTGGGACTTGATAGGGACTCCTCTCTTGTGGCTCACTTATACAATGAGAGGAACACTGCTGTTAAGCGTCTGATAAAACAAGTAATAGACGTGGCCAAGAAGAAGGGCCGCAAGATCGGCATCTGTGGCCAGGCACCCAGCGATTTTCCTGACTTTGCTGAATTTCTTGTGGAGTGTGGCATAGACTCCATGAGCTTGATTCCAGATACAGTGATAAAGACAAGGCTTCTTGTAGCCAAAAAGGAAAAGGAACTAGGAATAAAACCGGAGTAAAAGGGCAATATGAAAACAATGAGAATTATGGGCACAGGATCGTATGTGCCACCCAAGGTATTAACAAATTTTGACTTGCAAAAAATGGGTCTCGACACCACTGATGAGTGGATCGTCACCAGAACTGGAGTGAAAGAACGACGAATGGCTGATCCTGATGTTGCAACGTCGGATCTGGCCTATGAGGCCTCCATAAAGGCCCTGGAAATGGCAGGGCTTACGGCAAAGGATCTAGACCTCATCATAGTCGCCACCATCACACCAGACACTTGTTGTCCTTCGGCAGCCAACTGGTTGCAGGCAAAGCTTGATGCCCCTCAGGCAGTGACCTTTGATGTGACGGCCGCATGCTCTGGGTTCATATTCGGGCTAAACGTGGCTGAGCAATATTTGAAGACAGGAACCTGCCGCCATATCCTGGTAGCCGCCGCTGAGGTAATGACAAGGACCCTTAACTGGAAGGACAGGGCTACCTGTATCCTGTGGGGGGATGGTGCGGGGGCTGCCATCGTGACAATGGGAGAGGAAGGCCCTGAGATTCTATCTACCCATGTTCACACTGATGGGGCTAATGGACAGGATCTTCTTTTGCCTGGCGGGGGCTCAAAGACTACCCCAATTAGCCACGAAAGCGTAGATAAAGGACTCCATACCTTGAATATGATAGAAGCCAATGCCAGCTTTAGGGTGGCAGTGAGGCACTTTATAGAGTCCATAAAGGAGGCGTGCGAGGCAAACGGAGTGGCAGTGAAGGACGTTGACTGGTTTATCCCTCATCAGGCCAATCTAAGAATGTTCCAGTCCATGGCCAAGACCCTCAAGATCCCCATGGAAAGATTTTACGTAACCCTTGATAAATACGGGAATATATCCTCCGCCTCTTGCGCCATTGCACTCGATGAGGCGGTGCGGGACGGCAGCATCAAACCAGGGCACTTCATCTGCATGCCCGTGTTCGGGGGCGGGCTCACCTGGGGCAGTGCTCTGATCAGGTGGGCCTAGGGAGGCCTTTATGCCCTTAAGCAAACTGGCAGAGCAGAATGTGGGCTACCGGGCATGGCCTGAGCAGTTTGATCCACAAAGGCCTACCATTTTAATGGTCCACGGTGCAGGAGGCCGCTCCGAGATCTGGAATGCGCAGTTGAGGCCTCTGGGCCGTAACTTCAACGCCATAGCCATTGATCTTCCAGGCCATGGAAGGACCCCAGGCAAGGCTTGTGAGCAAATCAGTGAATATGCCCATTGGCTTGTGGAGCTCATGGAATCATGCTTTGAGGCCCCAGTTGTACTGATGGGCCATTCCATGGGAGGTGCAATCTGCCAGAAGGCAGCACTTCAAGGCTCAACCCGGATTAAGGCCCTCATCCTCGCTGCAACTGGCCCAAGACTTAAGGTGGCACCGGCCTTCCTTGAAGGCCTCAAAAAAGAGTTCGATACAACCGTAGATATGATTATCAAATATGCCTATTCCTCATCAGCCCAACCCCTAATGCTAAGAGAAGGGGCAAATCTTATGAAGCAAGCAGGCCCCGATGTCCTTTACAATGATTTCGCTGCATGTGACCGGTTTGATGTCCGAGAAGGAGTTAGCAAAATTGAGATACCATCCCTCATAATCTGCGGTGAAGAAGACAAGCTCACGCCTCCCTCCCTTTGCCGCAAGCTCCATAAGGGCATCAAGGGTAGCAAGATGGTTGAGATTCAAGGCGCCGGACATATGGTAATGATTGAGGCCTGGCGTCCCTTCAACGAGTCTGTGGCTGAGTTTGTGAGAGTATTGCCCTAATTCTCATGGCAAGTTCCTCAGCAGAGACATGCGATTCTACCCGGAGCGAACGCTCCTCTGTGCCATCAGGTCTTATTAACACCACTGTGGGCACCCCCCTTATGCCAAAACGCTCCACCAGCCTCTGTCCTTCAGCACTCCGGGTTGTGAGGTCCACCCTTACAGCCATGAGATCAGAGGCCAGCTTGACGACTACGGGATCCCTGAAGGTTGTCTTGTCCATTTCCCTGCAAGGTGTGCACCATTCTGCAAAAAAATCAATTATCACCGGCCTTCCCATCCTCTTGGCCTTTTCCAATATCCCCGGCCGGTAAGGAGTCCACTTGATGCCTTTTCCGCCGTACCATAGTCCCGAGACCATGAAAAGGGCGGTTATCAGCAATCCCACTCCTGCGACCTTTTTTATGACCTGGAAGGTACGGCTCTCCTCCCTGGTCCTATCCAAGAAACCGAGATGAAATGCCGCCGCAGCTAGGATGGCGGCCAATATGCCTACTTTTAGCTCTTCACCAGGAAGAAGCGGGCGTATCATAAAAACCGCCATTCCCACCAGAACCCAGCCAAAGCCCTTTTTTATCCATAGCAACCAGTTACCTGACATGGGCAATTTGTCCACTGCCCCTGAGCTTACTGCAAGAACCCCCAGGGGAAGGCCAAGGCCGATGCTCAAAACAAAGAAGTACAGGAAACCCAGGAAGGGATCTCCTTTCTGCCCCACGTAGGTTAGAAGCCCCAGGACAAAGGGACCAAGGCAGGGGGCTGCTACAATTCCCAAGGTTAGGCCCATAAAAAATGACCCAAAGAAACCACCAAAGCCCCTCGAGGCTGCGTTAACAATTCCCGAAGGCAGCCTAATCTCCCAAAACCCAAAAAAACTGAGCCCCATGGCAAGTATTATTGCTGAAACCGCTACAAGAACTAATGGGTTTTGCAGAGCAGTACCCAACATTCCCCCTGTCAGAGCAGCACTAACACCCAAAATGGAATTGGTCACTGATAATCCGCCAATATACATGGCCCCGTGGATCATCCTCTTTCCCCTGAGTTCTGAACTACGGGCTCCGAAAAAGGACACGGTAATAGGGATGAGGGGATAGATACATGGGGTCAGGTTTAGGGCAAGTCCTCCCAGGAATATTCCTAATAGTGTCAGCCAGAGCCCTCCATGAAATCGGAACCCCTCTATACTGACCGTCTGTGACGACCCACTTGCCTTGGCACCTTCCGAAAAGACGTCAGTATTTATAGGTCTATCCGTTGTGCCCGGGGGCGCTACATTTACGGAAACCACCACCTGCTCCTTGCTCGGGGGAAAACAACTCTCAAAAGTACAGGCCTGATAGCTTAAAGTGCCCTTGATCTCATAAATATCAGGTCTTACCCCTTTTCCGATGTGCAGCGTCCCGCTGATTAGTACCTCTCCCTTATAAACCTCAACCGCCTCATCCGAGTAAGCCAGTTTCACCTCTTGAGGTGCTGGAAACTGCAGATCCTCAATAACCACATCCTTTTTCCGCTCGAAGGTCAGGTTTGTGGGTATCAGCATCTGACCAGGTCTTATTTCATGGCCGTGCAGAAGCAAACCCTTGGGGACCTTAATCCTAAATGCTATGGGATAGTCCTTGCCTGGGGCATAGGATTCCTTAGAATGGATAACCTCCACCTTGGGACCAAGGCTTGTGGCAAAGGAAAAGGCTCCCAAGATCAAGACCATAATTGCTAAAGGTACCGCCCTAATGCCTTTCATCTCAGCTCAAATACCTGGCATTAAATTTCCTCGCTATGAACAACACACTGGATAACACGGGCCAAATGATTTAAAATCAAAAAGAATTGGCCTAGCGTCCTACTGGCCTCTGGCCCCAAAACACTGAAAACCCATCCCATTATGCTCAGAGGAGGAGAAATGAGATTGACCAAGCAGTGTACAAGATTAGCTGTGATTTTCCTAGCCGTTATTTTTGCGCTTCCCCCTCATGAAACCTGGGCAGAAGATAAGGCTATCACAGTGAGTGTTAGCATCTTGCCTCAAGCCTTTTTCGTGGAAAAGATAGGTGGCCGATACGTACACCCTCTTGTCATGGTGCCACCTGGAGCCAGCCCGGCCACCTACGAACCAAAACCCCGACAGTTGGCCAGGTTATCTCAGTGTGCCATATACTTCGCCCAGGGTCTTCCCTTTGAATCAGCCTGGCTCCCTCGATTCAGGAAATCTAATCCCATAATGAGAGTGGTACCATGCTACAGGGGGGTGGAAAGGATTCCGGTGGCCAGCTCTTTGTCAACGCCAGACCGTCGTGGCCACCATAATATCCACCTGGACCCCCACATCTGGCTCTCACCTCCTTTGACCATTGTGGAAGTTAGAAACATACTTGAGGCCCTTCTCAAACAAGACCCCTCTCGGGAAGAATTCTACAAAGGAAACTACAGGAGATTCGTGGGGGAAATTGTGGATCTGGACCTGAAGATTAGGGATCTGTTTAAAGGGGTGGGAACGCGTAACTCCTTCCTAGTATATCATCCCGCATGGGGGTATTTTGCAAAAACATACGGGCTAAGGCAATTGGCGGTCGAAAGAGAGGGGAAAAAACCCCTGGCCCATGACCTAAAGCAGTTCATCACTCTTGCCAAAGAAAAGGGCTTCACAGAACTATTCATACAGCCTCAAATCTCCAGCCATTCGGCTCGGGTTATCGCAAATTCCATTGGAGCAAGAATTGTTATCCTCGATCCGCTGGCCCGCCAGTGGGACAAGAATCTGCTCCACGCGGCAAAAAAAATCAGAAAGGCCTTGAGGTAAGGGATGCAATGGGGGCAAGCCACTGCTGCTTACCTAGGCTTTCTGTAAGGTGGCTGCTCCTTGGCCCCTTCAAGGGCATTTCGCAGCTTGTCTCTTTCAACCCTGACCTCGGCCAGCCTTTTTTCAAGCTCTTCCCTCTTGTCGGAGGGACAAGAGGAAAGCTCTTGCTCTAGGCGCTCCGCCTCTTTCTGAAGTCGGTATAAATCCTTGGCAATGATCCGTATAGACATGGCTGTGGGCCTCAAAATCTCGTCATCATATTTTCTTTAGCTCATTGAGTTCTGTTTCCAGGGGCTCCACCTCTTTCTCCCTACCCAACTTTCTAAGCTTCTCCTTAAGCCTCTCAATTTCCTCCTCTAGTTTAGGTAGAACCTCTTTCTCAAGTTTCTCTTTAGCCGCCTTTCCAGCCTTTTTCATCCTCTCTGCGAGTTCCTCTAGCTCTTTGCGAAGTCTTTGAATCTCCTCCTTCTTGGGAACCTCCTTAAGAGCCCCCAAGAACTCCTGCAACTGGTCTTCTAACTCATCTAGTCCCTTCTGCATGCCAGTTACCAAGTCATTGACCATATCTTCCACCATTGTAGACCCTTGGACTACCGCTCCATCGGCCAGAAGGTTACCCGGATTATCAGCTTGAACTATCTCCACAGCCTTTCTCTCTGAGGCATCAGGGTCAGCTATAATGTAGAATTTTGCATTTTCAGTTAGTTTTTCCTTAAACCGCCCCGCGACCACCACATCTACAATAAAGTCGCCTTTAGAGGTGTAGGTCACCTTGGTCACCTTTCCTATTTGCTGAGCATCTGCCAGCACCCGATCCCCTTCCACTAGCCCCTGGACATCATTGAAGCGGATATGAATCTTGATCGCGTTTGCCTGGCAAGCAAACAGCACTCCGCAAATTAGGAAAAGGACACCTCTTCTCAACAGACTCATGTCTTTCATCTCCTTTACTAAAAGGATTATTATCTAGTCTTTTGTAACTTCTGCTGGAATCATGGGTTGTCAACCCACATCGTCCAAAGATCCTTCTTTATCTTGTTAATGCCTTTGTCCATCAAAAGGCAACTTTACCACTGGTGCCAAACGTTCGATGTCAGAGGGTTCAAAGTCCAAGCATCGGAAAAGTTTCGCCTCCACCTGCTTGCATACGTTGAAGTTACGAATTATCAAATCTTCCAATCTAGGATTCCCACAGGCATAGCGCTCAAGGATGTATTCAAGACGCTTTTCAAGCGGCACGATCTCGTCATGATTCACCCTCTTGTCTGCATAATAGACTATTTCTTTTGCGGTTATTTTTCTATCCTCGGTAAATGATTTAAGTACCACGTGCTCGGCCACAATGGGCACCACCTCTGCAAGGCCTTCCATGCGACAAATCTCTTGACCAATTTCTACGTGGTCTCCCCCATTGCGAAGGGCCTCTGTCTTTCCGATATCGTGCAGCAGTGCACCAGCCAACACCAAGCTGGGTGAGATATGCGGTGCGTTTTGCACTGCTGCGGTTGTTATGAGATAAGCCACTTTTGCAACCATAAGGGAGTGGGCCTTGATGTTGTCCAGCATATGGTATTTATGCATTATGTCCAGACATTCTTGTGGAGAGGGAATCATAGATCCTTTTTCCGTCCGAACCGTTACAAATAATTTTGGCTATTGAATTATTTGTTTGAAACTAACAACTCTCCCCATGCCTTTCAAGGGAATTATTTTGCTTGAAAAATGAATTTTCCGTGCCTGAAAGGCGCAATTAGTGTATAAAACCGTTACCTTAGGCTCGTCTGAGAAGATAGCAGCAAAAGACTTGTCAACGGGTAATTGATGAATCGATCATGGATCAGCACTATAACGTAATAGTTGTTGGCGCAGGCCCTGCGGGCAGCTCTACAGCAGCCAGTTTGGCTGAATCAGGTTATGAGGTGGCAGTCCTTGAAAAAGATCAGCTCCCCAGGTCCAAACCTTGCGCTGGGGGCCTGGTAATTCGGGGCCTCCGGCGTCTGCCAAACCAAGTCCTGGACTCGGTTACTAGATACTGCCACGAAACAGTGGTGAATGTTATACCCGCTGGTCTTTCCCTTAGAACCAAAAAACCCGAGCCCATCTTGGGTATGGTCATGCGCAAAGACTTTGACCATCTATTGGCTGAGGCAGCCTCATCGGCAGGCGCCACAGTGTTTGATGGCTGTGAGGTCAAGGATGTTGAAGTACGGCAGGAAAGGGTCCACGTAATATCAACAAAAGGCACTTTTACTAGCAGATACCTCATCGCAGCCGATGGAGCCTTAAGCCGGGTGGCCAGAAAGACAGGGTTTGCTCGTGCCCTGGACTTGGTTCCTGCCATAGAATGCGAGATTCAGGTAAACAAAGAACTCCTGACCCATTGTGGCAGGGCTGCAAGATTCGACATAGGCTTTGTGCCCCAGGGTTATGGATGGGTTTTTCCCAAGAAAGATCATCTCTCCGTGGGTGTAGGAAGGATGAGAAAGGGAAGGGTTGATTTGGACCGATACATGGATGATTATCTTGGTTTTCTTGGCCTCAAGGACTCCAGCATCATGGAAAAAAGGGCGTCTGTTATCAGCCTGTTGTCTGGGAAAAGCACATTTGCCCAGGACCGAGTCCTTCTCACAGGAGATGCTGCGGGCCTGGCAGATCCCCTTACGGCCGAAGGAATATCCAATGCAGTTCTGAGTGGCCAATTGGCAGCACAGGCAATCCGATTGGGTGGGAATAAGAAAGAAAGGGTTGCTAGGCATTACACGGCCTTGCTCCAAAACCAAATTATCAAACATATACGTCTTGCGAAAAGGGTGGGCCGGTGGATCTATGACTATCCGTCTTTCATGTGTGCAGTCTTTGCCATTTACGGAGAGCGTATATGCGAAGGCATGATGGAGGTCATGTCATGTCAAAAGTCCTATATGAGCCTCCTGTTAAATCCAATAACATATCTGCGTCCATTGAGGCTTGGCGGAAGTTCCACTCGCAGAACTAAGATTGACAAAACATGGTCATTCAGATAACTTCTTGCCCTGCAATAGAATCATGTTAATTATTTCCGGGGGTGAACAAAATTTCCGACTTTTCACAAAATAGTGGTCGCATAACCACCTTCCATATACTTCGCCAGGATCGAAAACACCTGTTGACCCAATTACGGCTCCACTCCAAATGGAAAAAGACCGTCCTGGTGATTCCCCTTCTTTCTAGTGAATATGTTGATCCTGCTAACCGCCCCGTATTCTTGAATATATTGAAACAATTGAGAGATGTGACTTATCTCGCGACCATTATATTCGGACTGGATAAGGCTACTCAAGAAGAGGCATTCGAGTTGCGGGATCTCATCAAGGGAGCTGGGATCAAGAATTACATTATCCAGTGGAATGATGGGCCGGGTTTTTCCTCCATATATGAGCAGCTTACAACAGCAGGCTTCAACATAACCGAACCAGGAAAAGGCAAAAACATGTTCCTCAGTTTTGGCATCGCCATAGCCCTTGGTGCTCAGGCCATAGGTCTAATAGATGCGGATATTCGCACATTCAAACGTGTCCAATTACATAGGCTGCTTTTTCCCGTGGTGGTTCTGAACTATGATTTTTCAAAGGCATATTACGCAAGGCTCGCCGACAGGGAACTATATGGCCGAGTAAAAAGGTTGCTCTTAGACCCTCTACTGTTAGCCCTTAAAAGAAAGTTTACAGAAAGCAAAGAAGAAAAGGTATTGAGGCTAATTGAGTTCCTTTTGAGCTTCAAATACCAACTCTCTGGCGAGGTTGCATTTAGGACAGACCTGCTCAAAAAGATGCGCTTTGCCACCAACTGGGGTGTAGAGATTTTTACCTTGATTGAGGTATACCGTAAGGCTTCTTCTGCCGCCGAGGTCATGTTCTCAGAGGAGCCCTTTGACCACAAACATCAGGAAGTGTCGCCAGAGGATCAGCGAAAAGGCCTTAACAGAATGGCGGTAGATATTGTGACCACCCTTATGAATGCCTTAGTTATAGAAGAGGGCCTAGAAATCTCCGATACATTCTTTAGGGATCTTGCCATCACGTATCAGGCCATAGCAGAGGATCAGATAAGAAAATACTCGGACGACGCAGATTTCAGCAATCTTTTATATAATAGAGACCATGAAGAGTTTTTGGTCAAGGAGGTATTCAGAAGCTGTATCCTTCAGGCAGGAGAAATTCTCACTTCTCCCTATCGAGTGACTGAAAGATTCCTGAGATTTGTAAACTCTTATCCCGAGTTCAGGCCCTTTCTCCAAAATGGTCTTGCGGATGCAATCCTAGCGGTCGAGAAAAAGACCCAACAAAAGATCTTCGAAACTCCACAGACGGTGTCATGGGAAAGGGTAAATAATAAACTCCCTCGTATCTTTTATGATATAGTCGAGGTGGTAGAGGAGGAAAAACGGCGTTTTGCTTGACACGAAAAAGGGTCAGTCTCTGTGATAGCGAATGGTAAAAGTTGCGGGGAGAAAACCTCCCCTTTTTTAGTGATATTCAGTGATCTGGATGGAACACTCCTGGATCCGTTCACCTATTCCTGGAAGGACGCAAAGGAGGCTATTGCTCATTGTAAGCGCCTTGATATTCCGATTATTCTGGTTACCAGTAAGACCCGTGCGGAGCTGGAACTAATCATAGAGGACCTTGACATACAGGACCCATTTATTACGGAGAATGGCGGCGGCATCTTTTTTCCAAAAACTAGATTCCCAGCGCCACCTGTGGGTAGCGAATCAGTGAATAATTTCTGGAGATGGTCCCTTGGGGTCCCATATGAGATCCTAAAATCTGCCCTAAAGGAAATTGCAGCGGAAACGGGATGTAAGATTATAGGCTTTTCAGATATGGATCCGCGTCAAATCTCCTCTCTTACGGGACTAGATCTTGAGCAAGCTCGGAGGGCAGCAAAAAGGGAATTCGATGAGCCGTTCATCGTAGAAGATATGAGAGAAGACCAAGAAACCCTCATCACCAAAGCCGCTCACCGCAAGGGCCTGAAGGTGAGCAAAGGAGGAAGATTTTTTCACCTTCATGGCAATTCTGATAAGGGATTGGCCACCAGGCGTCTAATTGGCTGGTATCGAGATATGGGCCATAGCATTTACTGTTTGGGCATAGGGGATAGCGATAACGACATCCCAATGCTGGAAGCCGTTGACCAGCCCATTTTTGTGGGCGAGCGCGAGAAATTGGGCAGCCTAGAGGCACATTTGTCAAGACTCATGGTAACAACCCAAAGGGGGCCTAAAGGCTGGAATGAAGGAGTCATGAAATTTTTGAAAACCCACGGAGGAATATGTTGATGTCCGGTGACTTTCAACCTGAAATAAATCCTGATGGCGTGAAGAGAGCAGAAATGGTCGTCTGCATTCCCTCGTACAATGAGGCTGACTCCATTGCCTTTCCCATAACCCAGGCAGATCAGGGGCTGAGTAAGTATTTCCGCGAAAAAAAGACCGTAATAATCAACTGCGATAACAACTCCTCGGACGGCACCCGAGAGGTATTTCTGGACACCCCGACCAAGGCTCCAAAAATCTATCTTTCTACCCCCCCGGGAGTTAAGGGCAAGGGAAACAATTTCCAAAATCTTTTTCGCAAGGTCTTGGATCTCCAGGCCAAGGCTGTGGTTGTTGTTGATGCTGACTTAAAGAGCATCACTCCGGAATGGATAAAACACCTAGGAGAGCCCCTGTACAATGGCTTCTCCTATGTAGCCCCTCTCTACATACGACACAAGTACGATGGCACCATTACCAATGGTATTGCCTATCCAATGACCAGGGCACTTTACGGTAGACGTGTGCGTCAACCCATTGGCGGAGACTTTGGATTTTCTGCAAAACTGGCTAGGGTATATCTTGGAAGTGATACATGGAATGATGCCGTGGCCAACTTTGGAATTGACATCTGGATGACCACCCTTGCCATTGCTAATAAGGCACGAGTATGTCAGTCGTTCATGGGAAGGCCCAAGATCCATCGCACCAAGGATCCCGGGGCACACCTCGGGCCCATGTTCCGGCAGGTTGTGGGCACGATATTCACCTTGATGACCCATTTCAGTGGCATGTGGATGAAGGTAAAATACAGTCGCCCCACGGCCATTTATGGCTTTGGCCTTGGAGAGACGGAAATGCCGCCTAAAGTCGAGGTGGACACCCAGAATCTTCTGAACAAATTTCATGCAGGTTTTGAACAATATCAGGACCTGTGGCAGGAAATCTTGAGTCCCGACGTATTCAATAAACTTGTAGAAATCTGCAGCCTTAAAGAACATGAATTTAATTTTCCCACTGATCTGTGGGCCCGGCTTCTTTTTGATGTTGCCGTCTCCTACCGGGATGAACTAGCCGACAGGGATTTGATGATGGACTCCCTGATCCCCCTGTACTTTGGGAAGACCCTTTCCTTTGTAAGGAAAACCAAGAGAATGTCCATCAAACAGGCCGAAGAAACCATAGAGGAAGACTGTATGACCTTTGAGATGACAAAGCCCTATCTCATACGAAGGTGGAAACAAAGATAGACCGGTTTTGGCCGAGGTTGGCCCAAAAGAATCATCACCGGCTATTGTATAATAACTATATGTACATCCATAACATTGGTCTTGGTCGGGCCAGTGATCAACAGGTCTCCTGTGGCCTTGAGGAAATTATAGGCATCGTTATTTTGTAGGACTTTCAAGGCATTGAGGCCATTCTCCTCAGCCTTACTGATTGTCTTTGGATCCACAATGCCCCCGGCTGCATCGGTGGGCCCATCGTTGCCGTCAGTTCCCCCGCTGAGAATAACAACTCTGGGAGGCAGCCCTGAAATATCCATGGCAGCTGCAAGGCAAAATTCCTGATTCCTTCCTCCCTTTCCTTTTCCGCGGATGGTCACGGTTGTCTCTCCTCCAGAAATTATGCAGACAGGAGGTTTGAGAGGATTGCCAGTTCTTAGAATTTCCTTGGCAATTGCAGCATGTACCCGTGCCACATCTCTTGTTTCCCCCTCTATCATGGATGACAGGATAAGTGTATGGTAGCCCAGTTCCATGGCCCTGCGCTGAGCCGCCATCAATGCTATGATGTTACTCCCTACGATAATATTAGAGACATTCTTGAATACTGGGTCTCCTTCCTTGGGCGTCTCAGGTACCCTACCATCAATTCCATCCCTGATATATGAGCTCACTTTTGGAGGCAAGTGCTCGAGACCATATTTCTTGAAAACCTCCTGGGCATCCATAAAAGTAGAGGTATCAGGAACAAAGGGCCCGGATGCTATGACGTCCATCCTATCACCCACTACGTCTGATAGCATAAGGTTAATGGTAGTGGCTGGATAGGCAGCACGGGCCATCTGCCCCCCTTTGGAAAGAGAGATGTGTTTCCGCACTGCATTGATCTCATCAATACTGGCGCCGCACTCAAGGAGCATTTCTGTTACCTGCTGCTTTTCTTCCAAGGTAATCTCATCGGCAGGAAAGGGCAAAAGGGCAGAGCCCCCGCCCGAGATGAGGGAGAGTATCAAGTCATCTTCACCAGCCTGCCTAAGAATTTCCACAATCCTCTTGGCCCCTTCCAATCCATTTTGATCGGGAAGAGGGTGTCCCGCTTCCCAGACTTCAGTAAATTTCAATGTAAGTCCGAATCCGTACTTGACATTTATGAAGCCGGCCGTGATTCTTTCACCCAGGATTTCCTCAACCGCCTGGGCCATGGGTGCTGTGGCCTTACCACCTCCCACAACAAAAATCCTCTTATACCTTGCCAGATCAATCTCCTGCTCCCCCTCGCCCTCATCCTTGACCACCATTAAATTGCCCTTTACCCTCAAGGCCCTTTTAACCGCCTTATGGGGATCAACAGCCTTCAAACAGCTTTTAAAAATATCCTCCGCATCCTTTCGGATTGTTTCAAGATCCATTGTCTTTTCCTCCTACGGACTACCAGAAATCAGATTTCTTTATACCTGTCCAAAAACGGTTTCAATTTAGCAAAGAGGGGAACGGGACATTCTCGGAGCGGCGTATTTTGGGCCTTGAGCAGGACAGCGAAAGGGCCAAAATCCGCAGTGACCGAAGCCAAGGATGGCGAAGGGAGCGTAGCGAAGAGAATGTGCCGTTTCCCGGATAACAATAAACAAATGACCAACCTAAATTTCAAAATAGCAATAAGGGACGCTAACCAATTGATATTTCTAGCCACAAAGCCCAACCTTATCTTTTCTTGGACACCAATGAAATTTCTTATCACTCCATTTTTGAAATGACATATGGGCAGTAAATCATGGCTGCAAGCTAGGTCTTATTGTCCCAGATGAGGCACAAATGAGTAGCCATTACCCTTCCCCACTCAGGTGAGGCCAAAATACCACAATATGGTCCAGGAGGAATCAATTTCCGTATTGGCACATAATCTTGGATAGTTCTGGCATCCCAATTATTGCCCTTTTACGACACTTTGTGGCTAAATTCCACAAAAACGAATAGTGAAGCAGAAAACTTATGGAACTATGGGGCAAAATAGGCTAGATATTGAAACTGTTAAAGATAACATGCAGCGGACTTAGGAGGTATATGGTATGCAGAATTCAGGTCTTGATGAAAAGTACGAACGAGCCGCCAGTGTAATCTGCAAGCAAGGAATCATCCCCTTCCCCGTCAACAACATAACTATTGGTATTATCAAAGAGGTAGTAGAAGACAATAAAGATGAGCTTGATCTCATATGGGCATTCCGCGATAAGCCCTCTCAGACCCTGGAAGAATTGAAGAACTCCAGTGGCCTTACGGAAGATAAGATAGAGGAACTTACTGCCAGCCTTGCAAAGAAGGGGTTGCTTTTCAATCAACCCAGTTCAGCGGGCATCATGGTCTATCGCATTCTTCCGCTTATGACCGTAGGATTGATGGAATATAGGTTTATGGGCAAGCTCAAGGGCGATGAAAAAGAAAAAAGGCTCGCCCACCTTTTTCAAGACCTTATCACTCAAATGAGGGACCAGGTCCAAAAGAATTATGATGCCTTCGTCCCTCTTCTCAAGCAAATGCCCCCCATAGACAGAACTGTGCCCTTGCGAAAAACAGAGGATGGCAAGCCCATAAGAATCATATCTGTGGATCGCCAAATAGAGACCCCCACTGAGGTCATTCTCGCCAGCCAATCCATTGAGGAGATAATTGACAAATTTGATGAAATAGCCGTTGGTCACTGCTTCTGCCGTCAAAGAAGATCTGTGCTGGGCCATTCTTGTTCTCTTGGAGCCCCTACTGAGAACTGCTTCACCTTTGGAAAGTCCGCCCGCCATACGGTGGCTCAGGGTTTTGCCCGAATGGTGAGCAAAGAAGAAGCGCTGGAGATCATGAAGCAGGCTGAAGAGGCAGGGCTCGTTCATAAGGCGTTTCATCCCAACTCAAAAATTTCCCGGCCCGAGACCAGCATCTGCAATTGCTGCAAGGACTGTTGTGATACCTTAAGGCTATGGCGGGAAGGAGCCTTTCCACTAGTAAACGCAACCAACTATCTTTCTATCATAGACCAGGACATATGCGTGGGCTGTGGCGAGTGCGTGGATAGATGCCCCACTGATGCTATTGTGCTTAACGATGAGGGTAAGGCCGAGAGGGACGAAAACGCCTGTTTTGGATGCGGAATATGTGCACGCTTTTGTCCTGAAGAGGCCATTTCACTTCAGGAAGGCCCTAGAAAGGTATTTGTACTGCCCCCGCGGCTCCGCACCTCTTAGCACATTCTGTCACAGGGCGCTCACCTCTGCAAGGCCTATTGTTAGGACTCCTTGATTACCAGAGAGACCTCCTCCTCTTGGTGGATTTTCCTGTTCTCTTCAGTCCTCTGGGTGACCTTACGGACCTCCACTCTGGTTATTTCATAGTCGTCCTGAAGATATTCAAAAAGTAGACCCCGTAGCCTGTCCTGGGCGCCAGGGCCCGCAGGGCACGTAATTTCCTTTCTAATCCGAGTCGTTTCCGCAAGGGGCAATGCCCTCGTTTTCTTTGGTTCTCTGCCTTGGACCGAGTCCTGTTCAGCCCAAGGTGCCTTTGAGTCTTGTTCTTTGGAAGATATGAATAGATCCAACACTTCGTCCAGTTCCTTGGTTTCCCCTTTGATTTCCATCTCTATCCCTCCGCGGGACTAAAAATCCTCCTCATCCTCATTAGCCAGACCAGGGGAGCTGTTTACCACCAAGGCCTCGGCCATAGAAGGATACAAGGATGAAAATCCCTGCGCCTGAAACCGCTCCTGTTCATCAGCAATCATTTCCTCATCACCCTCCATGGCCACTTTCCTTAACCCCTCAGCCTCTTCTATAAAGTCCTCTGCTGCAGCAAGGGAGGCATGATCACCAGCAGAAAAGACAGCCGCTCCATTGAGCACCTCTTCTGCCAACCTCTCATAGTCTTTATATCCAATGGACCTTCGGTCATAATCAGAAATGGGTAGACCTGAGTCCACAGTCTCCCGTAGTCTAATATTATATCGGATTACGGTATCATACACATTGCCACTGAATCTCTCTTTTACCTTGTCAAGGACTAACCTTGAATACTTAGTCCTGTTGTCAAACATGGTGACTAAGGCCCGAGCCCGCACGTCATGGCCCAGCCGGTCTTTCAGCATGAGAACAATCTCCATCAATTTTGAAACCCCTCTCAGGGAGAACAGTGACAAGTCAATGGGAATGATTACCTCTTGGGCCGCCCTCAGCCCGTTTACGCAAAGGTGGCCGATACTTGGTGGGCAATCTATAATAGCATAGTCATAGCCATCCCCGAGGGTACCCATTGCCCTGTATAGCTTGCTTTCGCGCCCCTGTACTCCTGCCAGTTCCTGTTCCACTGCGCTCAGTCTTGCACTGGAAGGTGCAAGCCACAGGTTTTCTTTTACTGACAATAAAATCTCAGACATGGGCATATTCCCATTATTACTGGGTGACAGTACATCAAACATGGTTTTGTCAAGTTCGCTTGGCATCAGGTTGAGCCCCATGGTTGCATGGGCCTGTGGGTCCGCATCTATCAAAACCACCCTCTGCCCCTTTGACGCCAGCAAAGATGATAGATTGATAGCCGTTGTTGTTTTGCCGCATCCGCCTTTTTGATTCGCGATGGCGATTACCTTCATAAATTCACCCCTTTCTTCCTAAATCTCCCAAGAATTAATGTCACCCCCACACATGCCAAGAAATAACTTTCTGGGCATGGTGTAAACAGGCTTAGCCCACAAGGAACAATGAACCTCTCAATTGAACTTATGTAAATTAGTACAGGTGGAAAATGGAGCCATAAGGCAAGAACAGTTCCCACATGCAAAAGGTTACGAGTTACTTTGCCCTGTTACTATGGGTCTGTCCTTATAACAAAATCAGAAAACCTATGCAAGGGAAAGATTCCATATATTGTATTTTTTCTTGACCCATACCCCAATTGGTTGTATATAGGCCACAAAATGGACCGAGCGCCCCAAAACGCAAAAGTGCTTGATCCCACAAGGAGAATTCTCCTTCGCAGGAGCGGCTCCTTTTTCCTTGCCCTTGCCGGCAATCTGGCTCTTCCAAGCCTTAGCCACGCTGCGTGGAAGCTGGTCTTTCCCATGCCCAAGAGGCCACCATTGCCTGACAAACCCAATCGCCCCCGCCCAAAGGTGGCCGTTGTGATAGACGATATCGGTAACAGCCTTGATCTAGCAAGGGAATTCCTTCGGCTTCCTGTTCCTATCACCTTTTCTATACTTCCCCTTCGTCCTTTTTCGCGCCAGTTGATGGAAGAGATCGCGTGTAGCGAACACGAAATCCTCCTACATCAGCCCATGGAGCCTTTCAGGCCAGATATTGATCCAGGACCAGGCGCGGTGTACACCAACTTTTCAGCAACCAGGATTCAGGATACAATCAGGTCAAACCTCCATCAAATAAACGCTGCCAGTGGTGTCAACAATCATATGGGCTCCAAGTTTACAGCAAACAGGGAAAAGGTAGAGGAGGCACTGGAAGCCATAAGACAAGACGGCCTTTTTTTCATTGATAGCCTCACAACCCCTCGCTCAGTAGCATATAAGATCGCAAAAAAACTCCACATGTCAGCAGGCCACAGAAATGTCTTCCTGGACTGCCGTCCCACTTCAGGGGCCACTGTCAGGGAGATGAAAAGACTCGTTGCAGTGGCCACACGTTGGGGTAAGGCCATAGGGATCGGGCATCCATTTGCCACGACGCTTCAGGGAATAAAGCAGTTTCTGAGTGCGTATCCCGGATTATGTGCACAAATAGAATTCGTATCTGTTTCGAGGCTGATAACCGGTGCAAAGCAACTACGCAAAGATCATAAAAAATAATCTATCTCGGGCCTTCTCTGTTGACCCTGCGCAGCTTGAGCGCCGTTTGGGTGCAAGGAGGGAAGGGGCCTCATACGTGTTTAGCGCCTTTGGAAGGGATTGCGTGCTAACACGAAACGGAATTTTTCTTGACGGAGAGCCAGAGCAAGGCCCTGTAGGCATTGTGATTTCCCTTTACGCGCTCCATGCATCTGACGAACCCATTGAGCTTGAGCCTTTCAGGGCATTCAAGGACTTTCCAGATAGTATGCCTTACCAGGGCGCATTCAAAGCAAACGCCGAGACGCCACTTACACCCCATGTGGAGAAGATAAAACAGGGCCGTGAGACAATTTTGCAACGGTTCAATGGCCATGAGGCACCCGCGGAACTAAGGGGTGATCTGGCTCTTGTCCTATACCCCCTCCCAAAGGTGGCCCTCGCCTATATCTTCTACCTTCCGGACGAGGAGTTCCCTGCCTCAGCAACTTGCCTTTTTTCTCATAATGCCCTATCGTTTATGCCTTTAGATGGTCTCGCTGATCTGGGTGAATACACCTCCAAGGCAATTATTGAACTAGCTATTACCTAGTTCCCATTCATGAATACCCTCTCCCCTGAGGGAGAGGGCTAGGGTGAGGGTGTAAGGCTCTGTTCCTAACCATGCGGGAAAAACTTGTTGACACCATAATACTGGACAACGGGATCAAGGTAGAGGTCTGGGACCTCAGTCGAGTGCTTGCAGGCGACAGATGGCTAGTGAGCCTTGAGGCCCGTGTAGACATCCCCCTGGACCCTGAAATGCTACCTCTAACACCGGAAAGGGAGAAATTTCTTCAAGTCTTGCACAGCGTCTTTGGGAACAAGATACCTTACAGGTACAAACAAGAGAGGCATTTTGTTGATCAAAAGGAAAAGGAAGGGCTTTTTCAGGAATTCATAGATCTCTTGCGAAAAAACGTAATTCCCTATCTCTCCCACAAGGAGTTTGCCAAACGCCTGGTTCTGTCCAAGATCCGAGAGCTAAGATCAAAAGACCCCAGGCTCTTTTTCTGAGGTCCATAGCAATGAAAATAGTCTCAGCCCAGCAGCCCTATTTTGCCCCTTATGCTGGATTTTTCCAAAAGGCCCTGCGATCCGACATCCTAGTGCTCATGGATTCGGTTCAATTTCCTCAGGGTACTACTTGGCTCACAAGGAATCGTTTCAAAAACGACCAGGGAACATTGTGGATAACCATACCTGTATGGAAAAAAGGACGAGGACTTCAAAAAATCTCTGAGGTGGAGATCTGCCACGAGGGCAGATGGGCAAAGAAGGATTTTCTCTCCCTTACCACAGCGTATGCTAATGCCCCGTACTTCAGGGACCACGTCCCATTCCTGGAAGACCTGTTCTCTGGAAAGGATCAAAGATTGGTCGATCTAAACATAAGAATCATCCGATATGTTATGAACCAACTTGATATTAAGACCAAATTAGTTTGCCTTTCAGAACTGGGAATTTGCCTCAAAGAACCCAGGCTGTCCATTGAAATAAGCAAGCTCTTGGGGGCCACTCATTTTTTGGCGCAAAACTCAGCCTGCAAATACTTAGACCAAGAGGGATTCCAAAACGAAGGCATAGAATTGATTTTCTTTAATCCGCGACCGCCTGTGTATCCCCAGTTGTGGGGTGAATTCTTACCCAATCTCTCGTGCCTCGACCTGCTATTCAATTGTGGGCCCAGATCCACAGAAGTCATAAGAAAGGGAATCAGGACTGTGCGCCCGTAGAGAACCCTTTTGCTTCCATTATAGCCTTGAGTTCCTCACCCTCTATCTTTTCTTTATTCAATAGCAGCTCCGCCCCTTCGACCAGTACCTCCCTTTTTTCTTTCAGAATCTCTTTGGCCTTTTCATATTGTGTGGAAACGATTTCCCGTACTTCGCTATCTATCATTTGAGCGGTGGCCTCACTATACTCGCCTCCACCCTCCGCCATAGGGGCATTGAGAAACTGGGCTTTTTGCCGGCTTGCAAAATATACCTGTCCCACCTTCTCACTCATGCCGTATTCTTTAACCATTGATCTGGCGATATCAGTGGCTCTGGCGAGATCGTTGTGGGCGCCCGTGGAGATGTCCCCGAACATCAGCTCTTCAGCCGCCCTGCCCCCTAGCAGCGAGGCAATCTTGTTGAGAAGCTCCGTTTTCTTCATTAGGAAACGGTCTTCGGTAGGCACCTGCATTGTATAACCAAGGGCCGCTATTCCCCTTGGCACTATTGAGATCTTCTTAACTGGATCAGTTCCCGGCAGTGAGAGGGCCACTAGGGCATGGCCAACCTCGTGGTAAGCCACTATCTTGCGTTCTTCTTCATTGATGAGGCGATTCTTCTTCTCCAACCCTGCAACAACCCTTTCTACCGCCTCCTCAAACTCTTTCATGGTCACCTTTTTCTTTTTTCTTCTCACAGCCAGCAGTGCCGCCTCATTGACCAGATTTGCCAGATCTGCGCCCACCATTCCCGAGGTCATATTGGCAATGGCTTCAACATCCACATCATCGGCCACCTTGACATTGCGGAGGTGCACCTTGAGGATCTCCTCGCGCCCCTTCTTGTCAGGCCTATCCACAAGTATGTGCCGGTCAAAGCGGCCAGGTCTCAGGAGTGCCGGGTCCAATATCTCAGGCCTGTTCGTTGCAGCCATTAAGATCACCCCAACCGTGGGGTCAAATCCATCCATCTCCACCAAGAGTTGGTTTAATGTTTGTTCCCTTTCATCGTGACCTGCAACGCCTCCTATTCCTCTTGCCTTTCCCAGTGCATCTAGCTCATCTATGAAAATGATACACGGGGCCCTCTTCTTCGCTTGATCAAAGAGATCCCTCACTCGTGCAGCGCCAAGGCCCACAAACATCTCCACAAAGTCCGAACCACTCATGCTAAAAAATGGCACATGGCTCTCACCTGCCACAGCCTTTGCAAGCAAAGTCTTCCCGGTTCCAGGAGGTCCTACTAGTAACACACCTTTGGGCATTTTACCGCCGATTTCCGCAAATTTTTGAGGCTCTTTTAGAAACTCTACTATCTCCATGAGCTCTTGTTTGGCCTCGTCCACCCCAGCAACATCATCAAATGTTACCTGCAAGTCGTCTTCCATATATACCTTGGCCTTGCTCTTGCCTAATGTCATGAAGCCGGGTTGCTGACCGGTCATGCGCTTCATGAAAAAGTACCACACTCCAACAAATAGAAAAATGGGCACTATCCATGAGAGCAAATCCCTCATGAAAGTGGACTCTACCTCTCCCTTGAATGTGACATTATATTTGGCTAATAGCTTTGCAATCTCGGGATCTACTCTCACTGTTCGAAAAAACATTGGTCGGCCGTTTGGGGAAACGTCAGCCGCAAGGCGGCCCTGAATTTGATTAGTCCCGATAGCCACCTCTGTCACTTTCCCCTGTTCTAAGAGCTTCAAGAATTCACTGTAAGGAATTGTGCGAATGGCAAGCATCGATACGATAGAATGCTGTAAAAGCAAAACTATCCATATTCCTATAAGAACGTACCAGATGGAAAACTTGTGGTGTTTTTCCATGTTCTCCCCCCAAAATCGCCTTTGTCAAACACTGCCCAGAATATCTCGAATCTCAATCTAAACATGCAAACGCCAGTGTGCAAGTCCAAAATCATAAGAACTTGAAAAGGCTGCCGTTCTGATCTATGGTTTGCGAACCAACGCATTAGAGGAAAACTCATGCTCAGATCTGCTCCCAAACGCCACAGCGTCCCTTCTTGGAAGGAGTTCTTGTCCCAGAGCATAGAAACAGCCGAAGATCTCAAACAGTGGCTGGGAAGCGATATTCCGCGCATTAAAGACACTATCCGCCGTTTTCCGATGCGAATCAACCCATATTACCTTGGTCTGATCACGGCTCAAGACGATCCCATATACAGGCAGTGCGTCCCTGACCCCCGAGAGCTGGAAGACATGCAGGGCTCGGTAGATCCCCTTGCCGAAGAGCGGTACTCACCGCTGCCGGGACTCACCCACCGCTACCCGGATAGAGTTATGTTTCTAGTATCCAATCAATGCGCGGTCTATTGCAGGTTCTGCAATCGCAAGAGAAAGGTGGGCCGCCAGGGCTTTGTAACAAAGCAAACAATAAAGGAAGGACTCTCTTACATAAAGGACCATAAGGAGGTGCGAGACGTTTTGCTCTCTGGAGGGGATCCTCTATTACTCGAAACTTCCGAGCTTGAGAATATATTGAGGTCGCTGAGAAAGATTCCTCACGTCGAGATTATCAGGATTGGCACTCGGGTACCTTGTACCCTTCCCCAAAGGGTGACACAACGCTTGGCCAGCGTGATAGCCAAATTTCATCCCGTATATATCAATACCCACTTCAATCATCCCAGGGAGATCACTTCAGAGGCCGCAAAGGCATGTACCACACTGGCAGATGCTGGCATCCCTCTTGGATGCCAGACGGTCCTCCTTAGAGGAGTAAATGATAACACAGAAACCATGCGCCAACTCATGCAGCGACTTCTCACGATTAGGGTCAGGCCCTATTATCTTTTCCAATGCGACCAGGCCAGGGGCACTGCCCATTTCTGGACACATCCACAAAAGGGCCTTGAGATCATTGCCAGCCTCGTTGGTCACACCTCAGGTCTATGCGTGCCCCACTACTGTATTGATCTTCCAGGGGGAGGGGGAAAGGTTCCACTTCTGCCCCAGTACATACAGGGCGTCAAAGAAAAGCACCTTGTCATAAAAAACTACGAAGGAAAACTGTACAACTATCCGATTTACTGCTAAGCCACAATACAAATTTACTCATTTGGACCAAATCTCAAGGCACACAAAGGAGATAGCCATGATCAGAGTTACATGTTTAGGAGGCGCGGGCACAGTTACGGGTTCGTGTTACCTTATCGAGACCCCAGGAGGGAAGAGACTGTTGGTGGACTGCGGACTGTTTCAAGGTGGAAAACAAATGGAAAATCGCAATTGGGGGCCGTGGGGTTTCTCCCCTCAAGAGCTCGAAGCCGTATTTTTGACTCATGCGCATATTGACCACAGCGGCAGGCTGCCAAAGCTCATCAAGGAGGGATATGAAGGTAACATTTATACCTCCCCGCCCACTGCAGAGCTATGTGAGATCATGCTGCTGGATTCAGCCCACATCCAGGAAATGGATGCTGAGTGGCAAACCCGAAAAAACCGCAGGAATGGCCGCCCTGATGTCTTGCCCCTTTATACCACGGAAGATGCCCAGGCTACCCTCGGTCATCTCAAGGCCGTGGATAGGGACAAAGTTATTAGGATAGAGCCAGGAGTGAAGATCAGGCTGCGCAATGCCGGACATATTTTGGGCTCTTCCATTTTAGAGCTATGGATACAAGAAAATGGGGAAAAGACAAAACTTGTGTTTTCTGGAGACCTAGGCAGAAAGCACCAGCTCATTGTGAAAGATCCGCATGAAATCTTTGACGCCGATTACCTGTTTGTTGAATCCACATATGGAAACAGGAAGCATAAGTCTTTTGATGACAGCAAGGCAGAATTGCTTGATGCCATACAGTATAGTTACAGCCAAGGAGAAAAAATAATCATCCCCGCCTTTGCAGTGGAAAGGACACAGGAGATACTGTATATTCTGGGAGAGTTTGACCGGGCAGGCCTTCTGCCAAATATACCCATTTATCTCGACAGTCCTCTTGCCATCAAGGCCACAGAGGTATTCCGCAAGAATAAGAAGTGCTATGATGAAGAAGCCCAGGCCATTGTGGATAAGGGCTATGATCCTTTTAACATGCCCAATCTTAGGTTTACCCTCACTACCCAGGAATCCATCCAGATTAATGAAACACAAGGTAGTGCCATAGTGATAGCTGCCAATGGAATGTGCACTGCTGGAAGAATAAAGCATCATCTCAAGCATAACTTATGGCGTCAAGGGGCAAGCATAGTAATAGTCGGATATCAGGCCATGGGTACAACGGGCAGGAAAATCGTGGAGGGTGCAAAAAGGGTAAAGATATTTAGAGAAAACGTGGCGGTAAACGCCCGGGTGTTCACAATCGGAGGCTTTTCCGCCCATGCTGACCAGGATGATCTTCTTGAGTGGATCTCCCACTTTGAATCCAGTCCAAAAGTATTTGTTGTACATGGAGAACCGGCCTCAAGCCAGGCCCTTGCAGAGCTCATACGAAAGCGGTTTAATCTGGATGTCCATATTCCCAAATGGAAGGAACGACTGGTGCTTAAGCCGAGAGAGGTAATGGTAGAGCCTGCCGAAGAAAAGGAGACCATAGCGGACATTCCGACCCTGATGTTCAATGCAATAGTAGATCTGGAAAAACAGATTAGGGAGTTAAAAAAGCTGGTGGCATCGGAGCAGTGGCAAAGCAAGTTAACAGAAGAGGATGTGGAAAGGATTCAATATGTGACCGAAGAGCTGCGAGAAATGGCCTGATTTGTAAGCCGGATCAATCTTAGAAATTCGCGCTAGGACTCATCAAGGGCCAATAGGTCAGAGAAATTCAGTTCCAGCATCTTAATGCTGGCCAAGATCCTTGCCGTGTTTCTGCGTGCCGCAGGCACTGAGCGGAATTTTTCATGGATCTCAAGGGCCGTCTTTTTCAGTTCATCGATGAGACGGGCGATCTCTTTTGCTTCGCTATCAACTGGCATAGTGTGCATCTCCGTCAATGGCCTTTCCTCATGTCTTTGAAACGTCTCGCCTTTACCTCGTATCTCGGAAGAGTACCATATTCATGAAATTCCAGATGATAACCCAGGTTGGTCTTGAGCCTGAGTTGATCCTTTAGCTCAGCCTCAATTTTTTCTTTGGCCGACTCCCGCCCGGGCAATAGCTCCACCTTGAGGGTAATATGGTCCATGTCACCTCGTTTTTCCACCACGACCTCATACTCATCTGCAAGCCCGTCAATACCCCTTACCACTTCTTCTATGGCAGAAGGAGCCAAAAGTACGCCCTTTACCTTTGTGATATCATCTGCCCTTCCTATGACACCACCTTTGATAAGCCTGAAAGTTCTACCGCACGGGCATGGTTCTTCCGCCCACTCAATAATGTCTTTGGAGTCAAACCTCACACATGGTTGAGCAACGCGATCAAATGCGGTGATGACCATCTTGCCCTTTTTGCCAGGATCTTCAATGAGCTCGCCCGTGTCCACGTCCACTATCTCCACTAAGAAAAAGGCCTCGTTCACATGAAGGCCACCGGGCTGGGCCGTACACTCAAATGACCATGCCCCGATCTCTGTGGCGCCTGCATGGTCATATGCCTTTGCACCCCAGGCCTGTTCCATACGCCTCTTGGTAGTGGGAATACTGGCACCCGGCTCTCCCGCGCAGGTTATTTTTTCAATGCTCATCTCAGCTGGATTCAGCCCCATCTTGTTTCTGGCAGTATCCGCCATTCCCAGCACATAGGTGGGTGTCGCCATCATGGCAGTAGGCCTCAATTCTTGTATCTTCAGGATCCGGGCCTTTGTGTCAAGCACCCCCCCGGGCACCACCTCACAGCCGATTTTCTCAGCACCGTAATGGCCTGCCCAAAAGGCGACAAAGACGTTGTATCCAAAAGGAATAAATACCCTATCAGATGGACGATACCCTTGGGCCCACAATATAAAAGCCCAACACTCCGCCCACCACTCCCAGTCCTGCCACGTGTCTGGCTGATACACAGGCTGCCCGGTTGTCCCGCTCGTCTGGCGGAATTCGGTAACCTCTTCAAGAGGAACGCATAGGGCATCACCATAGGGGAAAGGGGCCTTGCGCTGAATATCGCGCATCATCGATTTTTCCACAGTTGGAACATGGCGGATATCATCAAAAGAGCGGATATCTTCCGGACGGATACCCGCTCTCTCATACAGGCTCCGATGAAACCTTGAATGATCATATGTCCATCTAAAGATTCGCTGGAATTTTTCTAACTGCAGTGAGCGAATCTTTTCTGGTGGCAATGTCTCCAAAAATGGATTCCAGTATTCACTTTCTTCCATCAGGCACCCTTCATGGCATCAAAATTTTACCCTCTATTCCCCTTTCTGTCGCCTTTTCTTAATGGCCATATAAACCCTTTCCGGGACAAGCGGAAGCTCAAATATCCTCTCTCCAACAGCATCGTATACAGCGTTTAATATGGCCGGAATAGTGGGCATAATTGCTCCCTCGCCCACCTCTTTTGCCCCAAATGGCCCATTGGGTTCGTTGCTCTCAACTATTATGGTTTTGATATCAGGCACATCCAAAGAGGTGGGAATCTTGTACTCGCTCAGATTGGGGTTTAGGATTTTGCCGTCACTGCCAAATTTCACTTCCTCGAATAACGCCTCACCAAGGCCCATGGAAAGGGATCCCTCCATCTGCCCTTCCACTGATGTACGGTTAATGGCAAAACCGCAGTCATGGGCATCGGTCATGTCATCAATGGTAACCTTGCCCGTCTCCAGGTCCACGCTGACCTCAACCACCTCTGCAGAGCAACCATAGGCAGGAGATGTGCCCACTGCGGCTCCCTTAAAGGAGCCTCCTAGCTTGGGAGGCTTGTATTTTCCTGTACCCACTATTATTCCCCGTCGGAGATATGCAAGCCTAGCCGCCTCTTTGAAGGTAAGATAGGGCTCCTGTGGATGGTCTGTCCAGCCTCGATGCTCCCTTACGTAACTCTGTCTAATGGGAGTAAAATCCACCTCTTCTCTTTTGAAGATGACCCTTCCCTCCTTGATATCGATCTCATCTGGGTTGAGACCCAATTCATCAGCAACGGTTTCTATCACCTGCTTCCTTGCGGCCTCTGCCGCCTCTTTGACGGCATGACCGCTCATCAGGGTTTGTCTGCTTGAATACGCACCCAAGTCCACCCCGTACTCTGTATCTCCTGAGTGGACCTTCACATCCTCCAGCCTCACCCCAAGGGCCTCAGCAGCAATCATGGCGAGCACCGTGTCTGAACCTTGGCCAATCTCTGCAGACCCTGTGTAAAGATTTACGGTCCCTCCATCCTCGCTCAGCTTGATGGTGGCTGTGGAATGGTATGTGTCAGAGCGGTATATGGGATAGCCAGCGCCTGAAACAAAAAACCCACAGGCCATGCCGATACCCTTTCCTCTGGGTAGCTTGCCCTTTTTCTTTGTCCATTCAGACCCGTTCTTTACCGCTTCAATACACTCCTTCATCCCCAGGCTGCTCATGTTGAGTTCATTGCACGTAATGTCACCACGGCTCATCACGTTCTTGAGCCTGAAATCAATGGGGTCAATGCCTAGCTCATCAGCGATAATGTCAAGCTGCTGCTCAAAAAGGGCACGAGCTGCGACAGCACCGTGACCTCGTTGAGCCCCACAGGCAGGCTTGTTGGTATAAACCCTATAGCCATCATATTTCATATTGGGGAGTTTGTATGGCCCCCCAAGCATGGAACCTGCATAATAGACAGTGGCAATCCCGAAGCTGGTATAGGCACCACCATCCAGATAACATGAATGCTTTAGCGCCACCAATGTGCCATCCTTTTTTACACCGGTTGTCATCTCATGGATAAACTGATGTCTGGATCTTCCGTGCAAGAAGACCTCTTCCCTGCTATAAATGAGCTTTACAGGCTTCCCGGTCATTTTTGATAGAAGTGCGGCACTCATCTCTGCAGGGGTAGCCTCTGCCTTGCTTCCAAAACCACCACCCACATATGGCTTTACAACCCTTACCTTTCCAACAGGGATACCCAACACCATTGCGACGGTCCGCATAACATAGTGGGGGGTTTGGGTGGACGTATACAAGGTAAGGTTTCCCCAGGGATCGTAGTCTGCGACGCACCCATGGGGCTCCAGCGCACCGGACTCTTGCCTCTTGTTAATAAATTTGTCGGTCCGGATATAATCGCACTCCTTAAAGGCTGCTTCCACATCACCAAATTCCTGGTGGACTTCTGCGCAGATATTTCGGGGAAACTCTTTATGGAGTATAGGGGCTCCTTCTGCTATTGCCTCCTCAATGGTGAAAACGGCAGGAAGTTCCTCATAGTCCACCTTGATCAGAGATAAGGCCTCTTGAGCGGTTTCTAGGTCAACAGCTGCCACCGCCGCCACTTCATCACCAATGTATCTCACCTTATCCACACAGAAAAGCGTCTCATCATACCGGGCGGGGCTAACGCCATATTTTACTCGTGGTGCCTCTTTTGCCGTCACAATGGCTTTCACCCCTACCAATCGCTCGGCCTTAGAGGTATCGATATTCAAAATCTTGGCGTGAGGAAGTGGGCTATGAAGAATGGCCCCGTAAAGCATCCCCGGAAGCTTCAAGTCATCGACGTATCTTGCCCTTCCTGTGGCCTTATCAGGGGCATCCAGACGAGGTGCCCGCTGGTTAATCACACTGTATTTCGTCATTTTCCGCCCCCCTTATTGTCTTTTGGACATTTCAGCTGATGCAGCCTCAATCGCGTCTACAATTTTCTGATAGCCCGTACACCTACAAAGGTTCCCCGAGATGGCCTTCCTAATCTCATCTCGATCAGGAGTGGGATTCTTCTCAAGGAGGCTTTTTGCAGTCAGTATCATCCCCGGTGTACAGAAACCACATTGAATGGCCCCTTTGTCCACAAAGGCCTTCTGAATGGGATGAAGTCCCTCAGGACTCTCGAGCCCCTCAATAGTCTGAATTTCACGACCATTTGCCTGTACCGCTAGGACCAAGCACGAGTTCACCGGCCTCCCATCCATAAGAACCGTACATGTGCCACAGTCACCCACCTCACACCCTTTCTTGGTACCAATGAGATCGAGTTCATTTCTTAGGAAATCCACGAGGGTCTGATTAGGGCTGACAGCCACCTCGTAGAGCTTCCCATTCACTTTCAGGGAAATAAGCTTTTTCATAATTCACCCTCTCTAGAGATAATTTCGTTTGCCTTAGCCCTTAGCCGCCTCAGTGTAAGCGGCCTTCAATGCCCTTTTTGTAAGCACTGCTACCATGTCCCTTCGATATTCTGCCGAGGCCCTAAAATCATCGATCGGTTTTGCATCACCAGAGGCAGCCTCTGCGGCCTTGTCAAAAAGTCCTTCATCAGCCTTTTCACCTTTAAGCACGGCCTCTGCAGATGGTGCCCGTATCGGAGTGGGGGCAACAGCGCCCACAACCACCCTGGCATCAGCAATGTGGGACCCATCGTTATCCAACTGAACAAAAGCAGCCACGTTCACTATTGAAATCTCAAGCGCACGCCTCACACCCAATTTTATGTAATGGGCTCCATACGCGCCAGCAGGCACGGGAACCAGGATTTCGGAAATCAAGTCCTCTGGCTGCATGATGGTTTCACCAGGGCCTTGGAAAAGATCTTCAATCTTTATCAACCGCTCTGCATTTTTACTCCTGAGGGCGACCTCTGCTCCATAAGCCATCAACGATGGGGGTAAGTCCGCCGCTGGTCTGGCCGAGGCAAGATTGCCCCCTATAGTGGCAAGATTCCGAATCAGCGGAGAGCCTAAATTGGAAGCCCCAGCAGTAAGGGCACTGATGTGCCTATTCACTTCTTCTGATGAGGCGATATCTGCCACCTTCTCACAGGCCCCAATTCTTACGCGACCCTCAGAAGCCTCAATTCCTTTCAATTCATCTACCCTGTCCACACATACCAGATGCTCGGGCCTTATTAGCTTTTTCTTCATGTTCACAATGAGATCCGTGCCACCTGCCAGGGCCTTTGCCCTGCCTGACAGTTCGGCCATGATCTCACAGGCCTCGGACAACGTCTTAGGTTCATGGTACTCAAATTGTGGCAGTAACATATTCATACCTTCCTTTCCCTAAGGTTTACTTCAAAAACACCAAGTCGCTGCTCTATGTTCCTCCCTGCCTCCTTCAATAAGGCCCTATACTGGTCCACTTCAACGTCTTTGAGCTGACTACTAAGGCCCACCACCCAGATGGCCGACAATGCCCCTGACTGCAAGGTTCTCAAAGGAACCGCTATGGCCCTTATCCCCTCAATGTATTCCTCATCATCCAGTGCAAATCCCTGCCTTCTCACCTCACGCACTGTCTGTAAATACTTCACAGGGTCAGTACAGGACCGTGAGGTATATGCCTTGAGTTCCTTTCTGGCTAATAGCTCTACAACCTTATCATCAGGCATTTGGGCGAGGAAAACTTTTCCAGTGGCCCCTGCCAAGAGAGGTATTCGCATTCCTACCTCTGATGAGACCTTTATCTCTATGGGGGAATCGACCTTGTCGATTATGGTCACCCGATCACCCGATCGTACTCCCAGGAATGAGGAAAGTTTGGTTTGGGCTGTAACCTTCTCCAACCATGGATGAGCCACATCAACAAGGCTAAAATTCTGCGAGGCCAGCCTTCCGAGGACATAAAGACGTGGTCCCAGCACAAATTTGGCATTGTTTCCATTGGCCAAGATCCCAAGAGAGGCAAGGGTATGGACAATGTTAAATACCGTGCTTTTGTTATAGCCAAGAGTCTTTGCGGCCTCGCTTATCCCAATCCCATTGTTGGATCTGGCCGCAAGATCCAGTATCTTGAAGCACTTGTCTAAAGCTGGTACGCGCTTAAATTCCACAACTATTCCGAGAAAAGACTACGATCTCTATAGAAAACTTATGTTTTCTATAGCATCCATTATAAAAAGATGTCAAGGGAAAACTTCAACTGCACCTTGCATCTTTCACGGAGCGCAATAGGTTTAATACATCAGGTTAGGCAGGAAGAGAATCAGTTGTGGAAATGCAATGAGAATAAAAACTCCAGCAATGACCGCAAGCAGAAACGGGAATATGCCCTTAAAGATTGTCTCGAGTGGTATTTCTCCTATTACGCTACGAGCCACCCCAAAGACCACATACACATTTATGCCCACAGGAGGAGTTATGACTCCCATCTCAGTGACCATCACGATTATGATTCCAAACCATATGGGGTCATATCCTAGGCTGCTTACCAAGGGGAAAAATACCGGTACGGTAAGCATCACAAAGGCCAGGGCATCCATAAAACATCCACCCAAGAAATAAATAAAAACGATAATTCCCATTATCATGTAGCGAGGTAGCTCAAAGCCACCCACCCACGTAGCTATATTGAACGGAATCCGGGTGACCGCCAAAAACTTTCCAAAGATAACAGCACCCGCGATAAGCATCATGACCATACATGATGTCCTCAGGGTCTCATATAGCGACTTGACGAACCCTTCCCACGTGAGCTGCCTGCGCAGTACCGATAGGGCGAGGACCCCGAAAGCCCCTACTGCCGCGGCCTCAGTAGGAGTAAAGATCCCGAAAAACAACCCACCGATCACAAGAATGAAAACAGCCAGGGTTTCACTCATATACCACAAGGACCTAAGCCGCTCGGACCACGAAAATTTCTCACCCGGTGGGCCCTGCTCAGGGTTTTTACGGCATCTAAAAAAAATGGATATGATAAATAGAATAGTAACAAGGATTGCGGGCACAATACCTGCCACAAAAAGTTTCCCGATAGATTGTTCGGTAAGAATCCCGTAAACGATCAGTACAATGCTAGGGGGCATGATCATGCCAAGCCCGCCACCCGAGGCCACCGCACCTGTGGCCAGTTCATCGGCATAATTGTATCTTTTCATCTCGGGCAGCCCCACGGTGGCCATGGTGGCTGCAGTTGCAGGTGAGGATCCGCAAACAGCTCCAAATGCCGTACAGGCAGAAACTGTGGCCATGGCCAGGCCGCCACGGACACTACCAAGATATTTATAAGCGGCGTCGTAAAGTCTACGACTGATGCCACTATTGAATGCCAATTGACCCATCAACACAAAAAGGGGAATAGTGGTTAGACCATAGGATGAAAAAACCTCGTAAACATTTCTTGACAAAAGCGCCAGCCCCCCTTTGGGCGACACCATTATGCTGAATCCCAGGTAACCCACTAGGGCCATTACATACGCCACCGGCATCCTCGTGAGGAAGATAATGATCATTACTACAATGCCAATAATACCAACAACCGTTGCGTCCATAGCTATTCTTTCAGTTTCTTGGCATTTTCAATGACGTCTGAGATGATAATTACAACAAATACCAGGAAACAAAAGGCCACAGCATATACGATGGTGTATTCAGGGAATTCCAGGTTCATGGAAACTTCACCCGATCTGTGAAGATCCAGAGCATAAGCAGTCATCCTCCATGTAACAACAGAAAAAAGCAGGAGACTCAAGACACTTGTAAAGATATCCAGGGCAGCCTGCACCTTAGGTCTAAGGAGACGAAAGATGATCTCCACGCCTATGTGGCCTTTAACCTTTTGGGTATATGGCAGCGCCATGGCCACAGAAAGGGTTGACATAAAACCCACCAATTCCACCGAACCAAAAATTGGGTGCCTGAAAAAGCGTCCCACCACGTCAACGCAGGTCAGCCCCATCATTCCCACAAGGCAGCAAGCCCCAATTACCTTTTGCTTTTCCAGAATCCAGTTGACTGTTCTCCAGAATCCCTTCATGTCTGTCTCACAAAAATGGGGCCGAATAAGCAACCCATCCGGCCCCTATTTTGATCGTGATTTACTTCAGGCTCTCAAGCACACTCACAGTATAGTCTACTATTTCTTTGCCGTTGAAGCCCTTCTTGTTCATGGCCTGCACATATTCCTGAATCACAGGAGCTGCAGCCTTTTTCCACCTTGCCTGTTCCTTCTTGTTCAGGCCAATGATCTGGTTGCCCTGGTTCAGGAAAAACCTGATTCCTGCCATATCGCTGCTGTCCCATGCCTCGCCGTGCTTAACCGCCCATTCTTCGTTGATCTCTTCGATTATGTTCTTGATATCTGAAGGTAAGGAATTCCATTTGTCCTTGTTCATGACCACAAAGAAGGTGGTGGTGTAAGCAACGGAGAAGGCCGCGGTGCAGTAGTCTGTTACCTCGCCCAGTTTCCATCCCTTGTTGGCCTCAAAGGGATAACAAGCACCGTCCACCACACCCTTTTGAAGCATTTGATAGCATTCTGGCATGGGTTTAGGCACAGGCACGGCACCCAATGCCTTCATAACCTTCGCGCTTGTCCCGTGAGACCTAATCTTGAGGCCCTTCATGTCTTCAATACGATGAACCGCTTTCCCCTTGGTGAATACCAGACCAGGACCGTGGGCATGCAGATACATCACCTTGGTGTCCATCAGTTCCTTGGGCATGAAGTGATTGTATACAGCGTTGGCAACTGCCGTGGCTACTTTACCACTTGTGTAACCCAAAGGAAGGTCCACCACAGACATTACCGGGAATCTTCCCCTGGTGTAGGCTAAAACCGAAAAACCAATGTCTGAAAGGCCTGTTACTACGCCATCATAACATTGTCTGGCTTTGGTTAGCGTCTGTCCGGGATAGTATTCGACCTTGACCCGGCCGTTGGTGCGCTTTTCAACTTCCTTGCACCATGCCTCTGCGAGTTTACTTTGGATGTGGGTTGGAGGGAAAAAGTTGCTATAGGTAAGTTTGATTGGGCCAGCGGTGGCCCTTGTGCCACCCACCATAACAAACGCAATACCGATTACAAAAGCCAACGCAAATATAAAATATCTACTCTTCATCTCAAGTCCTCCTTCCTTAAAGTGGATCACCAATCAATACCGCTGCCAAGCCGCCACGGTTCCGAATCTCACCCCCTTTCAGGTTGCTAAGGGAAGCTTTACTCAGTGCAGCCGGTACAAGGCTACAGATTATCGCCTTTTTTGCCTCTATTATACCAATTGGCCTAACAAAACAAGGAAAAACTACTGCCCATCTCTCCTTTCAAAGCTCTACAGAAGAAAGGTATTTACTAATGGCACCATCATAGGCTGAGGTCAGCCTAAAAACCTTCCTTGCAAGGTCAAATCGGGTCCTGAGAGATGTCTCTCCCCCATTTGCCTTCATTTCCCCAAGCACCTTGTCATAGTCGGCTGGATCCACAATTACAGTGACGTACTTGAAGTTTTTCGCTGCCGAGCGCAGCATTGAAGGCCCCCCAATGTCGATATTTTCTACGGCCTCTTCTAAGGTTACTCCTTCTTTCTGCACAGTTTTTTCAAACTGATACAAGTTGACTACAACCATATCAATGGGCTCAATACCGTGCTCCTTCATGGCCCTGGCATGATCAGGGTTCTCTCTAAGGGCCAACAGGCCGCCGTGAACTTTAGGATGGAGGGTCTTTACTCTGCCATCCATCATCTCAGGAAAACCAGTGTATTCTGAGATATCCTTGACCTCAACCCCAGCGTCCCTTAATACCCTTGCAGTGCCTCCGGTGGACAAAATCTCCACACCCAGCTTGCTCAGTTCAAGGGCGAAGTCGCCAATACCTGATTTGTCTGTCACGCTAATGATGGCCTTGGTAATTTTTGCCATATCTAGCCTCCTTGGGGGAAATGCGTGAATCCGGGACAACCTAAGATTTCACCGGTCTTATAGTCCAAAAA
>CAZDVV010000001.1:71911-77352 GCA_964508875.1 uncultured Desulfobacteraceae bacterium | reverse complement strand
GGTTTTTAAGACGCTGGCAGAAACTAGGTCTTTATTTAACCTTTCCTCAACTCTCTCAACAATCAGGTCAAAAATTTGGGGATTTGGCGTAACAGCCACCTGGTTTTCTGTTAATAGGGGACCGAATATGGAACACCAGGATTCCAATACTTCAGCCAACGTCTCCTCTTGAATGGGGATTGAAACCGTATCATTACCTAGAGAGGTCTGATGGAACTCAGGTTCCATATCTTTACCAAGGGCCTCTGCCAAGGGAGATCCGCTTATATTGATACTTTCCAAGGCCCTGTCAGCTGTTCCCTTGTCTTCCTGAACTTGCTGGTAGAGATGAAGCAGCACGAAAGGGTATATGTCCGGAGAACCTGTTTGGGATTCACCACCCCTGGCCATCTGTTTTACTGCTTGACTGATCTCCCAGCGAGATTCCTCTGTTGTCTGCAAGAGAGCAGCTTTTGCAAACGAAGAAAAGCTCTTCTCATTGCCATACATAACCCAGTTTTTGTAATCGTTTAGCAGCGTGCGAGGATCGAGCCCTGAAGGGATGGGGGCCTCGGGACGATGAATTTTCAATAGGCCCATAGCTGACAATTCTATCATAGCCGGCGTAGGTTCCATCACCCAGGGCATGCCAATGTGGACTACATCAAAAAGGGCGCATAAATTTTTGAGGTGTTTGTCCTCAATGCGCCCATCCGGAAACACTGTGGCTGAGGCCATTAATCCTCCTGAAGTTCAGGTATGTTGGTATAATAGTCAAGGGCCTCTGGGTTACGCAAGGCGTCCTTATTCACCACGGGCCTATTGTGGATCACATTTTTCACAGCAAGTTCTACCTTTTTCATATTAAGGGTATAAGGAATATCAGGTACAGCTATAATCTTCGCCGGCACATGCCTTGGAGAAGCATTGACCCTGATGGTATCCCTGATCTTCTTCTTTATCTCATCGTTCAGTTCATACCCAGGGGCCATTTTGACAAAGAGAACAACCCTCACGTCGTTTTTCCACTCTTGACCCACCACAATGCTGTCCTCAATTTCCTCGAGTTGCTCCACCTGACGGTAAATTTCAGCAGTACCAATCCTCACTCCACCGGGGTTTAGGGTAGCATCAGAGCGACCGTAGATAACAACCCCACCCCTCTCATTTATGAGAATATAGTCTCCATGGCGCCACACACCAGGGTATACATCAAAATATGCAGCATGATATTTTTTACCATCTGGATCATTCCAAAAATATATGGGCATGGAAGGGAAGGGGGCAGAGCACACAAGCTCCCCCTGCTTGTTTATCACTGGCTTTCCGTTTTCATCATATGCCTCCACTTTCATGGCCAATCCCCTACACTGGAGCTCACCGGCATATACCGGTTTAAGAGGGCAGCCTAGGGCGAAGCATCCATTTAGGTCTGTTCCACCAGAAATTGATGATAACTGAACGTCTTCCTTGACCTCACGGTAAACATACTCAAACCCTTCCACTGAAAGGGGGGAGCCTGTTGAGAGGACGGTCCTGAGGGGGATCAGGTCATATAACTCGCGGGGCTTAACTCCAGCATTCATAAGGGCGCTTATATAACCGGCACTGGTGCCAAAGATGGTTATCTTTTCGTCTTGGGCCATTTTCCACAGCGCCCCTGGATCGGGGTAGAATGGGTTTCCGTCAAAAAGTACAAGGGTGGCTCCAAGGGACAATGAACTGGTGAGCCAATTCCACATCATCCATCCACAAGTGGTAAAATAAAAGATGGTATCATCTCTCTTGAGATCAGTATGAAGCATCAGTTCCTTCATGTGGTGCACCAGGATACCGCCTGCGCTCTGAACCATGCATTTGGGTAGTCCTGTTGTCCCAGAAGAATACATTATGTACAAGGGATGCTCAAAGGGCAGTTGCTCGAATTTCACCTCAAGACCCGACTCTTGGGACTTGAACTCCTCATAGTGAACCGCATTGGGCACATTGGAAATGTCCGGGGCTTCCACAGTGTAAGGCACCACTACCACCTTTTCAGTGGAGGGAAGTTGTTTGAGTACGTCTGATATTCTCCCAAGAGAGTCAAATTCCTTTCCTTTGAAAGAATATCCGTTTGCTGTAAACAGGACCTTTGGCTGGATCTGCCCGAACCGATCAAGGACTCCTTTAATGCCAAAATCCGGGGAGCAAGAGGACCAAATTGCACCAATGCTGGTGGCAGCTAACATCGCTACAATGGTTTCGGGCATATTTGGCATGAATCCCACAACTCGATCACCTTGCGTTACTCCTAGATCCCGCAACGACTTGGCGACTCGAGCAACCTCGTCATATAATTCCTTGTACGTCATTTTGCGAGGCTGTTCCATGGCCTCACCCTTAAAAATAAGGGCTATGTTATCATCCCGGTATCGCAGGAGATTCTCTGCGAAGTTTAGCTCTGCCCCTAAAAACCATTTTGCCCCTGGCATTTTTGTCAGGTCGTCGACCACTTGCTCATACGGGTGACTGTGGATGATATCGGCAAATTCCCAAAAAGAGGCCCAAAAATCCGGGATATTGTCAATAGACCACTGGTAGAGCTCCTCATACTCGGTGAACTGTTTGGAATATCTATCATTGATATAGGTAAGGAATTTGTACATATTGGAGCTTTTCATTCTTTCCTCGGAAGGCTGCCATAACATCTTTGCCATCTTTTCTCCCCCTTTCAGCAGATTATAGATGATCAGGAATCGGCCGCGTTATATAGCCATGGCGTCAAGCACCATTTTAATATTCAATTTGAGTGTATAACACCATTTAGTAATGGTTGTAAAGTTCTTCCATACTGCCCGCTAAGTTGCTAATCCAGCGCTGAATCCGACATTCTTGCCTGGTCTGTTATTGTGGTTTTGCCTTGACTATGGCTAGTAATTGTTCTACAAGCAAACGTTTAATTTATTTAAATTCCTGTGCAATTGTTGTTTTGGTGATACAGTGGAAAAGTTAGGGAAACCCAGGAAAACAAAAGTGAAACAAAAAGTGGAAGATGGAGGATGGAAAAGAGATCTCATCTGATAGAGGAAAGACTTGAGAAGGCTAAGAGATTACGGGATATGGGAATAAATCCCTATCCTACCGGATTTCGGCCCAGCCTTAGCGTTGCGGAGGTATGGTCCAGATATGGGGAATTGGACCAAGAGAAACTTGAAAAGGAACATATCCAAGTTGTTTTGGCAGGTCGCATAATATCCTTGAGAGATTTTGGGAAGGCCTCTTTTTTACATGTAAAAGACGGAACGGGCAAGATTCAGGTCTATGTGCGAAAAGACAGAATAGGAGATGAGGCGTTTAAGGTATTTAAACTTATGGATATCGGCGATTTCATAGGTATAGAAGGGAGCCTGTTCAGGACTCGGACGGGAGAACTGACTGTTCTTGCAGATAAGGTCATTTTGCTCTGTAAGTCACTTAGGCCATTGCCTGAGAAGTGGCACGGACTTACTGATGTGGAGACAAGATATCGCCAACGCTATCTTGATCTGATTGTAAATGACCATGTCAGGGAGGTATTCATAGCGAGAACTAAGATCATTCAGGCCTTCAGGGAGTTCTTCACAAACAGGGGATTTTTAGAGGTCGAGACCCCTATGATGCAACCAATACCTGGGGGCGCTACGGCCCGGCCGTTCAAGACATACCACAACGCATTAGGCATGGATCTATATCTGAGGGTCGCCCCTGAGCTGTATTTGAAGCGTTTGGTGGTTGGGGGGTTCGAGAGGGTCTTTGAGATCAATCGCAATTTCAGAAATGAAGGAGTCTCGACCAAGCACAATCCAGAATTTACAATGTTAGAATTTTATATGGCATATGCAACATATGAAGACCTTATGCTGCTTACAGAAGAGCTTTTTCAAGAGGTGGCAAAAAGGATTTTTGGCACTACAATGATTGAGTACCAAGGCAACAAAATTGATCTAAAGTCACCGTGGAAAAGAGTGGAGCTATTCCAGGCTTTGAGGGAAATTGGAGGCGTTGATGAGGTAGCCTTTTCTGACAGGGAGGGTGCGGCAAAGGTGGCGGAGTCACTTGGGCTGGGCATTATGGGTCGCGAGACCCATGGCAAGATCCTTACCAAGATTTTTGATCACTTGGTGGAGCCGAAACTGATCCAACCTACCTTTGTGATCGGATATCCGGCCGATGTATCCCCACTTTCTAGAAGAGACGATGAAAATCCTAATCTGACTGAAAGGTTTGAACTCTTTATAGGGGGAAGGGAAATAGCCAATGCCTTCAATGAGCTGAATGATCCCGTTGACCAAAGGGAAAGATTTAGGGACCAGGCTGCTTTAAGGGAAGCCGGAGATGAGGAAGCGCAGTTCATGGATGAGGACTTTCTCACAGCCCTTGAATATGGGATGCCTCCCACTGCAGGGGAAGGCATAGGGATTGATAGGGTGATTATGCTTTTCACTGATTCGTCTTCTATCAGGGACGTTATTCTTTTCCCTCATATGAGATCAAGGCAGGATTAACTCGTCAATGTTTTTCGAACTTTTCTTAGGCCTTAGATACCTAAAAGCCAAGCGAAAACAGGCATTTATTTCAGTGATAACTATCATTTCGATCCTCGGTGTCATGGTTGGGGTGATGTCGCTCATTGTTGTCCTATCTGTCATGAACGGGTATCGGGCAGACCTCATATCCAAGATTCTGGGGGTTAATTCTCATGTTCTAGTAATGAGTTACAGCGGCACATTTGGCAATCACGAGAAACTAAAAAAGGTGGTAAGAAGAATTGAGGGTGTGGAGGCCTGTGTGCCCTTTATCTATGCCCAGGTAATGGTAAACCATTTTGGCAATTCCTCCGGTGCGATTCTGAGGGGCGTGGATGCAAGGGATCCATCCACAGTGAAGTTCCTTGGACCCATGGTAAAGAATGGTTCTATAGCCTCCCTGGAAAATGGGAAGGGGCCTCCACCCATTGTAATTGGCAAAGAGTTGGCAAAACAGATTGCTGCCCATATTGGAGACATAATAAGTGTTATTTCACCTGAGGGAAAACTAACACCTCTGGGCAGGGTACCAAATTCAAAAAAGTTTAAAGTGGTAGGCCTCTTTGATTCCGGAATGTATGAATATGATGCTTCCATGATCTATGTGTCACTGTCCAGCGCTCAGGAGTTTTTGGGGCTAGGAAATAAGGTTACAGGTCTGGAGGTTAAGGTAAAGGATGTGTACAAGGCGGATGAATTGGCCAGAAAGATCCAAAAGATTTTGGGGTATCCGTACTGGACAAAGGACTGGAAGGCCATGAACAGGAACTTGTTTTCGGCCTTGAAGTTAGAAAAGATCACCATGTTTGTAATCTTAACCATGATAATACTTGTAGGTGCGCTCAACATAATAAGCACATTAATCATGCTGGTTATGGAGAAGACAAAAGAGGTGGCAATACTTAGGGCAATGGGCGC
>CAZDVV010000001.1:54020-71811 GCA_964508875.1 uncultured Desulfobacteraceae bacterium | reverse complement strand
AATCCGGTAGAAGCCTTGCGTTATGAATAGAAATGCCATCAAGAATGAAGGTGCTGAAAACGCGTATTTAATGATCCTGGAAGACATTCACATGAGCTTTGCCCATCATGGAAATGTAATACATGTGCTCAGGGGGATCTCTCTTGGCATTAAGCCTGGAGAGAGCATAGCTATAGTTGGGGCCTCAGGGGTCGGAAAATCTACGCTGTTAAACATCATGGGGAGCCTTGAGCCACCAACTGAAGGGAAAGTCTGGTTTTTGGGTGATGACCTCTATTCCATGGCTGAGGCCGATCTTTGCCGAATAAGGAACCGAGAAATTGGATTTGTTTTTCAATTTCACCATCTTTTGCCTGAGTTGACAGCTTTAGAAAATGTGATGATGCCGGCCCTGATAGCGAGAGTCGAAAGACACAGGGCACAGGAGATGGCCCGCGAAGTCCTTGAAAAGGTGGGACTTGGAAATAGGCTGCGTCATAAATCTGGGGAGCTCTCAGGTGGAGAGCAACAAAGGGTGGCAATTGCAAGGGCTTTGATAATGAGACCAAAGTTAATATTGGGCGACGAGCCAATCGGTAATCTGGATTGGTTTACTGGTAAAGAGGTGGCTGAACTGTTGTTCAGACTCAATGAAGAGGAAGAAATAACTATGGTAGTGGCAACGCATAACAAGGAGCTTGCAGGTCGAATGTCTCGGCAAATGGAAATCGTTGGCGGGAGAATCCACTAGGATGGGACTATTGGCATTGTTTAGGTGGGAAAGGCACCGGAAGCAGGATTTAGGGACATTTAGTTGGCTTTGGGCCTTGGTGGTGGCTTGTCTGGTTGTGGGAATCACCTGCTCCAGCTCTGGGACTAGCCTTGGGAATAAGGTGGTGGTACTTCCTTTCCAAGGGCAAGGTACAGGACTGGGGGGTGAACTGGTTGAGTCGTTACAACGCACCTTGATTGAACATTTGACAGATGCTGGAATCCCGGTAGTTGACTTGCTGGTGACAAATAGGCTTGTTCAAGGATATGTGGGGGGAATAAGAACCAGGGAGATAGGCGCTGAGCTAGGTGCGCGCTGGGTAGTTCGTGGTACTGCTACAAAGATCGGTAAGAAAATCAGCATTGATGTATCAATCATTGATGTGAAGGGGATAAAGGGGCCCTTCTATCTATACGCCGTCGCCGATGAGGTGCGAAAGTTGAAGGAGACTTTGGGAAATATAGCAAAAGGAATAAGAAATAAGATTGAGGGATATGTACAGGTATTTGAGGTCAAGATTGAGGGTAATAGACGGATTGAATCCGATGCAATACTAGCTGTTATTAGGACGGGAAAGGGAGATGCCTTGGATTATGACCAGCTGGATAAAGATCTTCGCGCAGTTTACAAGATGGGATTTTTTAAAGACGTAAAGGTCGAAACAAGGCAAGCACCTACTGGTGTTAGTGTAATTTTTCATGTTGTGGAAAAGCCCTCAATTGGCCTGATCGTATTTGAGGGCAACAAACACGTGGATGAGGATGACCTCAAGAAAGAGATCGGGATTAGCCTTTACTCCATTTATAATCCATATGAGATAAAGCAAAGTGTAAACAGACTTAAGGAATATTACCGACAAAAGGGGTATTACGCCGTTGAGATCGAATCTGAAGTTAAACCGCTCCCCAACAATGAGGTGTCGGTTAGGTACAAGATAGAGGAAAACGAGAAAGTTTATATAAAGAAGATAGAGTTCATAGGAAACAAGAAATTTAGCGATGATGATCTCAAAGATCTAATGCAGACTAAGGAAAAAGGGTTTTTTTCCTGGCTGAGCAAGTCCGGGGTCTTGGACAGAAAAAAGCTCGAATTTGACATTCAAAAGATTAATTCTTTTTACCACAACCATGGATTTGTTAAGGCCAAGGTTGGAGAGCCAAAGATCAGTTACAAACCTGGTAAGGGCCTTTACATAACTATAGAGGTCCATGAGGGTGAGCAGTATCATGTGGGTAAAGTGGCCATAGAAGGGGACCTCATCACAGATAAGGAGAAGCTAGAAAAGGAAATCGAGATAAACAAGGAAGAATACTTTAATCGAGAGGTTCTCAGAAAGGATGTTTTGCACCTGAAAGATATCTATATGGAAAAAGGTTATGCCTACGCAGAGGTAACCCCTCGAATCCAGGAAGATGAGAAGACAAAGACTGTTAATGTAACATACGTGATTTCAAAAGGAGCCAAGGTTAAATTCGAAAGGATCAATATTGCTGGTAACACCGTAACGAGGGATAAGGTAATCCGCAGAGAGCTTAAAGTCGCTGAAGGCGAGTATTTTAACGGCTCAGCCCTAAGGAAAAGTATGTGGAACCTTCAGAGGCTAGGATATTTCGAAAATGTTGAGGTCCAGCCACGCAAGGGAAGCACGGACGACACAATGATCCTTGATATAAATGTGAAAGAAAAACCAACTGGCACATTCAGCTTCGGTGTGGGATACAGTTCAGTTGACAAGGTCATGATCATGGCCCAAGTGGCTGAGGCAAATTTTCTTGGCAGGGGACAAAAACTGAGTGTGAAGGCAAACTTGAGCGGAAAATCTAGTGAGTTTGACGTGACCTTTTTTGAGCCCTGGTTGTTTGATAGGCCAATATCAGGGAGGGTGAATGTCTATAAGTGGAAACGAGAATATGACGAATATACAAAAGACAGCCTTGGCGGGGAATTGGGAATTGGATTTCCCCTCGGTATTGATGAATATACACGTGGAACGATAACCTACGCATTTGACAGGGCAAATGTTACGGATGTGGCTGACACTGCGGCTTTGGAAATTAAGGACATGGCCGGGAGAAATGTCACTAGCAGTATGACCTTTGTAGTCAAACGTGATAGCCGCGATAGATTTTGGAACACCACTAAGGGATCGCTGAATAGCATTTCCTTTGAATACGCCGGTGGAATACTAGGTGGTGACGTGTATTTTAACAAGTATCTAGGCCGTTCTGCATGGTATTTCCCCCTTTGGCACGATACAGTTTTTATGGCCCAGGGTAGGTGGGGCTATATAACAAAACGCTCTGGCGGAAAATTGCCAGTTTATCAGAAGTTCAGGATAGGTGGTTTGAACACTGTGCGGGGGTTTGACTATGCCAGTATTTCTCCTAAGGACCCTCTTACGGGAGACAGGATAGGCGGGGAAAAAATGATGATTTACAACTTTGAGTATCGATTTCCGCTTTTTAAGGAAGCTGGCATCGTGGGACTGTTTTTTATGGATATGGGAAATGTATTCTCCAAAGACGAGAGCTACACATTCAGCGGAATAAAAAAATCCGTTGGAACTGGTATAAGATGGTATTCACCACTCGGTCCTTTAAGGCTTGAGTATGGTAAGGTATTGAGCCCAAAAGAGGACGAACCATCAGGGAATTGGGAGTTCTCAATCGGTGGGGTCTTTTGACATAAATTTGAGAGCATAAACTGGGCAAAGGAAGCCTACTCGGATATAGGAGAAGTAAACCTTAAAAGGAGGTACATATGAGGAGAGTAATCATTGTAGTTTCAAGCCTAATTATCTTAATTGGAGCGGGCTGGGTGTGGGCAAGTGAGCAAGGGTGCAAGATTGGCCTAGTAGATATGGAGAAGTTTCAACAAAACTCCACTGCGTTCCAAAAAATACGTCTCAAGCTAGAAAAGAAGTTCTCAGACCTCAAGAAAAAACTGGATGAGGAAAAACAAAAGGTTATGAAATTGGAAGAAGAACTCAAAAAGCAAAGCTTGATGCTCAGCCTGGATGCAAAAGAGGACAAGCAAAGGGAGCTTGAAAAGGAAAAACGCTATTACAAGTATCTCTATAGCGAGTTTACCCAGGAGATGAGAGAAGCTGAACAGGATGCGAAACGTATGGTGGGTAAGGACTTAGAGAAAATAGTTGGTGAAATCGGAGATAAAGAGGGTTATACCCTTATTTTGGAAAAAGGCACCGTGGGCCTTATGTATTATAAAGACAGCATTGACATAACTGATAAGGTGATTGCTGCCTATGACAAGATGAAGGCCGAAGGTAAATAAGAGATAGTAAGGCTGGGGTCATGTCTCTAACACTTGGTAGAATTACTGACCTTGTGGGAGGTCAATTAGAGGGCGATCCAGAAATTGAGGTGAAGGGTATCAATTCCCTCGAGTATGCGGGTGAGTCTGATATCTCATTCTACTTTTCCCCCAGGTATAGGGATCTCCTGAAACGTACCCGGGCTTGCGCCATCTTGGTAAGAGAAAAAACCACGGAATTTTCGGGACCACAGATTTTGGTGGACAATCCCGAGATGGCCTATGTTAGGGTGGCTAACCTGTTTGCCCCCCCTGTCCCGAAATATCCTGGAATCAGCGACCAGGCCTATGTCCATGATGGTGCCGTTGTTGGAAAAGATGTCTCCATCTATCCATATGTTTATGTAGAAGAGGGGGCAAGGATCGGGGATGAAACAGTATTGTTTCCGGGGGTATATGTAGGAAAGGGTGTGATCATAGGGACCAAAACGGTGATTTACCCCAATGTAACTATACTGGAAAATACGGTGATTGGCTCTGAAGTGATCATACATTCAGGGACAGTTATCGGGAGTGACGGCTTTGGTTTTGTGCAACAGGAAGGTGCCTCAATCAAGATTCCCCAACTGGGTAATGTTCGCATTGAAGACCAGGTAGAGATAGGCGCCAATTGTTGTATTGACAGGGCCACTTTTGGTAGCACCTTGATAAAGAGGGGTGTCAAGACGGATAACCTAGTACAAATAGCTCACAATGTAGTCATAGGGGAAAACACTATCATTGTTGCTCAGGCGGGTATTTCGGGGAGCGTCACAGTTGGCAGGCAAGTTATAATAGGAGGCCAAGTGGGAATCGCTGACCATATAGAGATTGGTGATGGCGTAATGATAGCATCGCAGTCCGGTGTTGCCAAATCTGTACCTGCAGGAGAAGTGGTTTCAGGGACTCCGACTCTTCCCCATAGACGATGGCTGAGAAGCATGGGAATAGTAGGAAAACTGCCCGAGCTCAATGATAGGGTAAGGCGATTGGAAAAAAAACTAGCCTTGCTAGAAAGACAAATTGACAAGGGAGTATGATTCCATGGAGCTGCCCATAAACTACAAGGAAATTATCAAGATTTTGCCTCATAGATATCCTTTCCTACTGGTGGATAGGATATTGGAACTGGAAAAGGGTAAGAGGGTAGTGGGAATAAAGAATGTTACAGCAAATGAACCTTTTTTTCAGGGGCATTTTCCAGATAATCCCATTATGCCAGGGGTACTAATCGTCGAGGCCATGGCCCAAGTGGGAGGCGTGCTTGCGAGGTTATCAGTACCCGGTGCAATGGAAAAACAAGAAGACAACATCTATTTTATGTCTATGGATAAGGTGAAATTCCGCAAACCTGTAATTCCTGGAGACCAGATTAGGTTCGAGGTGGAGGCCCTTCGAACAGGCTCCAAGGTGTGGAAAATGGCAGGAAAGGCCTACGTTGGTGAAGACCTTGTGGCACAGGCTGAGCTCACCGCGACTATAGGATAACTGATTTGTTTTATGGAATAACAGGACAGTCAATGAATATTGAATATCGAATATCGAACGACGAATAAGGAATAACGTATAACGAATAACCAGGGGTTTTGATGCATGGAGATTCATCCTTCAGCGGTAGTGAGCCCCAAGGCTGAATTGGCCGAGGGAGTAAAGATAGGACCGTACAGTTCAATTGGCGAAAACGTAAAAATAGGTCGTGATACTGTGATTGGCGCCCATGTTGTAATCGAGGGGCTTACCGAAATAGGGGAGAGGAACAAGATATATCCCTTCTCATCCATTGGGACGCCACCTCAGGACATAGGGTACAGAGGAGAAGATACCCGATTGATCATCGGAAACGATAACATAATCAGGGAATATGTGACCATAAACAGGGCTACTACCAAAGAGGCATGGAAGACTGTTATCGGCAATGAAAACTACATCATGGCTTATGCCCATATTGCCCATGACTGTATCCTTGGCAACAGGGTAATCATGGCCAATGTTGCCACTTTGGGGGGGCATATCACTATAGGTGACAATGCCGTTGTTGGCGGGCTGGTAGCGGTACATCAGTTTGTGAGGATAGGCAGTTACGCCTTTGTAGGAGGGAAATCAGGCGTGGATAGAGACGTTCCGCCCTTTATGATTACAGCCGGTCCACGTGCCAAGCTTTATGGTATCAACAGAAAGGGACTGGCAAGGATGGGTTTCTCGAGAGAGGCCATTGACGGTTTGAAGCGGGCATATCGAATCATATGGCGAGAGAACAGGCGGTTCAGTGAGGGTATTGCGCAGGTCAGGAGGGAACTGGAACCTTTTCCTGAGCTGGAAATTTTGCTTGATTTTTTCAACGGTTCCAAAAGAGGAATACTTAGATAATGGTAGCTGACCGCTGAGCGCTCACCATTGATGGCTCTCTCCAGGCTTAACTTTGGGGTAGAAAATTGCAAGAGCGAGAAAAGGTCTTAGGTCTTATTGCTGGAGGGGGGCAGTTCCCCTTGATGGTGGCCAGAGGGGCACGGAATATGGGCTATCGTGTGGTTGCAGTGGCCCATCATGGTGAGACTGAGGTAGCACTTGAAAGGGAAGTTGATAATATAAGATGGATTAAACTGGGGCAGTTTGGCAAGCTACTTCAAACACTTAAAAGCGCCGGTGCTACCAAGGCCATTATGGCCGGATCCATTACCAAGAAAAAGATGTTCGAAAACGTCTTGCCGGACCTCAAAGGCCTCGCCCTCATGACAAAACTTACAATTTTTCATGACGATGATATCCTTAGAGCGGTTTCACAGGCACTGGAGCGGGAGGGCATACAGGTGGTCAGTTCCACTTACTGCCTACCTGAACTACTTGCTCCGGCGGGCTGCCTTTCTGACAGAAGACCCACTAAGGAGGAAATGAGGGATATCGAAGTGGGGTGGAAAGTGGCAAAGGCCATAGGCCGGCTGGATCTAGGTCAATGCGTGGTTGTGAGGCGGAAGACTGTTGTGGCGGTGGAGGCTATTGAGGGCACTGACGAGACTATCTTGAGAGGTGGAAGGTTAGCGAGGGAAAAGGCAGTTGTGGTAAAGGTCAGTAAACCCAATCAGGATATGCGCTTTGATGTGCCCGCTGTGGGACTGAGGACTGTCGAGACGATGGCAAGGGTTAAGGCGAGTGCCCTGGCAGTAGAGGCTGGAAAGACCCTGATTTTTGATAAAGAGCAAATGCTTCGCTGCGCAAAGGAAAATTCCATAGCAATCTATTCCCTGACAGAGGAGGAGATGGGAAATTGAAACGGCTAAGGGTAGCTGTGATCGGGGTCGGGCACGTGGGTGAGTACCATGTGCAAAAGTATGCAGCACTGCCTGAGGCTGAGCTTATTGGAGTAGTGGATATAGACAGGGAGAGAGCGAGATTTATTGCAAGGCGCTATGACACAAAGGCCTACTTTAGCCACGAGGATATCTTGGGTCAAGTGGATGCAGTCAGTATTGCTGTTCCTACAAAAGATCATTTCTCAATTGGGTTGGACGTCCTCTCACAAGGGGTACATCTACTCGTGGAAAAGCCGATAACCGATGACGTAGAACAAGCACAACGGCTGATAGAAGAGGCAGCTTCAAGAAGTTTGGTTCTGCAGGTGGGGCATACAGAAAGGTTCAATCCGGCAGTTCGCGAGATGCAAACCATGGTAAACGGTCCCATATTCGTTGAATCACACAGGCTAAATCCCTTTACACCTAGAGGCACAGATGTGGATGTTGTCCTGGATCTAATGATCCATGATCTTGATATAATTTTGAATCTTGTAGGTTCGCCAATAAAGGAACTGCATGGAGTGGGTATGTCTGTCCTCACAGGCAAGACAGATATAGCAAACGTTAGAATAATTTTTGAAGATGGCGCTGTGGCAAACCTCACAGCAAGCCGAGTGTCAAACAAAACCATTAGGAAATTGAGGATATTTCAATCAGACGCCTATTTGTCTGTGGATTTCGCCGGAAAGGAACTTGGCGTCACCCGCCTTGGTCAAGCAAATTTGGGCCCCGAAGGATTTCCCCAAATTGTGACCAGCAAGATGCAATTTCCAGACAGCGATCCAATGCTCTCGCAGATTCGTTCATTCTTAACCGCTGTGCTTGAGGGGCGTTCACCAGAAGTGTCAGGAGAAGACGGCAAACGCGCTCTCTGGGTGGCAAAGAATATAATAGGGCAAATTGAGCGGGGGTGCAAATATTTCCAAACCATCTGTTGAGCAAGGGCGTGGCAGGCCCCTCATTGCAATTGTAGCAGGAGAGGCCTCTGCAGACCTCCACGGTGCCAATCTAGTCAAGGCGATCCGCCAAATTCAGCCAGACGCGTCCTTTGTGGGCTTAGGAGGCCCTCGAATGGCTGCAGAAGGTGTAAAGACCCTTGTTCCAGCCAGTGAGACGGCTGTAGTAGGGTTGAGCGAAGTTGGAAGAAAGATAGGCAATATTGCCAAGGCCTATTTCACGCTCAGCCGTACCCTCAAACAATTCAGACCTTCGCTTCTTATCTTAATAGATTTCCCAGAATTCAACTTGAGGATGGCAGCCAAGGCCAAGAAGTGGTCAATTCCGGTCATGTATTACATCAGTCCCCAGGTCTGGGCATGGAGATCAGGAAGGGTAAAAAAGATTGCCTCTCTGGTAGACAGGATAGTGTGTATCTTGCCTTTTGAGGTAGAGTTTTACCGAGAGAGAGGAATCTCGGTTGACTACGTGGGCCATCCGATATTGGATGCAATTCCAGCGGAAATACGTCCCGAGGATATGCGCGGGCAACTTGGCCTGGCAGATTCCCATCCGGTAGTGGGTGTGGCACCGGGCAGTAGAGACCAAGAAATCCATAACCTACTTCCCATAATGCTTAGGGCTATGGAGGGGCTATCAAAGCGGTATAGGGGACTTTCGTGCTTGCTCCCACTTGCTCCAACCATTGATGAAAAGAGGGTAAAACCTTTGGTGGAAGATTTCCGCGTACCTTTGAAGATCTGCCACCAGAGTATATATGAAGTCTTTTCCTGCTGCGACTGCGCTATGGTTGCCTCGGGAACTGCAACGCTTGAGGCTGCCGCTATGGAGGTGCCAATGGTGGTGGCCTACAAGGTATCTCCTCTGTCTTTTTTTCTTGCAAAACGTGTTGTCAAAGTGGACCATATCTGTTTAGTAAACTTGGTTGCAGGTTATGAGGTCGTTCCAGAACTAATCCAAGACGAAGTAACTCCAGAGCTTTTGGAAAAACATCTCATAACCATGTTAGAGGACAGTGTAGCTAGGGACAAGATGGTTCAAGCACTGAGGGAAGTGAAAGAAAAGCTGGGAAAGGGGGGAGCATCTAGGCGGGCAGCGGAAATTGCAATGACAATAATTGAGTCCCGGGCTGGGAAGGCGGGATAGTGATGAAATAGTAGAACACTGGAATGATGGAATGATGGGACAATGGAACAATGGGATAATGGGATAATGGGGTGGGGAGGTGTCGTTATTTAGGGTACAACGGGAGTAGATTAAGACTAGACCCGATGAAGTCCATGTTGCAATTGAAGGCTAGAAAATGGCACGAACAGTTTTGATAGTAGATGATGAAAAGAGCATTCTTCAGTCTCTTGAAGGGATCTTGTCGGATGAGGGTTTCGACGTGGCATGTGCTCTGAGTGGGGCAGAGGCACTGGAAAAGATAAAAGAGGTCATGCCCGATCTTGTGCTGCTGGACATATGGATGCCTGACATGGATGGTATTGAGACACTGGTTAAGATAAGAGAGATAAATCCACAAATTCAAGTGGTGATGATATCCGGCCACGGTACTATCGAGACTGCTGTTAGAGCCACAAAGTTAGGCGCTTACGACTTCATAGAAAAACCCTTGTCGCTCGAGAAGCTTCTTCTGACCATAAACAACGCCCTCGAATACCACAATCTCGAACAGGAAGTAACTCTGCTCAGGGAGAGGGATAGGAAGAAGTATGAGATAACGGGGCGCAGCCCTGCAATCATAGAACTGAAGAGGCAAATTATGACAGTGGCCCCAACTGATGCCTGGGTACTAATCTCGGGAGAGAATGGAACAGGTAAAGAACTGGTGGCCCATATGATACACAAGTTAAGTAAGCGGAGCCACAAACCTATGGTAGAGGTCAATTGCGCAGCAATACCCGAGGAATTAATTGAGAGCGAGCTGTTCGGCCACGAAAAAGGGGCATTCACAGGGGCTTCCACGATGCGCAAAGGTAAGTTCGACCTTGCTCACGAGGGCACCATATTCTTAGATGAAATTGGCGATATGAGCCTCAAGGCCCAGTCCAAGACACTTAGAATCTTACAAGAGCAGAAATTTGAGAGGGTAGGTGGGAGTCGCACCATCAAAGTTGACGTCAGGGTAATTGCGGCTACCAACAAGAATCTTGAGGCTGAGATACAAAAAGGTACATTTAGGGATGATCTCTATTTCAGGCTTAACGTTATTCCCTTGCGGGTTCCGCCCCTGCGTGAGAGAGTGGAGGATATTCCAGAGCTGGTAGAGGAGTTCATCCGGGAGTTCTGCCTAACCACGAATGTGGAACCCAAGCGGTTTAGCGACGATGCATTAGCCTTACTAAAGGCCTATAAGTGGCCTGGCAATGTAAGGGAGTTGAAAAACCTTGTGGAGCGGATGATGATAATGACCCCAGAGGGTATTATAAAACCTCAAGATATTCCGCCTCCATATAATGAATCAGTAGAAGGGAGGGAAAGGTTGCCCAAGGCCTTTTTCAGTGATTCGCTAAAGGATGCCAAAAGGGAATTTGAAAAGGCCTTTTTGGAGGCCAAACTCAGACAATACAACTGGAACATATCTCAAACAGCAGAGGCAATTGGAATAGAGAGGAGCAATCTCCACAAGAAGATCAAGGCATATGGCCTAGAAGAGGCTAGGGCGTAGGCTCTTAGATTAGGCCTCTGATGCATTCCCACAATTGTTCTTTGCCCAAGCCTGTTCGAGATGAAAAGATTAATGGTTTTGGCAGGCTTGTGCCGTGGAGTGCCTTGGATATGATGGCAGCCCTGCTTAAGGCCTTTTGTCTCGAGAGCTTGTCAGCTTTAGTCAGCACCAACAGTACAGGAATATTATGATGTTGCAGCCAATCGAGAAGCCCAAGATCATCAGAACCGGGATCGCGACGTATATCCAAGATCAGGACAACTCCCTTCAAGGTGGGCCTTCCCAACAGATAGGTTTCCACCATTTCTTTCCAAGACTTCTTCACTTTCCTGGGAACCTTGGCATATCCATAACCAGGAAGATCAACAAAATATAAGTCTTTGCCAACAGCAAAGAAGTTGATAGACCTGGTTCTGCCGGGTCGGGAACTGGTAACCGCAAGATGTCTCCGGTTTGTTAGCTTATTCAATAAGGATGATTTACCAACGTTGGACCGCCCTGCAAAGGCTATCTCTGGGCGATTCGCCGGAGGATATTGCTCAGGTGTGTAAGCGCTGGCAACGAAGGATACGTCCATTGTGGCATTTGGGTATCATTTGGAATACTTTTAGCGTTCTTGCAAATATTTCTCTATTCTTGTGAGTCCTTCTTTGAGATTTTCCATAGAGTTCGCATAGGAAAACCTTAAATATCCCTCGCCATTATCGCCAAAATCAATACCAGGGGCAACTCCTACGTGTGCCTTTTCTAGGATATCAAAGGCAAGGTCGTAGGAATTGTTTGAAAGATGTTTGGCATTTGCAAATACGTAAAAAGCGCCCCTTGGTTCTGTGGCCAGGCCGAAACCGAGCTGCTTTAGCCTTGAGATCAAGAATACACGTCGCTCATTATAGATATTTTTCATTCGTTCCACATCTTCGTGGGCATCACGTAGCGCAGTAATTCCCGCCCATTGTGATATGCTGCTGGCAGAGATGAAAAAATTTTGCTGCAACTTTTGCAGCGAACGCATGAAACGGTGGGGGGCAATTACATAACCTAGCCGCCAACCGGTCATGGCGAAAAGCTTGGAAAACCCATTAAGTACAAATGCATTATCTGTAAATTCAAGAATAGAGTGCTCTGTTTGTCCATACACGAGTCCGTGGTAGATTTCGTCTGAGATGACTGGGCAGCCCAACTCCGCAATAGCTTTCATTTTTTCCCTTGAAAGCAGGGTCCCTGTGGGATTGGATGGGGAATTTATGAGCACGGCCTTGACCTTTTGGGAGAGGTGTTTCTTGATTTCCTCAGGATTCAGCTGAAAGGCATCCAACTCATCAACTTTTATGAATAGTGGCTTTCCCCCCAAGAATCTGACATAATTTGGGTAACATGGATAGTGAGGGTCTGACATTATAATTTGATCTCCCGGATCCAGTAAGGCCGAAAAGATTAAGAGGAGGGCAGGTGACGTTCCTGATGTAACAAGTACTTGATCCGGATTAATATTCACTCCGTATTTTTGGTAGTAGTGCTCGGAGATCGCCTCCCTCAGCTCAAGCATACCAAGACTATGAGTATAATGAGTATAGCCCCTTTTGAGTGCATCCATTCCTGCTTTGCTAATGCACTCTGGCGTGGGGAAATCAGGTTCACCAATCTCCAGATGTACAATATGAGCTCCTTGTTTCTGAAGCTCCAAGGCCCTTTCCATCACGTCCATGACAATAAAGGAAGGGATCTCCAGGGCCTTCTTGATGGGTTTGCATTCCACAACAGATCGATTTTCCGTCTCAGCAATCATGTCACATTTTGCCTCTCTTCTTTGGCAGCCATTATTCCTTGAGCCTCAATTGCTCCAGTAACCTCTTAGCTTCCTTGCCATAGGGACCTGTTTTGTCAGCCTTAATGGTTTCAAGAAGCTCATGGGCTGCGTCTTTTTTCAGATCAAGTGTGAGATAGACCTTTGCGAGATGAAGGTGCGGAACAGGGGCATCAGGGGCAAATTGAATAGCTAGCTTGTAACATTCAACTGCCTCATCCCATTTTTTGAGTTTTTCGTAGGCAAGCCCCATGTTGTCATGAGCCACACTATAACCTGGAAACTTCTCCACCGCTTTTTGGTAATAAAAGATGGCCTTTTTATAATCCCCCTTTACATGATAAACATAGCCGAGGTTAGTATATGCTATGTAGGGGGTTCGGTAGGTAACATCCTCCGCTGCCTTCTTAAACAGTTTTAGGGCCTTGTCATAATCCCTTTTGATCAAGTATGTCGTCCCTAAGTTGTTTATGACCTCGGGATAGTTGGGCCTTAATTGCAGCGCCTGCTGGAAGTGCCTAATGGCTTCATCCAGCTTACCAACGTCGCGGTAAGCAAGGCCCAAAGAGTTCTGGATCTCAGGGTCATCTGGTAGCAATTTCTCGGCTTCAAGTAGCTCTTTAAGTCCTTCTTCAAATCTGCCGTCAATCAATAGAGAATTGCCCAGTCTCTCTTTTGCCCGCGCCTTCTTTATAATTATTGTCTTGTCCTGGGCACACCCGCCTAAAAATGCAAGCATCAGGATCAACCAGCAGATAGTTATCCAAAGCCTTTTCATGTTCAAACTCATATCACCTTGTTGAGCGCATATTCTATTATTCCCTGGGCTCCAGCCTGCATCAACCGGGGGATAAGATCCCTAACAATACTTGAATCCACCACCACTTCCACTGAGACCCATTCGGAGTTGTGGAGACCCGCAATGGTGGGCGCGTTCAGGCTTGGAAGAATCCCAATAACCTCCTCCATTTTCTTCGCAGGGACATTCATCTTAAGGCCGACCATGTTTTCTGCCCTCAAGGCCCCTTGAAGGAGAAGATATATCTGTTCTATTTTTTCCCGTTTCCAAGTATCTTTAATGGATTCTTTGTTGGCTATGAATTGGGTGTTAGTTTCCATGAGCTCATGTATTATTTTGAGCCCGTGGGCCCTTATGGTGCTACCTGTCTCTGTCACCTCCACGATAGCATCTGCCAGACCCGAAACTACCTTTGCCTCGGTAGCGCCCCAAGAAAACTCCACCTCCACATCAATGTTTCTTTCCTTAAAGTACCGCTTGGTGAAGTTTACGAGCTCAGTGGCGATTTTCTTCCCCTGAAGATCTTCAAGCGCCTTAATGTTAGAATCTCCAGGCACCGCCAATACCCATTTTGCCGGATTTTGGCTTACCTTCGAATACACAAGGTCACCTACCACATGCACATCAGACTCGTTTTCTTCTATCCAATCCCTGCCGGTCAGTCCTGCGTCCAAGGTACCCCGTTCCACATATCGAGACATCTCCTGTGCACGACAGAGGCTGCATTCTATAGTGGGATCGTTGATATCTGGAAAGTAGCTCCTAGAGTTTATGGAGATTTTCCAGCCTGATTTTTCAAACAGGTTTATTGTTGCATTTTGTAAACTTCCCTTTGGGATTCCAAGTCTAAGTTTATTCATTTTCCATACACCTTTTTGGGATCAAATACCTTTACGCTGCAAATCCTCAGGGTTCCGTCATCAGCCACGCGCCTATGGAAGCACGTCCTATACCCAGTGTGACATGCAGCTCCACCTAACTGTTCAACCTTGAGGAGTATGGTATCGTTGTCGCAATCAATGTAAATTTCCTTGATTTTCTGTACATGTCCTGAGGTTCCTCCTTTATGCCACAACTGTTGCCTGGACCTGCTCCAGTAATGGGCCTCCCCAGTTTCAAGTGTCTTGTTCCAGGCCTCTTCATTCATGTAGGCGAGCATCAATACCTCACCAGTTTCATGGTCCTGAACAATGGCCGGCAGCAGACCATTTCCCTTTTCGAAGTCAAGCATCTTGATTGCTATCCCCTGTCAATAAGCTAAAAAAGTTGGTACAAACCACCTTTCTGTTACAATTAGCCTAAAAAGTCAACTATTTATACTATTCATCTTTTATGCCTTGGGCAAGGAAATAGTGTCTCCCAATTGCCCGCAGGCAGCCATAATATCAGGTCCCTTGCTCTTTCGTATTATGGCTGTGAGGTGGTGGGATAAGAGGATATCCTGAAATCGTGACACGTTTTCGGCTAAAGGTGGCTCAAGCTCACTCTTGTGGTGAGGATTAAATGGAATAAGATTTACCTTTGCCCTTATCCCCTTTAACAGGTGCACCAGCCTTTTTGCGTCGCGCTCATTATCATTGATACCCCTTATCAAAACATATTCAAAGGTGATCATTCTCCTGTTTTGTAACGGAAATTCCTTACAGGCCCGAATGAGGTCAGACAATGGGTACTTTTGACTAATTGGCATTAGCCAGCTACGGGTCTTGTCATCTGCTGCGTTCAATGATATGGCAAGGTTAACATTCGTGTCCCTGCCAAGCATTCGTATTTGCGGAACTAATCCGCAAGTCGATAATGTAACCTTTCTATGGGAGAAGTTCATCCCATCAGGGCTCATAATGTTGTGCAATGCCCTGATCACGTTTGAATAGTTTGCGAGGGGCTCGCCCATCCCCATGAGCACTATGTTGGTGAGACGCACGTCGCCTGAGATGTGAGATTTCACCTGGATAACCTGTTCAACTATCTCCCCTGCTTCCAGGTTCCTATACAATCCCCTGGTCCCGGTCAAACAGAATCTACATCCCATTGCGCACCCCGCCTGCGAAGATACGCACAGAGTGTGGTGATCCCGTTCTGGGATGAGCACCGATTCGATCAGGTATCCATCCCTGAGCCTAAATATGTATTTCCTAGTACCATCACGGGAGCTCAGAACATCGACAATCTCCATGTTCCGCAAGGTGGCCTTCTGTGCGAGCACTGACCTAAGATCCTTTGGGAGATCAGTCATCTGTTCAAAGCTCTGTGCTAGCTTAGAAAAGATCCAACGCCGAATCTGCCTGCCTCTATAAGCCGGGATCCCCAAGCTGGCAGCCCAGGCTTCTGTTTCGGCATTATCCAGCCCCTTTAAATCAAAGATCTCCTTACCCATTAGCAGTTTAGGACTCACCACAGGATTCCCCGTCTCCCGAATGTGGCCCCCGGTCATGACTGGACGCTAGGGCAGAAGGGTTCTTGCACATGGTCCTTAATTTTGCCAGTTCCCATACATAATCGTAGAGATGCAGGCCTTTACTGGCTGCAATTATTTCCCCGTCCTCCACTCCTATGCTTGAGGCCATGTATTCTTTGAGCAGTTGAATTGCACCAAGATTGGCAGGAAATCCATTCCAGAGGTCCCATGATCTAAAGTAGACCATGAAGTGAAGCTTGCCGTCACTAATCCTCGTATCTATGCCTCTCAGGCAAGGGGGGTCATTCAAGAATATAGATTGAGGATCACCTACTGTCATATAGGCCTGGTTTGTGCCAAAGCCCTCTTCTTTGTACATCCGAATCACTTCTGCTATCTGATGTTCCAGGTATTCCCCATAGGTATAATCCTCACCTGGCTGCTTTGCAGATGTCATGAGGTAAGGAAGGTACTCTTCTAAGTAACCCTCAGCTACTGGATTGGGAATGCCCAGAGAAGGGGGAATATCTGGCAGCAAGGGCCTTACTCCAGGGTACTTAATGTGAATGGTGACGTAGTCAAATTCAAGCCGTTTTTGCCCTTTATAACTCCCCCGGTCAATGACATAGTCTCGCCCGGCCTCCAATATTCTGTAAACGCACTGGAACCAGGCATCTGGAAGATCCCTTGCCTCAATGAATTCCAATCTCATAAGCCCACCTCTTAAGAATTTTCTAATAGCAGCATTTATATTCCATAATTCTTGCAGAGGCCTAATCTGTTGTCAACAATCGCTGTCTTATTGTAGCTGTTAAGAAGTACCGCTTTCTCTGGCCTTAATGTGGAACCCCACCCACTTTTAGGGAGCAGGCCTGCTTGTGGGAGTTCTGGCATAACCTGGGGTTGCTTTAATTGTGGTTTCCATGTAAAAAAGAGGCACTATCTCAGTAGTGCTCATGCATGAATTCCTTTTAGTTACTTCGCTCTTGAGGCATAAGGGCAGAATCAGGTTCATGGATAGGCAGTCCACTGAGTGTATAGAACAATTAAGAGACTTGAATGGAGGTAAAGGCATGGAGATAAGAATACTAGGAGTGGTAGGAGCCGGTCAGATGGGGTCTGGTATTGCCCAGGTGGCAGCGGCTTCGGGTTTAGAAGTGGTCATGAATGACGTCAAGAATGAGTTTATTGAAAGAGGATTTGCAGCGATCGAGAAGAGTTTGGGTAGGATGACCAGCAAGGGGAAGCTGAGTGAGGAGGAGGCCAAAGCCATTTTGGGAAGGATAGAGGCAAGCACGTCTCTTGAGAACATGGCAAAGGCTGATTTTGTGGTGGAGGCGATTGTAGAGAACGAAATGGTGAAGCTGGAGGTATTTAGAAAACTGGATCAGATTTGCAAGAATAAAGTAATATTAAGTTCAAATACCTCGTCCATATCCATTACCAAGATTGCATCTGCCACAAACAGGCCCGAAAAGGTAATAGGCATGCATTTTATGAACCCGGTCCCGGTTATGAAGTTAGTTGAGATCGTCAAAGGGCTGGCAACCACGGATGAGACCTTCAACATCACAAAATCACTTGCAGAAAAGATGGGTAAGGTCCCTATCCCTTCCAATGATTTCCCTGGGTTTATAAGCAACAGAATTCTTATGCCCATGATAAACGAGGCTATATATGCTCTTTTTGAGGGAGTGGGCACTGCGGAGGATATTGACCAGGTTATGAAACTGGGTATGAATCATCCCATGGGACCTCTTGCTTTGGCAGACCTGATAGGTCTGGATACGTGTCTTGCCATAATGGAAG
>CAZDVV010000001.1:41449-53920 GCA_964508875.1 uncultured Desulfobacteraceae bacterium | reverse complement strand
CCTCTTGCTTTGGCAGACCTGATAGGTCTGGATACGTGTCTTGCCATAATGGAAGTGCTTCATAAGGGCTTGGGCGATGATAAGTATAGGCCATGTCCTTTGCTGCGCAAGTATGTGGATGCAGGCTGGTTGGGAAGGAAGAGCGGTAGGGGGTTCTATGTGTATTCGTAGGTTATTGTGTTTGCATTGAGTAGGTATTTTTAGTATGGTTATCTCTGGCCCCTTGGGCAATAGGTGAAAGGTGGCCACGGGTAAACTTTAGTTTCTCCTTAACACAAGATCCAGGAGAGTTTGAAATGGCCAAAATTCTTATCGTAGATGACGAAGAACATATTCGTTATTTGTATTCCGAGGAGCTTACAGAGGCCGGTTATGAGGTGATAACGGCCGATACTGGTTATAGGCTTCTTGAAAGGATTGACGAGGAGAAGCCAGACCTTGTGGTTTTGGACATCAAGATGGTGGACTACAATGGCCTGGATCTCCTGCAGGATATAAGAAATAAGTTTTACAACCTCCCTGTTGTACTATGCACAGCATACGATACCTTCAAAGAGGATATGAAGTCCATAGCAGCAGACTTTTATGTGATCAAATCTTTTGACCTCACTGAACTTAAGAACAAGATAGCCATGGCCTTAGAAGCGAGTGCCGAGTCTGACACAGAAGAAGACTGATGGAGTCCTTATCCTTTGCTTACTTGTGATAGCTTTCTCCCCTGATGATGGTGAATGCCCTGTAAACCTGCTCAAGAAGTAATACCCTTGACCATTCATGTGTGAGAGTCATGGATGACAACGAGATGCTTTCGTGGGCTGTTTCTAGGAGTTTGTTTTGGATTCCAAGTGGTCCACCAATCAGGAACAATATGGGCCTTCCTTGATGAAACAGGCGCTCCAAGTGAGAGGCAAACTCCTCGGAAGAATAAGTCCTGCCCTGTCTGTCCAAAACTATCACATAATCCACTGGGTCAATCTTTTTTCTTATCAAGGAGGCCTCTTTGTCCAAGATTCTTTCCGGATTAAGACCCTTCTTGTACCGCATTGGCTTCACTTCTATCCATTCAAGACTGGTATAATGAGAAAGCCTTCCAAGATAGAGATCTTGAGCCTCTTTCAAGAACCCCATCCGGGTCCGGTCAACAACAATTACCTTGACCCTTCCTATAGCTCCCACTATCTCGGCTCTAGGCCTAGAAATCTAGCTATTTCTGCTGCGGTTTGCCTTACAAAGGTGCTCATCTCTTCGCCGTGAAGAGGTCTACCAGGTGCGGGTAGCTTGTTTACCCCACTAGGCTTGACCTCAATGGGGGCGTTTTTGAGGTGCTCCTTGGGTTTGATCTCAAATTCTGGGTCAAATGAGTCGTTAAAATACATCTCCTGAAAAACTGCGAACTTCAGCATGTGGGCTGTTGAGTCAAGCACTCCGGTTTCGTCCTTGCCCACGTATCCCGCATCAACAGCACGCTTAAATCCAGCAAGGGATTCGCCCCCCTGGGTGCATACAATATGGCCGTTGCTGTTTGCTATTAGCATGGAATCCATTATCTCCTGCTCGCTCACCTGCACAACGAATATCTTTTTTTCTTTCTCAGCATTATTGTATTCTTCAACTAGTCGGATGACCCTTGGCATTGACACAGGATTGCCTATCATGGCAGCCTGAGCCACACTGGGTTTTACGGTGACCGGTTTGAAGCTGCGGTGCTGGGGATCAGGTTCGAGGTAATATCTATATACGGGGTCAGCGTGCTCGGATTGAACGCCGATGATTTTGGGAAGGCTGTCAATTACTCTGGCCTTGAAAAACTTGAGAAACCCGCTCATAACCGCTGTGATATTGCCTGCATTACCAATTGGGACCACTACCACCTTGTCGCCAACTTTGTAGTCAAAGTCCTGGGCTATTTCAAATGAAAAGCTTTCCTGTCCCAAAATTCTCCAACTATTCTTGGAATTGAGGAGAGCAACATTATAACTGTCAGCAAGTTGTTCCACAACTTTCATACAGTCATCAAATACTCCAGGTATCTCAAATACCTTTGCCCCGCTTCCAAGAGGCTGGGACAATTGCTGAGGGGTCACCTTTCCTTTTGGAAGTAGCACGGCAGAGCGCACTATATCCCTCAAATAGGAGGCGTAAAGGGCTGCAGACGCTGAAGTGTCCCCGGTGGACGCACATACAGCCACAATATTAGATAGATTCTTTTCCCTGGCGAGATAATTGATAAAACTCAACGCACAAGCCATTCCCCTGTCTTTGAACGAGGCGCTAGGATTCAGACCATCGTTCTTGAAATAGAACTGGGCACCCACTTTTTCTGCCAAGTTGTTATTGGCCCTAACAAGAGGGGTATGCCCCTCTCCGAGATAGACTATAAGTTTCAAGGGTATCACCGGAGCTATGAATTCATGATATCTGAAGATGCCCTTTAGGGATGGGTCGTTGAGCATCTTTCTATAGTCAAAGATTTTCTGCCATGTCTTACCGCCTTTCCTTGATAGCTCTGAAGCGTTCTTGTCCACTAGGAGCAACACACTGCCGCATTCTGGGCAGGTATAAAGAAGTCGAGTTATGTCGAATTCTGCGCCACACCCAAGGCAATCGTATACCATGAGACCTTTAGCTTCTGGAAAGAGGTATGGCTTGATCTCCTCTGGAAAATCTTCGTATTTCATGTGCTGTTTCTCCGCAATCACAGTTTTGACTAAGCTTTTTTAGTATATCTTATTTCCCGATTCAATCAAATTTCAACTGAGTTTATGTTTGGGCTTTTGAAATACATCCTCTTGGTCGATAAACAGTGCATAGGCCATTTGGCCCAAATACGTCAGAAAAGTTAGGGCGAGACAATTGTCCAGGACCATTTCCAAGTGTCCACTCGGAACTCCTATGCTCTTAGTATTACTAAACTGATGAACTCGCAAAACGTCGTATTCATCACGTTCTAGGTGTTAGGTTTTATGTTTTAGGAATTAACAATTGGCTCTGATATCAATAGGTTAACACTTGAAACCTAAAACTTGAAACCACCCGAAAAAACCTTTTGGAGACTTTTTGGAGGATTGTCTAACTGGTTTTGATTTTTTTGGATTCCAATTAGAATTGCTGTCTCTAGGGAGTACCAATTGACAAGTACTGAAAAACTAAATAGTAATCTGTGTAGTTCCAATTTACAAGGAACCCCCAAATCTAGGGAGGCTTGGCAGATATGAGTCACGGCGATTGGGTAGAACCATATGGTGGAGAGCTTGTGGATTTGCGCGTGAACAAGGACAGGCAGGAAGTATTGAAAGACTTGGCACTAAATCTTCCCGAAGTTATCCTGAATGACAGGCAGATGTGCGACCTGGAGCTTTTGGGGATAGGGGCCTTTTCGCCTCTCAGAGGGTTTTTGACAAGAGCTGATTATGAATCCGTTCTTGATAGAATGCGTCTTCAAAACGGACTCTTATGGCCTCTTCCCATTTGTCTTGATGTTAACAGAATGCAAGCCGAATCTTTGGAGGCTGGACAGTCGCTCGCGTTAAGAGACCAAGAGGGTTTCTTGTTGGCTGTAATGGACGTGGAAGATATCTGGCCCATAGACAAGGAAAGAGAGTGTCACCATGTGTTCGGAACCCTTGATAAGGACCATCCAGGAGTCCAATACATAATGGGAGCCAGTGGGGACTACTATGTTGGGGGACAGCTAGAGATTTTGAGCCTCCCAATACACTTTGACTTTCGCCAGCTGAGAAGAACACCCAACGAGGTTCGGGAAGTCTATAGGAAGCTTGGCTGGCACAGGGTCGTCGCCTACCAAACCCGTAATCCCATTCACAGGGCGCAGTTTGAGATGACATTGAGGGCAATGAGGCGCGCAAAGGCTAATCTCTTGATTTTGCCCATTGTGGGAATGACGAGGCCTGGAGATTTTGATCATTACACTAGGGTGCGTTGCTATAGGGCAGTGGCGAGGTATTATCCTCCTGAATCTTTTGTGCTCAATCTTCTACCCATGGCAACCCGGATGGCTGGGCCCAGGGAGGCGTTGCTACACGCAATCATTTGCAGGAATTTTGGCTGTACACATCTCGTTGTTGGTAGGGATCATGCAAGCCCAGGGACCGATTCAAACGGAAGCCCTTTTTACGGAAAATATGATGCCCGCAAAGCTGTGGAGGAACATTCAGAAGAACTGGGTATATCATCTGTTGGCTTCGAAGAGATGGTGTACCTGCCCTTTGAAGATGAGTTTCGAACTACTGACGAGGTACCAGAAGGAACCCAAACTGTTTCTTTATCTGGGACGGAAATTAGGAAAAGGGTTAGGGAAGGGAGACGGATACCTGATTGGGCAACTTTTCAGGAAGTGGTGGAAGAACTGACAAGGACATACCCGCCCCCAAGAAAACAGGGATTCACGGTGTTCTTGACCGGACTATCGGGGGCTGGCAAATCAACCATTGCTAAGGTTCTTTACTCCAAATTTCTTGAGATGGGCGACAGACCAGTCACATTATTGGACGGCGATATTGTGAGGCGCAACCTTTCAAGTGAACTTGGCTTCTCTAAGGAGCACAGGGACATAAACGTACGTAGAATAGGTTTTGTAGCAAGTGAGATTACCAAGAACAGAGGGATAGCAATTTGCGCCCCTATAGCGCCCTATGCCTCCACTAGGGCAGAAGTGAGGTTCACCATAGAAGCCTATGGCGGATTCGTTGAGGTCCATGTTGCAACGCCCATTGATGTCTGCGAAAAGAGGGACCGCAAAGGTATGTATGCAAAGGCTAGGGCCGGCCTCATAAAAGGGTTTACAGGCGTTGATGATCCCTATGAGGAGCCTGAAAATCCCGAGGTTAGAATTGATACTACGGAGCTTACGCCCGAAGAGGCGGCCCAAGAGATCCTTTTGTACCTAGGACAGAAAGGATATATCTGATATAAGTGAGCGCAAAGACGATCATAAGCGCAATATTTGATCATCGCTTCTGCAGGGTGCTGGCGGGTTTGTGGATGGCCTTGATATTTTGGCTTTCTTCATTGCCTGATGTTCCTGGCCCTGAGCTGTTTTCAGCTCAAGACAAGTTGGAGCACTTTTTGGTATTTGGGATTTTAGGATTTCTTATCGCTGCTGCATTAGGGCCATGGAAAAGCGGCCTGAGCTGGCGTGGGATGGCCATTGTAACCATAATAGTGGCCGGCTATGGGGCCTCTGATGAACTCCATCAGATGTTTGTACCTGGTCGCAATGCAAGCCTGTTTGACCTCTTGTTTGATTCGCTGGGGGGATTTTCTTTTGTCTTTCTGTACCGACGTTCTTATCATTACCTCCACGGTGCTGGGAGTGTTTCCTGAAATACCCTCGGTTTAACAACGATTTCATCGTTACCTCCTGTATAATTGCTTGAATCCTTTTGACCATTTATTTGTTTAGCTCTTGACAACTCCTAAACCTGCATTATCTATAGAGCAAACCAAAGAAGGACCGTAACATACCGGCATTGTTAAATTTGTGAGATCTGGGAGGTGATAAAATGGTGTTGTTGAGATGGACAGATCCATTTGAGAGGACAGCTTTAAGCGAACTTAATAGATTGCAGGAAGAAATGAATATGCTCTTTGACAGGTTTTTTGGAAGAAGATCACTGCTCTCTGGGGCAGGAGTTTTTCCTGCTGTAAATGTGGCTGAGGATGATGATAATCTTTATATCACAGCAGAAATGCCCGGGATAGATCCCAGTGATATTGATCTGACGGTGGAAGAGGACAGTGTTGTCATAAAGGGCGAGAGAAAGCTTGAGGAGGAAGGCGATGACATAAGCTACCATCGAAGAGAAAGGGAAGGTGGCTCCTTTAGCAGAACCATTACCCTTCCCACTAGAATTGTTGCCGACAAAGCGACTGCGAAAGTCAAGGACGGTGTGCTGACACTAACGTTACCAAAGGCTGAGGAAGCAAAACCCAAGAAGATTGAGATCAAGGTAGGGTAAGGAGGTGATGGGCATGGACAGCAAACAGTTGCAAGCCAAGGACAAACAGGAGCTACAGACCAAATCCGAAACAACACAAACCAGACCTGTGTTTGTGCCTGCGGTGGATATTTACGAGAACAATGACGCGCTGGTACTTCTTGCTGATATGCCCGGTGTAAGCAATGATGGGGTAGAGATACACTTGGAGGATAATGAACTGACCATAAGAGGCAGGGTGTCCGAGGAGGCATCTGGACTGAGTCCTATTTATACCGAGTATCGCTCTGGTGATTACTATCGCAGCTTTACCCTTTCTAATGTGATCGATCAAGACAAGATAGAGGCGAGCATGAAAAATGGTGTCTTGAAAGTTGTGTTGCCTAAGGCAGAGGCGGCAAAGCCAAGGAAAATCCAGGTAAAGGCTGCATGATGATAGGCTGGTGCGCCTTGGCGGTTTATAATGTTTGCTTGCCATCATTCTCAGGATTTGGACATCTTTAGGCGGAGAATGATGGCATTTTTTTGTGTGGAGAAATCCTGGATCTAGCCACGGTTCTTTGTGTACGCCAGTAGAACAAGGATAGTCATCACTAAGCCGATGGAAATTGTCCCCAAACATTTGAAAGTCGCTTCTATTGCCCCAGAAAGAGAGGCCTAAGGTTGTTGCCATAGGCATGGAAAGTCGGGCTGCTAACGGCAAAAGCAAGGTGGGAAATACGAGCATATTGAAATGGCTCAAAAAAATGACCAAAGCAAGCCACCACGAGTATCCTGCGCTCTTTGGTCGTAAGCCTTGGTTTTGTGGGTTTATCGTGCAGTGTTTTCATCAATGACCTTTTTGCGATACGACGTTTTGGTAAAAGGAATTTTCTCCTATGTCAACGGGTTGAGGCACAGTACCAAATCCATACAAGTGAAACAAACACAGAATTTGTTCAATAATAACAAAAAATGTTTGACTTCCCCAAACATTTAACCTATTGTAGCTACCAAAATACTCCACAGGGCAATCCGCCATGACAGACGAAGCCAGGGCACTCAATCTGGGAAAGAAGATAAGGGAGATTCGGCTCAAGAGAGGACTCACCTTACAAGATTTATCGGAGCTCACTGGCCTCTCAAAGCCTACGTTGTCTCAAATAGAAAACAACGTTACCATCCCTCCCATTGCGACATTGCTTAAGATATCTCGGGCGCTCGGCAAGCACATAGGAAATTTTTTCCAAGACGATACACCTGTGACTAACAGAATATCTGTGGTGCGTTTTGAGGAACGTCAAGAGGTAATGGGGCGAATGGAGCAAGTGGAGGCGCGGAGAATAGGGTACAGATATGAATCCCTAGCATATCATCTTTCTGACAAGAGAATGGAACCTTTTATAGTCGAGATTGAACCTATCGATGAAAATGCCTCCATATTTTATAAGCATAAGGGTGAGGAGTTCCTCTTCGTAATGGAAGGAGAATTGGAGTTCAGAGGAGCAGATAAGGTTATTGCTCTTCGACCAGGCGACAGCCTTTACTTTGACTCAGAAATCCCACATGCCTTGCGGGGACTTGGAGGAAAAAGGGCTAAGGCGCTTGCAGTGATCTATTCACCTGAATAGCTTGGTGGGCTGTACTGTCATTGGAAAGGAAAGGCAGATGCAAGAGATACGTTTCCATGGCCGGGGCGGACAAGGGGCTGTGATAGGATCTGAAACATTAGCCCATGCCTTTTTTATGGAGGGTAAATATGTACAGGCATTCCCCGCCTTTGGTGTGGAGCGCCGTGGAGCACCTGTTATGGCCTTTTGTAGAGTGGACGAACAACCCATTAATCTTCGGAACCAAATCTACGAGCCAGACCACATAGTTGTCCTTGACTCCTCCCTTATTGAAACGGTTAATGTGACAGAGGGTTTGAAGGAAAACGGTATTGTTGTGATCAACGGAAGGGCGACAAAGAAATATTACCGTAACAGAATCAGAGATGCATTTCGGATTTTTCTTGTAGATGCTGGTCAGATTGCGATCCGACATGGCCTAGGATCTGTGACAAATCCCATCGTGAATACAGCGATCTTGGGGGCCTTTGCCAAAGCTACCGGGCTTGTTTCAATAGATGCTGTTGAAAAGGCTATTATGGAGTATGTGCCCGTTAAAAGGGAAGCAAATCGGCGCGCAGCAAGGGCAGCATACGAAGAAGTGGCTCCTATCTAAGTCCATGTGAAAATACCGCGGTAGCAATTATTTGAATGTTGATGAACACCAGAGGATCTTTACCAATGAAAGGTGAAAAAAGAAGTGCTAAGGCGAAAAGATACGAATTGAAAAGCTGGCGAGAATTCCCCTTGATGAACGTATCCTTGGGCACGATGTTGCATAACCTCACTGGCAGTTGGAGATTTATCAAGCCCATTTATGAGGACAAGACCCCACCGTGCCAGAATGCATGTCCCTGCGGCAATGATATAGAAGCCTGGATCAGGTTGCTCCAGGCTGACAAGGTTGATCGGGCGTATCTTCACCTAAAAAGAGAGGAGCCGTTTCCTGCAGTTCTGGGCCGCGTTTGCTTCCGGTTTTGCGAGGACCAATGCAACAGAGCAGGTCTGGATGAGAGTATTAGCATCAGGGAGCTAGAAAGATATGTGGGTGATAAGGGACTGGAGGCCGGTATCCAACCGGAGGTTCCAAGTTACCATAATAAAAGCCTAGGTGTGGTTGGTTCAGGGCCTAGCGGGATGTCCGCAGCCTATTTTGCAAGGCTGTTGGGGTTCCATGTAACCGTCTACGAGGCCTACGATGTCTTGGGGGGGCTCCTAAGAACTGGCATTCCTCACTACAGACTGCCCAACCGGATCGTTGAAGCTGAATTCGAGCTTTTGAAGAAGATGGGTATAGAGTTTAGAGAGGGCATCAGGATTGGAAAAGAGATACCCTTTGAGAGGCTATGCCAGGAACATGATTATGTATTCTTGGGTCCAGGAGCCCACAAATGTAGGGTGCTCGGTATCGAGGATGAAGAGGCAGGTCCTCAGATAATGCCAGGACTCGAATTTCTGAAGAAAGTTGCCCTTGGATTTGCTCCTGATGTGGGCAGACGAGTGACCATAGTGGGAGGAGGAAACACAGCAGTTGACGCTGCTAGAACGGCCCTCAGGCTTGGTGCCCATGAGGTTACTGTTATTTACCGGCGCTCAGAGGCAGAAATGCCGGCCCATCCCGAGGAAGTAAGAGAGGCTAGGGAAGAAGGGGTGAAATTCCGTTTTCTAGCTAGCCCGGAGAAGATTGAACTAAGGGGAAAAGACACTATAGAGCTTCTCTGCACAGAGATGGAATTAGGCCCTATAGATGAGTCTGGAAGAAGGAAGCCAGTTAAGAAAAAGGGCTCCGTATTTACAGTTCATACAGACACTATGATAGTGGCAATAGGTGAAACTCCATCATTTCCTCCTTTGAATGAACTTTTGGATTATAAAGGTGGGCCGCTGGACGTGAGTGAGGAACTATTTGTGATAATGCCATTTGAAGGGGGCGCCAAGGTATATGCTGGGGGAGACTTGATCAATATCCCACACACGGTGGTTCACGCTGTTGCATCGGGGAAAAGGGCAGCCGTCGCCATTGATTGTGATAGAAGAGGGGCAAACTTTGATGAAGTGCTGAGTGAGATCTCCATTGGAGAGGGACAGGGGCTCAGCTTCTCTCGCTATGTGGGACTGGGTCCACTGAATCCGGTGAGACAAGATCCTCGTAAGGTGGTAAAGAAGGAAAACATTGTCTATGACTATTTCGATAAGGCATCTAGGGTCAGCGTCCCTGTAAGGAAACCACACGAAAGAACAAAGGATTTTGAACCCATTCTAGGTACGATGGATAAGGTTCAGGCTGTATCCGAATGCAATCGTTGCATTCATTGTGGCCGGTGCATTGAGTGCGACAATTGCCTTGTATTTTGCCCAGACGTATCAATATTACCCGCTGATACTGGGAGTTTCGGTTACGTAATTGATTATGATTATTGCAAAGGTTGCGGCATATGTTTCACAGAATGCCCAAGGTTTGCCATTAGTATGGTTGACGAAGAAGTTGATGTGAAGGAGGTTTAATTGAGGAGGGTTATTAAGGGCAATCATGCGGTTTCCCATGGGGTTAGGCTGAGCAGAGTCAAAGTAATTTCAGCTTACCCTATTACGCCTCAGACCACAATAGTGGAAGAGCTTTCAGAATTGTGCGCAAGCGGGGCCCTGGATGCCAAATTCATTAAAGTGGAAAGTGAGCATTCTGCCTTGGCTGCGCTAGTTGGTTCTGCCACAGCAGGGGTTAGGTCGTTCACTGCCACAAGCAGCCAAGGACTTTTGCTTATGCATGAGGTTCTTCACTGGGTATGCGGAGCAAGATTGCCCATTGTACTGGCCAATGTGAACAGAGCTGTGGGCGCAGGGTGGAATATCTGGGCGGACCAAACAGACTCTATTTCACAAAGGGATACAGGCTGGATCCAGATATATTGTGAGTCGAATCAAGAAGTTCTTGATAGCATAATCATGGCCTACAAGCTTGCAGAGAGGCTCCTGACACCAGTTATGGTCTCCTATGATGCATTTTTCCTAAGTCATACTTCTGAAGTCGTGGACATTCCGGTGCAAGAGAAAGTGGATGAATTTTTGCCCCCCTATGAGCCTCCATACAAGATAGACTTCTCCGATCCCAGAATGTTTGGAGGCATGATAGGACCTGAGGTCTATTATGAAGAGCGGTACCGCATATATAGAGATATGATGGCTGCCATAGAGGCCTATGGAGAGATATGCGATGAGTTTGGCGATGCCTTTGGTAGGCGTTACATGGCGGCTGAACCATATATGATTGACGACGCGGATATAGTAGTGGTGACAGCGGGCACCATCACATCGGTGGCCCGCATTGCTGTTGAAGAGGCTCGCCAGAAGGGCATAAACCTCGGTTTGATGAAGTTAAGGCTTTTCAGACCTGTTCCCCATGAACTGTGGAGAGAGCTCCTAGGAGATGTGAGCAAGGTTGTGGTAATTGATAGGAATCTTGTCAGTGGGCTAGGAGGCGCATTTGCAAGTGAGATTCGCTCAGCCCTATTTCCACTTGAGAGCAGGCCAAAAGTGTACTCGGCTATAGCCGGGCTTGGGGGGCGGGACGTGACGCCTGCGGATGTATTGGGAATCGTTCAACAGGTTGTAGGGGAAGAGGCGGATGTGGATGTGCCCATCTTTTGGGGGCTGAAGGAATAGCTCCATAACTTACCCTCTTTTTTGCGAGGAGTCGGGCATGCAGAAGCTGATAGATTTGAAAAAAGAAATGAGGCAGGGGCCTGACTTAATGATGCCTGGGCTTTTGTCTTGTCAAGGATGCGGTACGGCACTGGCAATGAAACTGGCCCTAAAGGCACTTGGCGAGAGAACAGTGGTGGTAATACCGGCCTGTTGCTGGAGCATCATAATAGGTGTTTATCCCCATTCAACCTTGAGGGTCCCTGTGATACATGTGCCGTTTGAGACAGCAGCAGTTGCCGCTTCAGGGGTTAGGGCTGGATTGGACATTAGGGGGGAGAGTAATGTGACAGTGATGGCATGGGCAGGTGATGGAGGCACGTTCGATATTGGACTCCAATCATTATCAGGAGCTGCTGAAAGGAATGAGGACATCCTTTACGCTTGTTACGATAATGAGGCTTATATGAATACAGGCATTCAACGGTCCAGCGCCACTCCCGTTGGTGCGTGGACAACAACAACCCCCACTGGGTCGCTGAAACAAGAGCCAAAGAAAGACATAGTAAGCATACTCCTTGCACATGGTATTCCATACGTTGCAACCGCCTCTGTAGCATACCCAGATGACTTTGTGAATAAGTTCAAAAAGGCCAAAGAAATTAAAGGCACACGATTTATTCATATTCTTTCTCCTTGTCCCCCTGGATGGAGAATAGACTCGTCCAAATCCATAAAGGTAGCCCGCATGGCTACCCAGAGCAGGATATTCCCCTTGTATGAAGTAGAAGCAGGGCGTTTGAGCATTACCGTAAAGCCTGAAAAGACTCTTCGGGTTAGAGATTATTTGATGAGTCAAGGAAGATTTAGCCAAATGAGCGAGGATATGGTAAGCCAGGTGCAAGCTCACGCCGAAAGGCGATGGAAGGATCTCTTAAATCGGGAAGCAAAAACGTAGGGAGAAGTAAGGAATATTGGTAGGGTCTAAAAGTAATAAGGAGCAAAAGAGATCCAGATGGTGCCAGGCTCAACTACTAGATTTTTTTGATGAAACAAAGATTGGTGGGATTCTACTAGGCCGCTAAATACTACTATTATCCTGGGTGACATGAACCGGGGACCTACTTGGAATACATTTTCAATAAAAAGGCATATGAGTCCCTGCCAAAGGACATTCAGCAGATAATTGATGCGGTATGTATGGAAAGCGAGGCATGGACTTTGGCCCAGTTTGATTCTCAGAATGGTGCAGCTCTCCAGGAAGTCATTACCAAACATCATGTAAA
>CAZDVV010000001.1:0-41349 GCA_964508875.1 uncultured Desulfobacteraceae bacterium | reverse complement strand
TGGGGAACCGTGTCAGAGAAGGCCTACTACGACATAATTCAGAAGAAATATCCTTTGCAAGTCTAAGAGCAGCCTTGAAAAAGGTGCCTAAACCAGAAACGGAGACTGCCGACCGAGTGTGAACCTGGTCGGCAGTTTGCATATTTGGAAGTTGTTGTTTTGCTTGACCAGACCATCAGTTGGTGTGTATACCATGCCCTAATAGTTGGCTTATCACGTGGTGGTTCCGGGAGTTTGGTTGTGAAAGGCCATAGTATCATCAACTTCCTAAAGTTTGACATTTGGCGTATCCAGGAGACCGATCTCCCAAAACTTAAGGCCTTCTTCATACGACAGATTAGAACAATATTACTCTCATTTCGGGGAATATTTGAAGATAAATGCCAGTTGCGGGCATCTGCACAAACCTTTTACTCCCTGTTATCCCTCGTGCCTGTGTTGGGAATGCTTCTATAAAAAATATGGACATGTTGCTGGATTCTTGTCCCTATAACCTGAAGCTTAAAGAGATTGGGTAGTGATACTGTTATGGGAGGTTAAGGTACAATATTGGAGGGCCTGCAAAATAAATTAGCTTTCATCAAATGCAAAGATTTGGCCGATTTAATATTTTGTTGATTGTATTACCAGGGCGGACAGCATGATTGTTGAATGGATAAGAAGGATAGGGGCTGCCACGTTGGAATCGGTCCGTCGAATGGGATTGATGGGCCTTTTTTTGGCAAAGACATTCCTCTACACAGTCATTCCTCCAATAAAATTCAGCCGCGTTGTAAAGCAAATCCATTTCATTGGTCTTCAATCCACGGTTGTTATTTTGCTCACTGGGCTTTTTGCAGGAATGGTCTTGGGGTTTCAAGGCTACTATAGCCTCAGCAGATTTGGCTCTGATGCCTTTCTTGGCCCCATGGTAGGGTTAGCACTTATCAAAGAGCTTGGCCCGGTTCTTTCGGCATTGATGGTCACGGGCAGGGCCGGCTCTGCAGTAGCAGCCGAGATCGGTATTATGAGAATAAGCGAGCAGATTGATGCATTGGATTTGATGGGCCTAAATCCCTACCGATATCTCATTGTGCCCAATATGCTCGCAGCACTCATTTCCATGCCGTTACTGACTGCAATTTTTGACGTGTTGGGGATCTTCGGTGGCTATTTAATAGGAGTGAAACTCCTTGGGGTCAGCTCCGGTGTTTATTTTGGGGAAATGAGCCACTATGTGGAAATGGCAGACGTACTTGAGGGGCTTTATAAGTCTCTAAGTTTTGGAGTATTGATTGCCTGGGTGGCCACGTTTAAGGGATATTATACAGGAATTCTAACCGGATTTGGAGCCGAAGGAGTGAGCAAAGCTACCACTCAAGCGGTAGTTCTTACTTCAGTCCTGATACTTGTTTGGGACTATTTTATGACCTCGGCACTGTTTTGATACAGGAGAACATGATCAAGGTAGAACAATTGCGCAAATCTTTTGATGGCCATGTGGTGCTTGATGGCATTTCTTTTGAAATTGCCAAAGGTGAGGTGGTAGCCCTAATAGGAGGAAGCGGTGGCGGAAAAAGTGTCTTGCTCAAGCACTTGGCAGGACTCATGCAACCCGACAGTGGCCGGGTCATTATAGATGGGGTAGATCTCAGAAAGGTTAGAGGTTCGGAGCTACGCCGGCTCAGGGATAGACTGGGTTTTCTTTTTCAGGGTGGCGCGCTCTTCGACTCCATGACCGTGTATGAAAATGTTGCTTTCCCTTTGCGCGAAAAGACCAAAATGAAGGAAAGAGAAATTCGCTCCAGGGTCATGAGGGAGCTTGAACTGGTTGGCCTGAAAGGTGCTGAGGAAAAATACCCATCCCAAATAAGCGGAGGAATGGTAAAGCGTGCAGCGCTGGCGCGTTCGCTTGTCCTTGACCCGGAGATAATGTTGTTCGATGAGCCTACCACTGGCCTTGATCCCGTGATTGGTCAATCCATTTTGGAATTAATTGACTCTTGTCATCAAAGGATATCCTTTACCGGCGTTATAGTGACCCACGAAATACCAAGGATATTTCCCTTTGTGGACAGGGTATTGATGATTTATCAAGGCAAGTTGAGGGTGAATGGGCCACCTGATGAAATGATGCGCTCCGATGATCCTGTGGTGAAGGCCTTCCTGGGAAAATGAAGGCCTTACGGCAAGAGGGCGGAGAGCCAAAACCTTGTTAGGCCTTGCCCAGCTTCTATCGGGAGATTGCCAATTTTTGAAAGCCAGCTGTTAACACTAGGAATGGATTTTGGCGAGGGAAAACTATGAGGCGATTTGACATAGAATTTTCTGTAGGACTCTTTGTATTGGCGGGCATTCTATGCCTGGGGTACCTTTCCATAAAGCTGGGGAAAATGGAAGTAATAGGCGGGGGCGGGTATGAAATCCAGGCGATGTTTTCTAACAGTGGTGGATTGAAAAGTGGGGCCTCAGTGGTTATATCGGGAGTAGAAGTGGGGAGGGTGAAAAGCATCAGCCTTGAGGACTACCAGGCTAAGGTAGTCATGGTCTTGCCAAAAGACATTAAAATCCAAGAAGACGCCATAGCATCAATTAAGACAAAGGGATTGATTGGAGAAAAGTATGTAGAAATAACACCGGGGGCTTCTGATATTGTCTTGAGACCTGGTGAGCGCATTAGAGACACTCAACCAGCAGTTGATCTTGAGCAGCTAATATCAAGTTTCGTTTTTGGGAAGCTATGATTTGGTTGCATGAGATCGGGGTCAACAGTAGGTTGAGCTCTTTCTAGCCAACGTGGGAGGTTATCCTATGAAAAAATATGGGATTGTTGCAGGCATTATCCTTGTTACCTCAGCCCTAGTGGGGACTTATCTAGTTTATGCTGGTGAGCCCACAGATCAAATCAAGAAGACGACAGATAAGATCATAGAAATCGTAAAAAGTCCTGCACTGAAGGCGCTAGACAAAGAACCTGAGAGGCGGCGACTCATCCGCAAGGCTGTGGATGAGGTTTTTGATTGGGAGGAGATGGCCAAAAGGACTCTTGGAAGACACTGGAGAAGGAGATCTGAATCAGAGAAAAAGGAGTTTATTTATCTGTTTGGGAAACTATTGGAGAGGACCTATCTAGATAAGGTGGAAGGATATTCTGGAGAGAAAGTAATTTATATTGGAGACAGGGTGGAAGGTAATTACGCTCTGGTCAAAGTTAAGATATTGACCAAACAGGACAGAGAAATTCCTGTGCTGTACAGGATGAAAAAGAAGGCGGGGAAATGGATGGTATACGACGTTTGTATTGAAGGAGTAAGCCTTGTAAACAATTACAGAACCCAATTTAATAATATCCTGGTACGCTCCTCTTTCAAGAGGCTGATAGAGAAACTAAAAGCAAAGGTAGGGGAGTCATAGGATTAGCCTGTAGAATATGATTTGGGGGTTGTGATGGTGGAAGTGGTAGGACTCAGGTTGAGGAACGGGAAAACAATATGTCTTATAGTCCTTTTTGTAATAATGGCTCTAGTTATTCCTCTGTCATCGATGGCTGCCCAAGAGAGCGGCAATTTTGCGTTGCTACCGGAGACTTTGGATTTGGCCGAGGTGGCAGATCATTCGGAGGCCCTAGTACTGGCTGCAAGGGTAGAGATGGCTGGGGGGACAAGTGGCGAATCTGATTCGGAATGGGGAGACGAGTCCATAACCCCTCCAGAGTTTGAAGAAGAGGAAATGGTGACCTATGCCGATCCTTTGGAGCCCATTAACCGTATCTTTTTCGCATTCAATGATAAGCTTTACTTCTGGCTTCTTAAGCCGATTGCCAAGGGTTACAGTAAGGTCGTTCCTGAGCCAGCACGGGTTGGTGTAAGAAACTTTTTCTCAAACCTTCTAACCCCTGTGCGAGTGGTCAACTGTGTGCTTCAGGGGAAATTCAAGGGTGCAGGCACTGAGGTATTGAGACTCATTATAAATTCAACGGTGGGATTCCTTGGTTTCCAAGATGTGGCAAAACAAGAAGGACACTTGAAAATTCAGCAAGAGGACCTAGGCCAGAGTCTGGGGGTATATGGTCTGGGTCCCGGTATCTATATCAATTGGCCCATATTCGGCCCATCTAGCCTAAGAGACACAGTGGGTATGATTGGTGATGCCTTTTTGGACCCCATTAACTATGCTGTCACACGTACCAAATACAACATTGCCGTCAAGGGGTATGACAAGGTGAATAAGACCTCGCTTACACTTGGGGATTATGAGTCTCTAAAAAAAGCAGCTCTTGATCCCTATGTAGCTGTCAGGGACGCGTATTTTCAATACAGGAGGAATTTGATCAAGAAATAGGGATCAGGGAAGTTTTTTTCAAAAATCATTGATTATTAAATTTCTATACCGTAAAATGATAGCCTCTCAGCAATTGAGATAAAGTTCTTTTAAATCCCATCTTAACAGCCTCGAGAGGTCATTAGACCTGTTTTTTCCTTTTTGGTGGAGTTTAGTTCCTTTTTTGAGAGCCCCCAAATTAATTTCTGCTGAATTCCTCTCCGTTGTTAAGACATCTCATCAAGGGTGAATCCCACACTGATGCTGTTGGGCCTTTGCTACGCACCAGGTGGGTTAACCATAGAACCATATCTAACCAAAGGAGGAAAGCATGATTGAAGCAAAAAACGGTGATACGGTAAGGGTGCATTATACCGGTAAACTGGAAGATGGAACCATATTCGATAGTTCTAGAGACAGGGCCCCCCTGGAATTTACCATAGGCGGGGGCGAGGTGATTGAGGGTTTTGAAAAGGGCATAGTAGGGATGGCTGTTGGATCAACCAAGACCCTCTCTATTCCCCCCGAGGAAGCTTACGGTCCAAGGCGTGAGGATCTTGTTCTATTTGTCAACAGGAGTGAATTTCCCGAACACATAAACCCAACTGTGGGACAGCAGCTCCAGGTGAGACAGCCAAATGGGGCCATAATCGATCTGGTTGTTACGGAAATGAATGATGATGCCGTTACACTGGATGCAAACCATCCATTAGCAGGCCAGACCCTAATATTCGACGTAGAGCTTATGGAAATAGTGCAGTAAACAGGCTACGGAAAGCAATGGTGTCAATCTTGTCATTGCTTCAGGGGTAGCTATAGAGGACAATGGAATGATAAAAAAGATTTATGTGGGAAACCTTGCGTTTCGAACCTCTGAGTCCCAGATACATGAACTCTTTTCCAAGTATGGCCAGGTTCACTCCGTTAAATTAGTGACCGATTATGTTACTGGCAGGTCTAAGGGATTTGGGTTCGTGGAAATGGAGCCCCTGGAGGCGGACAAGGCTATTGCTGGGCTAAATGGGACCGAGCTAGATGGCCGGATCCTAAAGGTAGATGCGGCCAAGGAACGCAGATCCAGACCACAGTATCGTAATAGGCGCTGGTAGCCGCAAGGAAATCTCAAAAGGATCTTAAAGGCAAGTAAGGTTTAGTACTCAATCCCTTTTCTTGCCTTTATTCCTTTTTGGAAAGGGTGTCTCACTTCCTGCATTTCGATAACTTTGTCTGCAGACTCAATAATCTCTGGGTGTGCATTTCTACCGCTCAAGATAAGGTCTATACCAGAAGGCCTTTCCCGGATCGCTTTGGCAACCACCTTTGCCTCAAGCAAATCATAATGTATTGCTATATTGATCTCGTCAAGCACAATTAGCTTGTACTGCGCGGAGCTCAATATCCGGCCAAATTCTTCCCAGGCTTCTCTAGCAGCCTTTCGATGTTTTTCATCTACCTTCCCGTTTTTTGGGAAAAGGAATCCCTTTCCCATTGTCTTGATGGTGTAGTTTGGAAGCCTATCAATCGCAATGGTTTCGCCATACCGCATGGGAGATTTGACAAATTGCAGAAAGAGACAGGGAATGCCCAAGGAGGAAGCCAACAGGGCTTTTCCTAGACAGTAAGTTGTTTTGCCTTTTCCATCGCCAGTCACCACTTCTACAAGGTTGGAAACTGGCGTAGTGGGAGGTTTTGGAGCAGTCGAAGTCTTAACAACCATATTTGTCACTAGGTCAGCCCTGTCAAGAAGAGACCTTGGAAGATTAGTGCCAGCAAACACGAACTCTACATGTTTGGGCTTTGTTTCACAGGCCTCATTCAGATCCTCTATGTTAAGAACACCAGATTCAAGCGTCCTATCTAATCCCAGAAAGTGAACCAGATCGTAGTTGCCTGCGCTGATTGTCTGTTTCAGTTCAAAGATTTGTTGCTCGATGGTAAAGGGATCGTCCTGTTGTTTTGGAACATATCTGGGTAAATCAATAAGTTCCGAGTGAAAAAACGGTGAGAGGTGCTTGGAGGCAATTCCATAGCCTTCATCCAGTTCATGAGTTAAGAACCGCACAATAAGGCTTTTGAGGCCTCTCCCCGCTGCTCTTAAGCTCAGCCCCAAGGGGGCAAAGTTGAATTCTCCTGAAGGGGTAATATAAGCTTGTATTAATCCTTGGTTTAACATGATTTTCGCACTCCTAAGGGGTTATGTTCGCAACATGTTGCCAAGAAAGGCAAATAAAATGGCATAAGTCAAGCGAGAAATATTATTATGTATTATTATGTGGGTGGCACCAGAAGCGACTGGGGTGAAATTCTTCTAGACCCATATGCAATACTATGTTATCAAAAAATACTAACATAACAGATCGTTAGAGCAGTCGGTTGTCCCAGGGGGTGGAGCCAACCCGAAGGGAGAGAGGCTTCCTTGTGAAACAGATGTGGTGTGAGGAACGCCTAGTTGCTAGGTGTCTCTATTCTAACTAAGGAGGATTTTTAATGGCAGCACAGGAGAAAATGGATGCTGAAACCTTGAACATGATCTTGGATACAATTGACAAACTTGAGCGCGACAGGCTCACGCTTGAGACCAAACTCGAAATGGACCGCACCGGGGAGTTTCCAGAGGAACTCATCCGTTTTATGCTGGGCCCAGAGATGGCCCTTCATTTAATCTTTATTCCCTCGGAGTACGGAGGGCTGGGGGCAGGAGCCAAAGAGATCGCCATTGTATCGGAAAGGATGGCCAAAGCAGACCTGGGTATTGCCACCTCTTTTTTGGGTATTTGCCTGGGGATGGATCCCATAAGGGTAGGAGGGACAGAAGAGCAGAAAGAGAAGTATATTGGCAGAATTGCAGAGGAAGGCCTAATTGTGGCTTATGGAGTGACAGAGCCCAATGCGGGTTCCAATGTGCAGGCACTTAAAAGCCGGGCTGATCGAGTGGTTGAAGGTGGCAACTTAAAGGGTTACAAGCTTAACGGGCAGAAGCAATTCATTACAAATGGAGGCGTAGCCGACCTGTATACGATCCTGGCCAACACCCCTGAAGGGCCTTCCTTTTTTATCGTTGAAAGAAGTTGGGATGGGCTTGTGCCAGGAAAGCATGAAGACAAGCATGGCATACGCGCCTCTGATACATGTGCGCTTTCATTAGAGGACCTCTTTGTGCCAGCGGAAAATCTGGTGGGGCAGGTAGAAGGCCAAGGGCTCAAGCAGGCCAACAAGGTTTTCGGGTATACACGCCTGATGGTAGCAACATTGGGCCTGGGAGGAGGAATGGCATCATTGGAGAGGGCGATCAAGTATTCTAAGGAGAGAGTGCAGTTTGGCACAACCCTAGCGGAGAAGCAGGGCTATACCCATAAACTGTTGGTGCCTCATGCAGTGCAGTTGGAGGCATCCCGAGCGTATGTGGAATTTGTTGCAGAGTGTTTAGATAGCGGTGAGGAAAGCCGGGAGGTGGAAGGATCCATAGCCAAATACTTTTCCACAGAAGCCGCAGATGCCACAGCTAATGACGGAATACAGGCCTTTGGCGGCTATGGGTACATGAGAGAGTACGAAGTAGAAAAGATCAAACGTGACGTGAAGATTCTTACCATCTATGAAGGAACCAGCGAAATCCAAAGGAATATCATCTCCGTGTTTCGCATAAGAGAGACAGTCAGATCAAAAGGAAGATTCTACTTAGAAATGGCGGAAAAGGCCGCTGGACTGCCCGAGGACAGCGGTGGGCCTTTGTTGTCTCGAGCTATCGCTTCCCTCAATGATGTTATATTTGCTGTCCGAAAGGCCAAAATGACTAAGCAGCAGTATATCATGTTTTTACTTGCTGACATGATAGCATGGTGTGAGGTTGCAAATGCACTGTGTCAAAAGGCATCCATTTATACAGGAGGGCAGCAGAGAAGTGTCGAATTTGTTAAAGCGGCTGCAAGGCTTTTCGCCCGTGAGGCGGCAGAAAAGGTCTACACCAACGGAATGAAGATAGCCTTTGGCTGCGGCGAGCAATTACGGCAGGTGGGCTCTGTACTTTCCCAATTGAATATGGCCGCGGCATACGAAGGAGCCTTGGCAGATATGAACCTGATCGCAGCGGAGTTGGTGGCGTAAGGGCTTGGCAATTACAAAAAAAAGATACTACAGGACTAAGAAAGGCTTATACGAAAATCCCCGTGTCGATTCCGCTCTAAAGCCACTTCTTGCAAAGATTGGAGTGCCAGAGCAGCGGCCCTTTAAGCCCGATCCCTTTCAAATAGAAGCCGTTGAGCTGTGCCAATCCTATGATGTCCTTGTGAGCGCCCCGACAGGGTCAGGCAAGACCTGGATCGCCATTCAGGCCATTCATGAAATGCTTTCTCAAGGCAAGCGAGTGTGGTATGCCTCTCCTCTGAAGGCACTTTCTAACTCCATATACCAGGAATTTTGCCATGAGTTTGGACACCCTTACTGTGGGATAATTACCGGTGACCGAAAAGAGAATCCTGAGGCACCCGTGATTGTTGGCACCACAGAAATATTGCGCAATCAGCTCTACGATGCAATGCACGAGGGTGTAAGCATTGCAACGGATATGGTGGTAATGGATGAGGCCCATTATCTGAGTGATCCGGACAGGGGCGTAGTGTGGGAGGAAGTGCTGATCTACTTACCCTCAAGGGTGAGGCTATTGCTTCTTTCGGCCACTATATCCAATGCCGAGGAAATAGCTGCATGGCTTGAGGAAATCCGAGGGTGCGAGGCAAGGGTAGTGCGCGCCTCAGAGAGACCAGTGCCCCTTGAAATGCTTTTTCTTTTTCCTGATGGGCTGATAGCCCCGCTTGGGGGAAGGAAAGGCCTGAGCCCGAAGGTCAGAAAATTCCTCTCTTCTGGAAAAGCTAGATGGGGAAGGGGTTCACGGAAAGTGGATTTCGGAGCAATAGTAGGCATACTAAGGCGCTTCGATCTGCTGCCCGCTATCTTTTTTCTCAAATCCAGAATGGAGTGTGACAAAGCGTTGTTGAGTTGTCCTCCTGTGCCTGGCAAAGAAGAAACAAAAGAAGAACTCTGGAATGATGTTCAGGCGTTTGTGAAGAATTACCCTCATCTGGAAAGGCACAGACAAATGAAGTACCTGCTAAGATCTCTGGTGGCCTCCCACCATGGAGGACAATTGCCCTACTGGAAGGTTCTCATTGAGAAAATGATGAACAAAGGGTATCTAGAGGCCATTTTTTCCACCTCGACGGTAGCTGCTGGAGTGAATTTTCCTGCCAGAACCGTGGTTTTGGTACAGAGCGACAGGTATAACGGGAGGGAGTTCATTGAGCTTAGCGCAACGGACCTGCACCAAATGATAGGAAGGGCCGGCAGGAGAGGGAAAGATCAAATAGGGTTTGCACTAGTGGTTCCTGGGCTGCACCAGGATCCCCAACTCATATATGAACTCAAGGATTCTCCGCCTGAGCCCATAAACAGCCAAATTCATATTAACTTTTCTATGGTATTGAATCTGCTGCTCTCCCACAAACCACAAGAGATAAAGTCGCTCCTTGAGCTTTCTTTTGCCACATATCAACAGAGACGTTACGGCTCGTATCTTAAAGAACAATGGGAATTCCTAATAGAAGAGCTAAAGAACATATTACCTCAAGGTCGCTGTGACACTGCAGATCCATATGAGATCCTTGAGAACATACAGAGGAGATCAGATCTTATTCGCGAGGCAAAGAGATTAGACAAAAGCTTACAATACGAAAAGCGCACCCAATTCCTCAGGCCTTTGTTAACGCCTGGGCGACTGTTTATGCACAAAAATGGGAGCTTATATGTCTTGTTTGATACCAAAGTTGAAAATGGGAGGTTCATATGCCTTGCCTATAATCTTGGCAAAGGCAAGGCAGTCAGAAAAAAAAGTCTTAGATTACGCAGGGTTGACATCAATCAGGTTCAAGACATATTTGACCAGCGAGTTGAGATATCTCCAGAAATATCCGGTGAGAACCTCAGAAATATCTTCGACAGAATCGCTCAGGATTCTTTGAAAACTTTGGAACTACACCTGGACGAGGCCTCTGCAGCAGAGACATCGGAATCAGAATTAAAGGAAGAGATCAGTAAGAAACTTGCACAACTTCCATGCGAGGGCTGTGGGCACTACCAGACGTGCCACCAGGCGCGCAAAGGTCCCCTGAGGCGACTGTTGAAAGAGTTCAGGGCCTTGGCAATGGAACTAGATAGGATAGAAGGAGGATTGTGGCTGAGTTTTAAGAGGCACTTGAGGTTTTTGAAAGAAACGGGTTTTGTGGACGAAACCGATTCATTGACCAATGATGGTGTATGGGCCTCCAAGCTAAGGCTAGATCAACCTCTATTGATAGCTGAGGCCATCAGAAAGGGTTCGTTCCATGGCCTTTTTCCGGAGCTTCTTGCTGCGGCTATAGCACCTTTTGTTTGGGATAGGGTTCAGGATATAGAAATGACAGTCCACCAAGGCCTGGATCTCAGAGGCGTACAGGAGGTATTTGGCAGGGTAATGAATTCCATATCGGCTATGAGGTCTCTCAAGGCAAGGAGGGGTTTTGATAGCCCTCCATTGGTTTTTTGGCCTGCTGCGGCACTCTACCTCTGGGCAAAAGGTGTGTCGTGGGAGCAACTATTATCCTTTGTATCTGTGGACGAGGGGGACTTGGCGTCCCTGATCATGAGAACAGCAGATCATTTAAGGCAGGTTGCAAGCCTCAAAGAAACCCACCCAGAGCTTGCTGAAACCGCACTTTTGGCAATAGAATTGATTCTGCGCGAGCCGGTGTATATAGTCTAGGAAAGTTGGCCCTGCGCCTGAAAACCTAAGGCAGATTAGGCAGAAAGCGCTCAACTTTAGCCTTTTTCTTTAGATTTTCAGCATAATCCTGCACCATCTTTTTTAATTTTTGATCAACTAAATAGTTTTTGAGTCGATCTTTTACCTCCTCAAAGGGCATGGAGGTCTCAGGTCTTTTATCAGTTACCTTTATGAGGTGGTAGCCGAATATGGTCTGGACCACATCGCTCACCTGACCCTTGTCCAGTGCAAAGGCTGCATCCTCAAAAGGCTTGACCATCTGTCCTCTGGAGAAATAGCCTAAGTCTCCTCCTCTCTTTGCACTCGGTCCGTCAGAGTATTTTTTTGCGAGCTCAGCAAAGTCTGCGCCATTTCTTATCTTTTCCTGTATTTCTTTTACCTTTTTCATGGCCCTATCTTTTTCTTCTTTGGTGGGGTTGGCGCTCAATTTTACTAAGATATGGCTAGCTCTTACTTGAGAGGGTCGGCGGAACAGGTCTGAATGGCTATCGTAAAAATCCCGAACCTCCTTATCAGATATCTGCATCTTTGATTTGAGTTCCTGCTCTATGAATCTGTCAATGGCAATTGCTCGTTTCAACTGTGATCGGACACCAGATTCAGTATAGTGTGCCATCTCCAGTGCCTTCTTGAAGGTAGCCTCATCTGGATAGTGTTTTTTCACTGCTTCGAATTGTTTCTGGATTTGAGCCTCATCAACCTTAATTCCTCGCTTCTGACTTTCTTGGTATAACAATTCTCGATTTATAAGACTCTCCAGGAGGTTCTTCTGAAGCTCGATTTCTTGAAGGGCGGTCAAGTGCCTTCCTGAAGCTTCATACCTATTTTTTAGGCTGACAAGTTCTCTTTCATACTTTTCCTTGCTTATCTTTTTGCCATTAACCATGGCCACATAGTCTCGGATTATCTTGTCCTGGGCTGCGTGGCTAACGGTGCCCCAAAGGATTGCGATGAAAAAACAAACAAATGTAAACAGCGTGTAGGATTTGTAATACTTCATTGTATAAGCCTCCAGGATTTTTTGACCAGTGTAGATCATTGGCGCCCAAACATAAAGAAGTTTTTGCTTCTCAAATGTTAGCGCACTGACATGTGACAAAAACAGCAGCTTTTAGTAGATCACCATTGACAATAAAACAACTGTTTGATACAAGCGTTTGACCATTTCGGAGGTATACTATGGTAGATTCAGTTTCAAATGGACATACCAAAGATCGGATACTGGATGCAGCAGAGAGCCTTTTCGCTGAGAAAGGGTACAAGGCGGTAACGGTGAGGGAAATAGTCCGGGCCGCCGGCTGTAACGTTGCAGCGGTGAACTATCACTTTGGACAAAAGAGGAAGCTCTACTTACAGGTTTTCGAGTCCCGTTGGATTCCCAGGGCGAAAAATGTTCAGCAGACTTTCCGACAGTACTTAGAGCGCAGAGGCGCAAACGATACGGCTGATATAGTAAGGGCGCTTGCCATGGCATTCTTAGAAGGGCCCCTTGATGAGGAAGAAAGGATAAGACACAATCAACTCATGGCTAGGGAAATGGCTCAGCCTTCTGAGGCCTTTGACCTCATAGCAAAAAAAGTGATGCGTCCTTTTATGAGAGAGGTTCTGGGCTTGTTGCGGAAATCACTGCCCACCAGGCTGAATGAAGACGACCTCATGCTAAGCGTGCTCAGTATCTTTTCGCAAATACTCTACTTCAGCTTTGCCAGGACACCTGTATCCATGTTTACTGGAAAGAAATATACTCCGGCTTTCCGGGCCATACTTTGCGAGCATATAATCAGTTTTTCACTAAAGGCACTGGGGATAAATTACGGGGTGAAGTAATGCTGGAAAGGTCCGTTTCTATTCTTTGTACATGTTTTATTGCTTTTTTTATTTCGGGGATATTGGGATGTACTAGGCTTGGGCCTGATTACCAACGCCCTGACATTGGTGTTAAGATCCCGGCATCGTTTGAAAACACTACGGGAGCGTCAGGATTTGGCAAATTGCATTTCGGGTTGAGGTGGGAGGAATTGTTCCCAGCACTTGGCCTAGAGAAAATTATCAGTGAGCTTAGAAATAGGAATTTGGATATTAAAATCGCAGCCCAGAGGGTTATCCAGGCCAGGCTTCAGTTGAAGCAAGTAGGGGCGGATCGTTTACCTAAGGCAAATCTCAATATGGAGGCACAGCGGCAGGAAAAGCCCATTACTGGAATTTTTCCTGGCGGCTCCTTTTCTACTAAAACCGACAGCTTTGTGTTGTCTGGTGCGGCGTCCTATGAGTTAGATCTGTGGGGCAGACTGGCTAGAAGCACTGAGGCAGCTCTGGCCCAGGTGCTGGAGGCAGAGGAGAACAGGCGTACCTTGGAACTAACTGTAGAGGCTGAGGTGGTTAGCCGCTGCGTAAAAATGGCCATTATTAAGCGCAGAATATCCATTGCCCAAAAGCGGATAGCAAATCAAGACAAAACCCTGACCACGGTGGAGCGCCGTTACAAAAGGGGCCTTGCCTCTCTCATGGAACTGAAGAGGGCGAAAAGCGCACTTGCGCAGGCAAGAGCCGCGGTGCCGTCACTGAGGGAGGAAATGGCCAGAACCGGTCAGGAACTATCATTTCTTCTGGGACAATACCCAAGGAGGAGACTTGTGGGAAAAATCGGACCTGAGTATTTGGATCTTCTCGGGGAAGTCCCAGAAGGTCTACCCTCCAAGCTTCTGCTGAGAAGACCAGATGTGCGGGCCGCTGAGCACAGGCTACGCGCCTTGAGCGCGAAGATCGGTGTTGCGCGTGCGAATCGGTTTCCCCGCATAACCTTGACAGGCACATATGGATATACCAGCGGCGATTTGGAAGTCCTGATAGGGCCTGGGAGCAAATTGTGGAGTATTGCAGCCGGGCTTGTACAGCCCTTATTCAATGCAGGGAAGCTCAAGGCTGTGGAGGAGGAGACAGTGGCTCGTTATAACCAAGGTGTCGCTGAATACGCCAAAACTGTGCTAAACGCATTCCTTGAGGTTGAAAACGCACTGGTTACCCGGAAAGAACAACTAGAGCGGAGGAAAATGGTGCTGGAGTTCCTGAGAGAAGCAAGGGATGCTGAAGAACTTACTCAAAAGCGGTATAAGAGAGGACTTACAGATTATCTTAATCTCCTTGATTCGCAACGTACCAGGTTTGGTGCAGAAGACAGCTTGGCTCTCGTTGATCTGGCTATCCTTACCAATCGAGTAGCCCTCATACGCGCATTGGGTGGGGGCTGGAATTAGCGTAACAGAGGAAATTCGATGAAGAAAATAGTTCATGTGGTACTGGTAATTTGTATCGTTGCCATCGGTCTAGGTGGATTCCTGAAGCTCACCGCGAGTAAGCCCCGGGTTAAGCGTAAAAGGCCAAAGTTGCCCCTGCCGGTCGTACGCGCCATTAAGGTGAGAGTTGGCCCACACCAGATGATCATAAAAGGGCAAGGAACAGTGCGCCCCATAAGGGAGATCAGCTTGGTCCCGGAGGTTGGGGGCCGAGTGGTTTATCTCTCTCCAGCATTGGTGGATGGAGGAGAGTTTAGAAAGGGTGAGCTCCTTGTGAAGATCGATCCAGTTGACTATGAGTTAGCCGTGACGTTGGCTAAATCAAAGGTAAGGGAGGCACAGAGCAGCCTTGATTTGTTGAGAGAGGAGTCAGAGGAAGCACGTTCAGAATGGGAAATGAACCATCGTGAAGATCCGGCACTGGCTAAACATCCACCTCCTTTGCTCGTAAAGGAACCACAAATAGCTGCTGCAGAGGCACAACTCGAGGCAGCCAAGGCGAACCTGAAAAAGACGTATCTTGATCTCAAAAGGACAGAGCTCGTGGCCCCCTTTGGCGGAAGGGTAACCAGCGAAAAAGTTGGAATTGGACAATATGTGAAACCAGGCCAAGTACTTGCCAAGGTTTATTCAACTGAATCGGTGGAGATCTCAGTTCCATTGGAAAGGGAATCGATTCAGTGGTTCGATGTCCCAGGCCTGTCATCAGGAAATGGTCCCGGGTCAAGAGCCACTATCTCTGCTAGCTTTGGCGGGAAGACCATGACATGGCATGGTAGAGTATCGCGCTCCTCGGGGAAAATAGACGAGCGAACCAGAATGATTAATGTAATCGTTAGGGTGGACAGGCCATATGAGACGAGGCCTCCCTTGGCCATTGGGCTTTTTGTAGATGTGTCCATCAAAGGCAAAACGATCCAGCATGTTGCCGAGATACCCTCCTGGGCGTTCAGGAACCTTAATCAGGTATGGGTCGTGGAAGGAAGGAAGCTGGTATTCAGAAGGGTGAAGGTCGTCCGTCTTGAAAGGGATGTTGCTCTTGTGACTGAGGGACTGAATGATGGAGATTTACTTGTGGTCTCACACCATAGGGTGGTGACTAATGGTATGAAGGTCAGGGTGGAGATGGTTCCCAAAGGGGAGGCGGGATGAAGGCTATTATTTCATGGTTCGCCGAAAACCACGTGGCAGCGAACCTGTTGATGCTGTTTATTATTGCTGCTGGGGTAATTACTGCCCTCACCATCAAGTTGGAGGTGATGCCCGAGGCAACACTGGATAAGATAGCAATTACCGTGGAGTATCCTGGCGCCTCGCCTTCCGAGGTGGAGGAAGGAGTGATCCGGAAGATCGAGGATGAGGTCGCGGGGCTTGCGGGTATAAAGAGAATAGATTCTACGGCCAAAGAGGGTTACGGAATAGTCACTATCGAGGTTGTAAAGGGCTGGGATATCAAGAAGCTACTTGACGAGGTAAAGGCCGAGGTTGATCGGATAAATACCTTCCCTGAAGAGGCCGAAGACCCAGTGGTGAGGGAGATAACCAGAAAGACTCAAGTCATCGACGTGGCAATCTATGGAAATGTGCCAGAAGGGACTTTGAAAGAGCTGGCTGAGCAAATACGTGACGACATCACCAATCTACCGGGGGTAACCCAAGCAGAAGTATATGGGGTAAGGAACCCCGAGGTCCAAATAGAGATACCAGAGCGGACGCTGCGTGAGTATGGCCTGACCTTGGCGCAGGTTTCAGAAATTGTTAGAAGGGCGAGCCTTGACTTGCCGGCTGGTAGGATTAAAGAGCAGGGAAGGGAGTTATTGGTAAGAACGAAGGGTCGAAAATACCATGCGCCCGAATTTCGCAACATTGTAGTCATATCAAGGCCTGACGGCAGCAGGGTTACACTGGGGCAAATTGCAAAAGTTAAGGATGGTTTTGAGGATCGGGATCTGCGGACCCGTTTCCAGGGCAAGCCTGCGGCAATCATACTGGTCTACAGGGTGGCAGAGCAAAGCGCATTGAAGGTAGCAGCAGCAGTCAAAAGCTATGTTGATCGGATAAGGCCTACTTTGCCCGCTGGTGTGAGTATTGATCTTTACCAGGACCGCTCAGAGATCCTATGGAGCAGGATTAGGCTTTTGCTCAAAAATATGTCCATAGGCCTTGCTCTTGTGGGGATATTGCTTGGATTGTTTCTGAATCTTAAACTTGCTTTCTGGGTTGCATTGGGAATTCCCATATCATTTGCTGCTGGGCTCATGTGTTTTCCTCAGCTTGATGTTTCCATCAACATGATCTCACTTTTTGCCTTCATAATGGTCCTGGGCATAGTTGTGGATGATGCTATAGTTATTGGAGAGAATGTATTTCGTAAACGCCAAAGGCTGGAAGATCCCCTCAGGGCTTCAATCGAAGGGACACTAGAAGTGGGAAGACCCGTGATTTTTTCCGTGCTAACCACAGTGGCCGCATTCTGGCCACTTCTTTTGGGAAGCGGGATCATGGGAAAATTTATGAGGAACATTCCCATTGTTGTAATAATTGTTTTACTGGGCTCCCTAACAGAGGCCCTTCTTATCCTCCCAGCGCATCTGGCTCGATCCAAATTCAACGCAGGCGGGAACGCAAACAAGACACGGAAAGAGATAATTTCTAAGGCTCTAAACTGGGTAATATCAGAACCTTACAGAAAAATATTAAACTATTGTTTAAGGTGGCGCTATGCCTCAGCAGCAGTTGCCTTGACCCTGTTGCTTCTTGCAACAGGGCTTTGGACAGGAAGAATAATCAAATTTACCCTATTTCCCAAAGTTGAAAGCGACGTACTCATGTGCAATCTGACCATGCCAGCAGGTACACCTCTTACGAAAACCCAGCAGATGGTCAAATACCTGGAAGATTCCGCAATTTTGGCACTGGGGGAAGCAGAGAAAGAGAGACCAAAGGGTTCTCCGCCTCTTTTGAGATATATGGCTTCCCTCATCGGGGCCCAGATGGCTGGCCACGGACCACGGGCTGGATCAGCCGATACGGGGGGAAATCTCGCACAGATTTTTATTCAATTATTGGGTGAGGAACAAAGGAAGATAAGCGCTACCAAGCTGTTGAACCTGTGGCGAAAAAAGGCAGGACCAATACCAGAAGCCGAGTCACTCACGTTTAGAGCAGAGTTCTTCAGTCCAGGCAATCCAATTGAGGTGCACCTTTCGTTGGATGACGAACAGATGCTTAAGCGCGCAGTAGAGGACCTGAAACGGGAACTCCGGGAATATCCTGGGGTCTATGATATCAATGACAGTTTTATACCAGGGAAAAAAGAGATAAGAATAAAGCTCAGGCCCCAAGGTAGAGATTTGGGGTTCAATCTGAAAGATTTGGCCCAACAGGTGCGCTTTGCGTTTTACGGTGCAGAGGCTATGCGCTTCGAGAGAGAGGAGGATGAAGTGAAGGTCATGGTTCGCTATCCTGAAGAGCAGAGAAGCCTTGAATCCACGTTAATGCACATGCGCTTACGCTCTCCAACAGGACATGAAGTGCCCTTTAGTGAGGTTGCACAGATCAATATTGCTAGGGGATATTCATCAATTGAGAGAGCTCAACGCCGAAGGGTTATCAAGGTCACAGCGGACGTAGATGAGGAAGTTGCAAATGCCCATGAGATAAGGTCCTATTTACAAGGTGAATTCCTCCCTACGCTTAAGAATCTATATCCAGGCCTTAGATATTCAACGGAAGGAGCGGGAAAAGAGGAGCATGAGTCACTTTCTGACGTCATAAATGGCTTTCTTATTGCACTACTTGCGATCTATGCATTACTGGCAATTCCTTTGCGTTCTTTTTCGCAGCCTTTTGTTATAATGCTTGCTGTGCCTTTCAGCCTGGTGGGTGCAGTAGTGGGGCATCTAGTGATGGGTTTGAACCTGAGTCTGTTAAGTCTTTTTGGAATGGTGGGATTGGCCGGTGTGGCCGTCAATGATTCGCTGGTGCTGGTTGATGCCATCAATAGGCTGCGTTCTGAGGGACGGAGTCTTTGGGAAGCCGTAGTGATGGCTGGGTCGCTGAGGTTTAGGCCCATTGTCCTTACCTCTGTAACTACCTTTGCTGGTCTTATGCCACTCATTTTGGAGAAAAGCTTTCAAGCAAAATTCCTGATTCCCATGGCTGTGAGCCTCGGCTTTGGAGTCCTTTTTGCGACAGGGGTGACATTGATCGTAATTCCATGTGGCTACCTTATTCTTAATGATATAAAGGGGCTGGTGAGAGTAAAAGAAAAAGGTATTTAGGGGGGGATGCAGGTATATTTAAGTTTAAGAGTAGATAGGGCTGATGGGAGATATTAAGAAAATCGAAGTGGTGGCATATTCTGGATACAAGGCCAATGAACGCCCTTTATATTTTTTGCTTGAAGGGAAAAAGAAGGTGGTGATCAAGGTGGTGGACAGGTGGTATGGGTTAGAGCATGACTATTTTAAGGTGGCAGCGGATGACGGAAAAGTGTACCTACTAAAATGGCATAGAAGCCTTGATGTTTGGTTGATGGTTCAGGCATTTGACAGGCTGGGAAAACACTAAAGGAATCCACCCCTGCAAGGGCTTATGAGGGCTGGCACTGAAGGAAGAAGCTTACGTTGAATCTTGTTCCCCTGCCACTTTTTGCTGTGTTTGTTCAGAGGGAGAGGCATATATCCATTTGTAGCTGATCGGCCTGGAATTAAATGCCGTAATCCTTGGGTGAAGAAATTCGTCCCGTAATCTAAGCCAGCTATAGGCAGGCTTGAGCTTTCTCAGTCTGCCATCCTCTGGAGGCTTGGAATATACCGTGTGCCGATAAGTAGCCTCTGTTATTCCTACATAATAGTCCTCAGCCTGGTAGAGATATCTGGTCTTGAAGGTCTCTTTGCTCATTCCCTCTCTATCGGCAAGGGCAGAAATTTGATCTTCGTTCAGTTGAATCAAAAAAAACTTCGACACGCCCCGCTCGGAGTACTTATACATGGAGCGTGATTCGGAGCTTGAAACAAAGACTGTTGAGATGCAATCTAGCCTGCGAAGCAGTTGCGCGGCTATGAGACCTGCGGTTCTCCTTCCCCCGACACTATGATGGCATCCGTAGTATTCAAAAAGTTTATTCTGAAGGATCCTTGCTACCTTGTCTCCATGCTCGTAAAGGTTGTCGCGAATGTATCTCAAGTACTTGGCCAGATCTTCTGCAGCATCTGCAATAGGCCAGTCAATTTTTACATGAAAGTGAGTAAGGGAGTAACGGTTCTTTTTCTTTATAGTCGGATCCTGTTGGATAAGAAGGGCATAGTCTACATTAAGGAGTTGTTCAAGGAAATCCAGGAACCTGGGGCTTTCAAAATATCTTAGATTAAGATTAAACCGTTCATATAAAGTAAAATTAGCCAGGTACTGCAGATTCTTTTTGACCACAGCATTTTCAGGAAAAAATCGTATATAGTTTTTCAGTTGAGGGCTGATGACGCCCTCACAAAAGATCACTATAAAGGTATTAAAGAGGGCCGATTCTTTTTCCATTTTCTTGGAAGATGGCTTTAGTTCACTTTTCTCCAAGAAACTATATTCCACCCCTTCCCTGAGGTAATTATAAAAAGAGTCTATTAATGAGACCTTGATGAGACGTCTTTCAAGGTTATCGCGCAGCACTTCATAAAGTGATCTTCGCAGTTTCTCATAATAGGAAAGCCTCTCTCTGTATTTCCACATCTTCGACTCCTCGGAATCAACAGCTCAGGTGAGAACAAGTCAAGGGTATATTAGAGGGTTGTGGCCGACAGCAAAATAGCTAACACCCTAATTCCATTAAATAATAGCGAAAATATGCATTAATTGTCAATAAAAAAAGAAAAGTTTTACTCAATAAAGGTAATTTTTGCACCAAATCTTATCCGTTTTCAAAGCCCGGTGGGGTGAGGGTGAGGTTAATAGAAGCTTAAAAGAGTCGGTAGGGCTGGCAGAGCGTTCGCTTACGGAAAGAGCTTGACATATCTCCAACTTGGCTTATAGTAAAAGCTTTATCTGGTGGCCTTGTTTGGGGGCTGACGCTATAGGATATGGAAAGTTGCGAGAAACCGCTGAGGCATTATTAATGATAATCGATCTTTCACAAATTCAGGAGGAACCCAAGACCTATCACCTTCATCTTCCGCAGGAATGGTGGGAGCCAGACGTTCCCAAGGACCAGGTTCAAGGGCTATATGAACCAGTCGTGGCTCGCCTTACCATCGAGAAAATAGGAAGGAGGTTTATGGTCAGTGGGACAATAACCACGGTCTTGATGCTGCAGTGTGACAGGTGCTTAGAATTGTACGGAAAACAGTTGAAGGGAAAGTTCCAACTATTCTTGGAGCCCATGGTCGAGTCTATGGACAGCGAAGAAGACATTGAATTGGCTGAAGACCAGATGGGGATAGACTTGCTGCCCAAGTACCAGGTTGACCTTGAAAGGATCATCAAAGAGCAAATTTATCTCTCCCTGCCTATGAAGACCTTGTGCAAAGAGGATTGTTTGGGCCTTTGCCCGGTTTGTGGAGCTGATCTCAATAAGCAAAAATGTAGTTGCTATCTTAGCAAAGGACACCCAGCGTTTATGGAATTAAAAAAACTTTTGTAAGGAGAGCAGATTTAGAAAATGGCTGTACCGAAAAAAAAGAAATCAAAATCCAAGAGGAATATGAGGAGAGCTCATGACCATCTCAAGATGCCGAATGTGTCTTACTGTCCCCAGTGTCATGAGCCCGTATTGCCGCATCGTGTTTGTCCTGAATGCGGGAGCTACAAAGGTAAGACAGTAATAACCATCGAAGAGAGCTGATATGTACGTGGCCGTGGACGCCATGGGCGGAGACTACGCTCCGGAAGTGGTTGTTCAGGGCGCGATTGAGGCCGTCACGGAGTTCAATGTCTCTGTCATCTTAGTGGGAGACGAGGAACGTCTCAAACGGATACTCGGGCGGCAACGAATAATGGATCGGATCCTGACGGCCCACAGTGAAGAGGTAATAGACATGGAAGAGCCGCCTAGCAAGGCGGTAAGAAAGAAAAAGAGGGCCTCCATAAGGGTGGCCTTTGATTTACTTAAGGATGGTAAGGCTCAGGCCCTGGTCAGCGCGGGAAATTCAGGTGCTACTGTTATGGCCGGGATCCTGGTCTTGGGAAAACTGAGAGGGGTGGACAGACCCGCCATAGCAGGAGTATTCCCTAGGGAGAGTGGTCCAGTGGTGTTAATAGATGTTGGAGCAAACGTTGATTGCAGACCTGCTCACCTCTTTCAGTTTGCAATAATGGCCAAGGCATTTGCTAGTTCATGTTTGGGAATTGAGGATCCAAAGATAGGCCTGTTGAGCATCGGGGAGGAAGGGATCAAAGGTAACGAGCAGGTGAGGCTGGCCAGAGAGCTTTTTGACAGGAGTAAGCTCAATTTCATAGGCAATGTAGAGGGAAGAGATATTTTCGAGGGCGAGGTCCAGATAATCATCTGCGATGGCTTTGTGGGCAATGTTGCCCTTAAACTTAGCGAGGGGATGGCCGAGGCCGTCAAAAGAATGCTCCTTAAGGATTTACGATCGTCTGTTTTGGGTCGAGTGGCGTTTTCCCTAGGAAGGAAAGGGCTTGAGGCCTTTGAAAATAAACTCGATTACGAAATGTATGGAGGGGCACCACTTTTGGGAATCAATGGTGTGGCGGTGATTTGTCACGGTGATTCCAGCTCCAGGGCAATAAAAAATGCGATCAAACTTGCCTCTGACTATGCCAACAATCGATTAGTCGAAAAAATGTCGGCCGAACTCGAGCAACTAATGAGTTAGGAGATAGATACGGCTGTAGCTAGGACTCGAGACCAGATTGACAAGGAGGTAGCATGAACCAAGGGGTTTCAAGAGTGGCGGTCATTACCGGAGGGTCTAGAGGTATTGGTAGGAGTGTGGCACTTAAGTTTGCAGAAGAGAAGGCAGACATTGTACTGGTGCACTATGATCCCGATGAATCAGCAGCACAAGAGACCCTTGAGCTATTGAAAGCAAAAAATGTCCGGGCTGAAAGCCATAAGGTGGATGTTTCTTCGTTTGCTGAGGTTGAGCAACTTTTCGCTCAAATAATCGATAAGTACGGTCGTGTGGATGTTCTTGTTAACAATGCCGGGATCACCAGAGATACTCTCTTGATGCGGATGGAGGAAAAGGATTGGGATGCTGTCATAAACGTAAATCTAAAGAGCGTGTTTAACTGCACCCATGCAATAATTCGGCCCATGATAAAACAGCGTTCTGGATGGATAGTAAATATTTCTTCTGTGGTAGGCCAAATCGGAAACATTGGACAAGCCAATTATTCTGCGTCCAAGGCTGGAATAATGGGTTTTACCAAGACGATTGCTCGAGAGGTGGCAGCTCGCGGGATAAGGGTGAATGCTGTTGCTCCTGGCTTCATTGAGACCGATATGACCGCCTCTTTGCCAGAGAAAGTGAGAGAAAAGTTTTTGGAACAGATTCCTCTAGGCAGAATGGGAAAACCTGAAGAGGTGGCGGAAGTGGTATACTGGCTCTGCTCTGAGACCTCGAGTTACCTTACAGGTCAGGTGATTCACGTAAATGGTGGGCTATACATGTAATGATGCCCCGATCCAGAGGGAGGTAGAGCTGTAAGACAGTTCTACTCACCCTGGGGCAGGAGACGTTCGGTTCGGCTTGGATATGATTGAAGTTGGATTTTTGTCACACAGAAAAAGAAACAAGAGTGAGGAGGTAATGTTCTTATGGGAGACATTGAAGAAAAAGTGAAAAAGATCATTTGTGAGCAGTTAGACGTGGCAGAAGAGGATGTGGTGCCAGAGGCTTCCTTTGTGGATGATCTTGGAGCGGATTCGTTAGATCAGGTGGAGCTGATAATGGCCATGGAAGAGGAGTTTGATATCTCGATTCCTGATGAAGATGCTGAAAAGATAACAACTGTTCAGGATGCTATCGAGTATATCAAGAAGGCTTTGGGCTAAATGGTTAGGCACGGGATGGGACGTACTGTGAAAGGCTTGTAAGGAAAGGAGCAACGTTATGCCCCGAAGAGTAGTGGTAACAGGCCTTGGAATGGTATCCCCGCTGGGGGTCGGAGTGGAGAAGAACTGGGAGATGGCCTGTGAAGGGAAATCAGGCATAGGCCCTATTACCAAGTTTGATGCCTCCCCCTTTTCCAGTAGAATTGCAGGGGAGGTAACAGATTTTCGCTCCGAAGACTGGATGGACAAAAAACAAACAAGACACTTTGACATCTTCATCCATTATGCCGTTGCGGCGGCAAGGATGGCGATGGAAGATTCAGGGTTAAAGATTGATTCGAACAACAGTCACCGAATAGGCTGTGTTATGGGCTCGGGTCTTGGAGGGCTTGAGATGCTGGAGCACTATCACAAAATTCTGTTAGATAGAGGCCCTCGAAGAATCAGCCCGTTTTTCATTCCCGGCATGATAGCCAATATGGCCCCAGGGCAAATCGCCATAGAGTTTGGGGCAAAAGGGCCTAACATATCTATAGAGACCGCCTGTGCGGCCAGTGCTCACGCAGTGGGGGAGTCATTCCGCATGATTCGCGAGGGTATTGCTGATGCCATGCTGACAGGAGGTGCGGAGGCTGTAGTAACACCTCTAGCATTGGGAGGATTTTGTTCAATGCGGGCTCTCTCTACGCGAAACGATGAGCCAGAAAAGGCATCTAGGCCCTTTGATGCAGATCGCGATGGCTTTGTAATGGGAGAAGGAGCAGCGGTGCTAATTCTTGAAGAGTTAAAACATGCGCTTGAGCGAGGGGCCCAAATCTATGCCGAGGTGGTCGGATATGGTATGTCAGCGGATGCATACCATGTGTCCGCGCCTGACCCTGAAGGAGAAGGTGCCATAAGTGCCATGAGAATGGCCTTACAATACGCGGGGCTCAATCCCACGGATCTGGATTATATCAACGCTCATGGTACTTCCACCAAGCTTAATGATCTATCTGAAAACAAGGCCATCAAGGCACTGTTTGGTGAGCACGCCTACAAGCTAGCAATCAGCTCCACCAAGTCTATGACAGGGCACCTGTTGGGTGGTGCAGGAGGCTTGGAGGCAGCCTTTACTGTTCTGACTATTAAGCATGGTATAATCCCTCCCACCATTAATTACGAAACGCCGGACCCTGAATGTGATCTTGACTATGTGCCTAATCAGGCACGAAAAGCGGAGGTCAAGGTGGCCATGTCCAATTCTTTTGGCTTTGGTGGCACAAATGCCTGTTTGGTTTTCAAGGCGTTTCAACCGTAGTTGACCATACCTCCAGGGTTGGTCTGATTCGTTTCGCTTTTTCAACAAGAGGCATGGAGGAGTTTGAGTTGATAGAAAAGACAAATAGAGGGATCCCATGAGAATCATCATAGGTTCAGACCATGCAGGTTTTGATCTCAAGGAGGAGATCAAGGTGTTCCTGTCACAGGAGCTAGGCCATGATGTGGAGGATGTGGGAGTGTACAGCAGAGAATCTGCAGATTATCCACCTATAGCTCATCAGGTGGCAAATGAAATTTCTGCTAATAGGTTCGCTTTTGGAATTCTTATCTGTGGTACCGGCATAGGCATGAGTATTGTTGCTAACAGGCACAGAGGTATACGTGCCGCATTATGTCACAACATTCTCATGGCCAGGCTGAGTCGCCTGCACAACAACGCCAACATACTGGCAATGGGTGGGCGGATAATTGGGGTGACATTGGCAAAGGAGATGGTGCGAGAGTTCTTAGTAACTCCGTTTGAGGGCGGACGACACCAAAGGAGAATAGAACAAATAGATTGACCGGAGCCGGAAATTGGAAAGGCCTTTAAGGGAAGTTGATTTTGAGGTATATAGCGCGATCCAATCGGAACTGAAAAGGGAGATGAACACCCTTGTGATGATCGCATCAGAGAACTATGCCAGCCGGGCTGTAATGGAAGCGCAGGCGAGCGTAATGACCAACAAATATGCTGAGGGCTATCCGGGTTCGCGTTACTATGGGGGATGCGATTATGTGGATGTGGTGGAACGATTGGCCATAGAAAGGGCTAGGAAACTGTTCCATGCCCAATATGTGAATGTTCAACCCCATTCTGGATCCCAGGCCAATATGGCAGTCTATTTCAGCTTTCTTGAGCCTGGGGATACGATCCTTGGTATGGAGTTATCTCATGGCGGGCATCTAACCCATGGCAGCCCGGTCAGCTTTTCGGGCCGGATATTCCGCTCAGTAACCTATGGCGTGAGAAGGGACACTCATCTTATTGACTATGATCAGGTAAGGGATCTGGCGAAGGCCCATAGGCCGAAGATGATAGTGGCAGGGGCGAGCGCGTACCCCCGTATTATTGACTTCGAGCTTTTTAGAGATATTGCAGCAGAGTGCTGTAGCTATCTTATGGTTGACATGGCCCACATCGCAGGGCTAGTGGCTGCGGGCTTACACCCAAGTCCCGTGGGAATAGCAGATTTTGTTACTAGCACTACTCATAAGACCTTGAGAGGCCCTCGTGGCGGATTTATCATAGCCGAAGAGAATTACGGCGCCAAGATTGACAAGGGAATATTCCCCGGGATACAGGGTGGTCCCTTAATGCACATAATAGCCGCCAAGGCCGTGGCCTTTGGCGAAGCCTTAGAGCCTGATTTTGCGAAATACCAGGAACAAGTACTGCGAAATTCCAAGGCCCTTGCCTCGGAACTGTTGAACCAGGGTTTCCAATTGGTAACAGGTGGGACAGATAATCATCTTGTTCTTATAGACTTGACAAATTTTGGGGTATCGGGGATTGAGGCTGAGCAGGCCCTGAGCCAGGTGGGGATTGTCGCGAATAAGAATGCAGTGCCATTTGACAGTCGAGGCCCAAAGATAACCAGCGGTTTGAGGCTGGGCACCCCTGCCCTTACTACGCGAGGGCTGGCCGAGGGAGACATGAGGCGGATTGCGGGTATCATTAAGAGGGTTTTGCAAAAACCCAAAGATGAGGTGATCCTTAAAGACGCTAAAAAGGAAGTTATGGATATCTGCAAATCCCACCCCATTTATTCCTCCTTTGATAAACCATAGTTTTCATTTGGTATTGCTTTACTGCAGCCGGGTGCCTGGTACTGCGTTGAGTGATGTTCCACGGTACGGGACTAAATCTTGTGTAGGTGATGAAAAGGAGATCAAATGCCCAGACCGTCATGGCCAGAATATTTTATGGCAATCGCCAGGATGGTGGCGCAGCGTTCCACGTGTCTGAGGAGGCATGTGGGTGCCATAATCGTGAAAGATAAGAGGATACTGGCCACAGGATACAATGGTGCCCCTGCAGGTCTCAGGCATTGTGAGGAAACTGGTTGCTTGAGAAAGGAGGCATCTATCCCATCAGGCACACACCACGAACTGTGCCGTGGGCTCCACGCAGAGCAGAACGCCATTATTCAGGCAGCATACCACGGGATTTCCATTGCAGGTGCGACTCTTTATTGTACAAACAAGCCTTGTGTTATATGCTCTAAAATGTTGATAAATGCCGGCATAAAAAAGATTTATTATGAGGAAGGATACGATGATCCGTTGGCGGCTCAGATGCTCCAAGAAGCCGGAATAGAACTTGTGAGGGTAAAAGAGTGAGGTGTCCATACTGCTCCCAGATCAATAATCGTGTGATAGACTCCCGTTTGAGCAAAGACGGCAGAATGATTCGAAGGCGACGGGAATGCCTTGAGTGCGGCCGAAGGTTCACCACCTATGAGAAATTGGAAGAAATGCTCCCCATGGTGGTCAAGAGGGACGGAAGGCGGGAACCCTTTAGCCGGGAAAAGATTATCTCGGGTATTAGAAAGGCATGCCAGAAGAGACCCATCAGCATGACGCAGATTGAGGAGTTTGTGGACTCGCTGGAGTCATACTTTCAGGATCAGGGCAGGAAGGAGATAGACAGCACAGAGATTGGTGAGAGGGTGATCCAAACCCTGAGGCAATGGGATGAAGTCGCCTATGTGCGGTTTGCATCAGTATACCGTCAGTTCAAAGACATAAGTGAGTTTATGGCAGAACTGGAAGAGATTCTCAGGGCGAAAAAAGAAAAGAATAATTCCTAGGCGTCTAATGTCTAAGTTGGGATGTTCCAAATAAGGTTTTGGGTGACAGGAGTTCAGTGGGAACCAAAGATTCTGATGTAAGGTTCATGCGCTTGGCCCTTGCAGAGGCACGTAAGGGGGTGGGAAAGACCTCGCCCAATCCGGCTGTAGGCGCAGTGGTTGTGTATAAGGGAAAGGTATTGGCCAAAGGATACCACAGGAGGGCAGGCGAAGCACATGCAGAAGTGGTAGCTCTTGAAAAGATAAATTACAAGGCAAAGGGCGGCACGTTATATGTGACCCTTGAGCCCTGCAATCATTATGGCCGCACACCTCCCTGTACCCATGCAATCTTGCGTGCTGGTGTGAGCCGAGTGGTGGTGGGAATGCAGGATCCAAACCCTGACGTAAAGGGCGGTGGTTGCAGGTACCTTGAGGAACATGGTGTTCAGGTAAAAGTAGGAGTCTTGGAAAAAGAATGCAGGCGCTTGAATGAGGTCTATGTAAAGTTTGTCACCACTAGGCATCCATTCGTAGTATTGAAGTCAGCTGTGACCTTGGATGGATGGATGGCAACAAGATCTGGTCATTCAAAATGGATCACAGGTCCAGCAGCTAGGCGTTATGTACATAGGCTGAGGCAGGCCTCAGATGCAGTTATGGTAGGGGCAGGGACAGTCGTCAAGGACGATCCTCTTCTTACAGCAAGAGATGTTGCAAGCTCTGCTAAGCAGCCGCTTCGCATCGTGGTGGACAATGGCCTCCGTAGCCCAATTAGTGCTAAAATATTCACTACTGCTGGCGATGTCCCAACCACTGTAATAGTTGGTATCAAATGCAGGGCAACCGCCAAGATGAAGAGCCTCGAAAAATTGGGTGTATCCATAGTAAGGTGCCCCCTCAAAAGGGGTATGATTGACTTGAATGCCCTTATGGATATATTGGGAGGCATGGAAATCCAGAGTCTTCTTGTGGAGGGCGGAGCGCGGTTGAATTATTCCCTAATTAGAGAGAGGCTGGTGGACAAGTTAATCATTTTTCTGGCCCCTAAAGTTCTTGCAGGAGGGGACGGGATACCGATCTTTTTTGGCAAAGGCCCTGCAAGAATAGAGGACTGCCTCAAGCTTAAAGAACTGAGCCTCAGGAAGTTTGACCAAGACATAATGGTGACAGCATATCCGAAGTATGAGTGAGACGAGAAATTCACAGATAGAGCTGAATTCTTTTAGGAATCAAGGATAACCTTTTTATGTTTACCGGACTCGTGGAAGGGATAGGTACTGTAAAGGCAATAGGAAGGGTGGGTAGGGACATGGCACTCACCATTGTTCCCCCTTTTGATGCCTCGGAGTGCCAAATAGGGGAGAGCATATCTGTTGACGGGGTGTGTCTGACAGTAACAGAAGTGAGGCATGAGGCCATAAGCATGGATGTTTCCGAGGAAAGCATTTCTAGAAGCACCCTTGGCACCCTGAGACAGGGGAAAAAGGTAAACATGGAAAGGGCTCTCAGGCTTTCTGACAGAGTCGGTGGACATTTAGTGCTGGGCCATGTGGACGGTATTGGAAAAATCATTCGCAAGCAACCTAGGCAGAGATCTTGGACTATCAGAATATCGATGGAGCCGGGTCTGACTAGATATACAGTTGAAAAGGGCTCAATTGCGATAGATGGAATAAGCCTAACAATCAATAAGTGTTTTCCAGACGGTGTCGAGGTAAATGTTATCCCTAAGACCGCAGAGGCAACCACCCTTCTTAGCAAGGAGGTAGGTGATCTAGTGAATATTGAAACAGATTTGATTGGCAAGTATATTGAGCGCCTGATGGAAGAGACGGGCAAACCTCGCTCCACAACGAATATCAAAGCATCTGGTTTTGATTCCAATATATTGAAAAAGTTGGGACTTGGTGAATAATATGCCTATTGCAAAGATAGAAGATGTTTTAGAAGATCTGCGGCAAGGCAAGATGATCATCCTCGTGGATGACGAAAACCGTGAGAATGAGGGAGATCTTACTATTGCCGCTGAAAAGGTTACCCCTGAGGCTATCAACTTTATGGCAAAATACGGAAGGGGGCTCATTTGTTTGGCCCTTGCCCCTGAAATTGTAGATCGGCTCAAGCTGCCTCCCATGGTGTATGACAATCGCTCTCCGTACAAAACCGCCTTCACCGTTTCCATAGAGGCGCGTCATGGCGTTACCACCGGCATTTCAGCGGCAGACAGAGCCCATACGATCCTGACCGCTATTGCGGATGACGCAAAGCCTGAGGACCTTGTTCAGCCTGGTCACGTTTTTCCGTTGAGGGCCCGCAGAGGTGGAGTGCTTTTCAGAACCGGGCAAACAGAGGGCTCTGTAGATCTGGCCCGGCTCGCAGGTCTTAAGCCCGCTGCAGTAATCTGCGAAATTATGAAAGACGATGGCACAATGGCCAGGCTTCCAGACCTGGAAAAATTTGCCGAAGAACATGGGCTGAAGATTGCCACTGTTGCCGATATCATTGCCTACCGGATGCGTACTGAATCATTTGTCCACAAGGCGGCCGAAACAGTGTTGCCCACACCATTCGGTGAGTTCAAGGCCATTGCCTTTGTGAATGATATAGATGATTACGAACACCTTGCCCTGGTAAAAGGGGAGATTAGTCCTGATAAAGAGGTGCTTGTCAGGGTTCATTCCCAGTGCCTCACCGGAGATGTCTTCGGTTCCTATCGCTGTGACTGTGGAGAGCAATTGAGGGCTGCCATGGAAATGATACAGCGAGAGGGCTTAGGGGTAATATTGTATCTGCAACAGGAAGGGAGAGGAATAGGGTTGGCCAATAAATTGAAGGCCTACGCCCTTCAGGACAAAGGGCTGGATACTGTGGAGGCTAACCAGGAGCTGGGTTTCGATGCGGATTTGAGAGACTATGGCGTTGGGGCGCAGATTCTGGTCGCTTTAGGGGTGAGAAAGATGAAACTGCTCACCAACAATCCCAAAAAGATAGTTGGCCTTGAAGGGTATGGTCTCAAGGTCACTGGAAGAGTGCCCATTGAAATTGAGCCCCGGCCTGAGAATATGAAATATCTGATTACTAAGTGTCAGAAATTGGGACATTTGATGCAGATATTGGAGGAAAAGAAAGAAGAGGGATAAAGGGGGAGGACATGCCCAGGATGACAGAAGGGCGCTTGGATGCCCGGGAATTCAGGTTTGCTATTGTGGTGAGTAGATTTAATGATTTTGTCAGCTCCAGACTGGTGGAAGGCGCCATGGATGCCTTAATTCGGCATGGAGCCCAAGAGGACCAAGTTCACCTGGTGCGGGTGCCGGGGGCATTTGAAATTCCACTAGTGGCCAAAAAGCTGGCTCAGAGTGGAGATTACGAGGCCGTTATATGCCTGGGAGCAGTTATTCGTGGTGCTACGCCCCACTTTGAGTATGTGGCAGCGGAGGTGTCCAAGGGTATCGCAAATGTCGCCCTGGATACGGGTGTTCCGGTGACATTCGGTGTGCTTACCACCGACACCCTGGAGCAGGCAGTGGAGAGGGCAGGGTCCAAGTCAGGCAATAAGGGGTTTGAGGCGGCCATGGCTGCCATCGAGATGGTCAATTTGTTCAGGTCGCTCTAGGATAATTATGCATGATCATAGGATAGCCTTTGGCCTTGTACTTGCTTGATCTCCAATTCTGCCTGAGCTTGCAATAGCTTAGCGGTGCCATAGGGATTTGACAAAGTCCTCTCAAGAAAACAGGAAAATGGGCAAGAGGAGACGAGCCAGGGAGCTGGCGGTCCAGGTTCTTTTCCATATGGAGTACAACCAGGGAGACCCGGAAGAGGCCTTCGAATTGGTCTGTACACATTTTGAATCACCTGAGTCTGTCCGTCCATTTTCAATGGATTTGGTAAAGGGGGTTGTAAAACACAGGGCGGAGATTGACAGCAGAATCCGCAAGGCTTCAAGAAATTGGAGACTTGAACGAATGTCGAGGGTAGACAGAAGTGTGTTGAGACTTGCCACTTATGAGATAATTTTCAGGGAAGATATACCGCCAAAGGTTTCCATTGATGAGGCTGTGGAGTTGGGGAAGAAATTTGGCACTGACGAGTCTCCAGCATTCATCAATGGGATATTGGATAACATTTACAATACCTGGGTCATGGAAAAGGGCCGGCCAGATGAGCCGCAACCAGAGTAACCACTATGAGGCTTGATCTAAGGTTTACTCCACGAGCGCCATATGCACTCTGGTGTGAGGCCGTGGTCGGCTTTGTGTGCAAGGATCTGTTTTTCAAAGACGAGGCCGTGCCAGGGATTGATCAAAAGACCTCGGCCTATCTGCGGTCCTTGAATAAAAGGGGTTTTTTCAAGGCAGAACCAGGTGAGACCCTTCTGCTTCCGGGTGAAGACAGATTGAGGGCAGATAAGGTTATACTCAAGGGCCTCGGGCTAAAGGAGGATATGACCCTGGAGTCCTTTTTGGGCCATGCATCAGATGTTGCGTTTGCTATTCGTTCTTTAGGAATACATAATTTTGCAGTACGGATTCCCATGCTCTTCGGAGTGGAGCAATACCAGGAGCAGATTAAGAGAACGGTTCAGGAAATGATGCCGCGCTTTATGGTGCAGGAGGTGGTTAGAGGGCCGAGCGTAATCACTGCTGTTTTTTCTGTCGAACGTGCTGCGTTGGAGATAATACAGAAAGTTGAGGATTCGCTTAAGGAATATTTTGGGGAAGGGGTGCCTGTGTCCTTGGTTACCGAGCCATCCGCTAGGACGGATGAGATCTAGTTAAGTGGAAGGATGGAGGAAATGAAGTACCAACCGCAACTCATTGAGCAAAAATGGCAACAGGAGTGGGAAAAGGAGAATCTATTCAGGGTTACTGAAGATCCGAACAAGGAAAAATACTATCTCTTGGAAATGTTTCCATATCCTTCGGGCAAGATTCATATGGGTCATGTGAGGAACTATACCATTGGGGATGTGGTTGCACGCTACAAACGCATGATCGGAAAAAATGTGCTTCACCCAATGGGGTGGGATGCCTTCGGCCTGCCAGCTGAGAATGCGGCCATTGAGAACAATACCCATCCGGCCAAATGGACCTATGATAATATTGATGCCATGAAAAAGCAGTTAAAGCGCATGGGCTTCAGCTATGACTGGGAAAGGGAATTCGCTACATGTGATCCAGAATACTACAAATGGGAGCAGCTGGTCTTTCTCAAGATGTACGAAAAGGGCCTTGCCTACAAAAAGCGTACCTTCGTCAATTGGTGCGAAAAATGCCAAAGCGTGCTGGCCAATGAGCAGGTAGAAAATGGGAGGTGTTGGCGACATACAGAACAAGAGGTCACCATAAAGGAGATGGACAGTTGGTTCTTGAAGATAACCGACTATGCCGAAGAAATTCTGGAATACTGTGATAAACTGCCGGGCTGGCCCGAGCGGGTTCTGGCCATGCAGCGCAACTGGATTGGTAAGAGTTATGGCGCCATAATCAAATTTCCCTTGGTTGGCTCAGATGAGGTCATAGAAGTTTTTACAACGAGGCAGGATACCGTGTACGGGGCCACATTCCTGTGCTTTGCCCCTGAACATCCCATGTTAAAGGGAATCATTAAAGGTCTCCCCCAAGAGAAGGAGGTATTAGATTTTATTAAAAAGACCCTCAAAATGGATTCCTACATGAGGACTGCTGATTACACGGAAAAGGAAGGGGTGTTCACGGGCAGGTACTGCCTGAATCCGGTCACCGGAGAACAAATCCCCATCTATGTAGCCAACTTTGTACTTTTTGATTACGGTACAGGCGCTATTATGGCAGTTCCTACCCATGATCAAAGGGACTTTGAGTTTGCCAAGAAGTACGGCCTACCCCTTAGGGTGGTGATCAAGCCGCCAGATCGTGATCTAGACGAAGAGACAATGACCGAGGCCTATGTGGAAGAGGGAATCCTTGTGAATTCTGGACCCTTCAACGGTCAGAAGAACCTGGAGGCCTTGGATAGCATTGCGGAGTATCTTGAGTCAAAAGGTATGGGGTATAAGACCGTTAACTATAGGCTTCGTGACTGGGGCATCTCTAGACAGCGATACTGGGGTGCACCTATTCCGATAATTTACTGTGACAAATGCGGAACAGTGCCCGTTCCGGAAGAGGATCTTCCGGTAGTGCTACCCCTTAATTTGGATATGAGACCGAATGGGGGCTCACCTCTTCCCTTTGAGCCATCCTTTTATGAAACAATATGCCCCAAATGCAAGGGAAAGGCGCGGCGGGAGACAGATACCATGGACACTTTTGTAGAGTCCTCTTGGTATTTCATCCGCTACGCATGCCCTGATTACGACAAAGGACCAATTGATCGAGATAGAGCAGAGTATTGGATGCCTGTGGACCAGTATATTGGTGGTATAGAACATGCTATCCTTCACTTGCTCTACTCGCGTTTTTACACAAGAGTGTTGCGGGATCTGGGCTATATATCTGTGAGCGAGCCTTTTACCAATTTGCTGACCCAAGGGATGGTATGCAAGGAGACCCAGGAATGCCCTGAGCACGGGTATCTTTATCCCGAGGAGGTGACTGAAGGCAAATGCAGCATATGTGGTAAGGAGGTAATAATAGGCAACACGGTAAAGATGTCCAAATCCAAGAAGAATGTGGTGGATCCCCAAAGCATGATTGACGCTTACGGGGCCGATACCGTGAGAATGTTTTGCCTTTTTGCTGCCCCACCTGAAAAGGATCTGGAATGGAGTGAGCAAGGTGTTGAGGGGGCTTACCGTTTTCTCAACAGGCTCTGGCATCTCGTGGTGGAGAACCTGGAGCGCGTGGAGACCGTTGGGGTTTATGATGGCAATGAACCCATTGATGGCCCAGTGCGGTCACTACACAGAAAGACCCACCAGACCATAAAAAGGGTAACAAATGATATTGAAAATCGATTTCACTTCAACACTGCAATAGCAGCAGTTATGGAGTTGATCAACGAGGTGAATCAGTTCCTCCATGGTAACCAGGAAAAGGACGAAATTGCCTGGAGCGTTGTGCGAGAGGCAATTGAGACAGCTATGGTCTTGTTAAGCCCTGTAGTTCCCCACATTACTGAGGAGCTATGGCATATGTTGGGCCATGAAAATTTTCTGCTCACACAGCCCTGGCCTAGGTATGATCCCAAGGCCTTAGAGGAGGAAAAGAGGCTTGTTGTCTTGCAGGTAAACGGCAAGGTGAGGAGCAGGATAGAACTGCCCGCATCATGTGATGACAAAGAGATAGAGGAGGCTGCGCTTTCGGATGAAAGGGTAAAACGGTTTATTGGCGATAAGCAGGTGAAAAAGGTTTATGTGATCAAGAAGAAGTTGGTCAATGTGGTGGTGTAATGAAACGCAGACTACTAATCATGGGCTTTTCCATAGCAGCTATCACCTTTGCGCTGTTTGGGTGTGGATATCATTTTAATCTTTCAGGTTCCTCCTTGAGAGGTGGTCTCCACTCCCTTGCCATTCCTACATTGGACAGCCGGGCCACAGTCCAGGGACTGGAGGCAGATTTTACCAATATAATCCGTAAGGAATTTTCTTCTCACTCCACCATTGCGCTAGTTACCGTAAAAGATGCATCAGCGGTGCTAGTGGGAAGGATAGAGCGTATCGAGACCTCACCGCTTAGCTATGACATACAGGAGAGTTCAGTGGGAGGAAAGACTGTCTCATACGAACTCACTAACCTTAGGCGAATAAAGGTGAAACTAAGCATGAAAATGGTGAGGCGGGATACGGGCGAGATCTTGTGGGAAGAAAAGGGCATGGAAGAAAAGGCCTCCTATAGCGCGAGCAATGACCCAATTGAAACGAGCTATAGGGAGAAGATAGCCCTGAGACAGATCGCCGAGCAGCTTGCCAAGAGAGTTTACCTGAAGACGGTGGATACGTTCTGATGGTCAGTGACCTTGGTCCTGAGGCAGTAATTAAACAATTGGATACCTCCAAGCTTGCTCCCTTTTACCTCTTTTACGGACCCAGCGAATTCCTAAAAGAGAATGTTCTTACGAAATTAAGGCAAAAGGTGCTTGATCCAGCAGTAGCCGATTTCAACCTGCAGGTTTTCTATGCTGACGAAGCTGGTGCCGAGGAGATAGTGGAGGCTGCCAGATCGGTGCCTTTCATGGCAGAGCGAAGATTGGTCATAGTAAGAAGGACTGAGCTATTTCGGAAAGTCGAGCAAGAGAAATTTCTTTCATATTTGGACAATCCTGTTGCATCCACCTATCTCATCTTCGTCGCAACTGATGTGAACTTTCGCTATCCTCTTTTTTCTCGCATCAGGAAAGAAGGCACAGCAGTATATTTCTCGCCCCTTAGGGACAATCGAGTGGTTCCTTGGCTACTGGCTACCGCCAGAGAAATGGGCCTTAAGATATCTCACGAGGCTTGTGCCTATTTGCATCAAATAGTAGGCAATAACCTTATGGAACTTTATAGTGAACTCGAAAAACTCTCTATACGTTATGGCCATGAGCCCGTGGGGATTGAAAAGGTGCGGCAAATGGCAACCAAGATGAGAGCATATAGCATATTTGAACTTACAGACCACATATCTGCCAAAGACTGCAAAAAGGCGTTGGAGACATTACGTAAGCTTCTTGAGCAGGGCGGCAAGGATTCAGCGTTATCAATACTGGGTATGTTAAATAGGCAATTCAGGCTCTTGTGGCGGGTAAAATTTATGAAGGCCAGAGGTGCCCAAAAAGACATCCCTCAAGCGCTCGGAATCCCGCCATTTTTGGCCAGAAAGCTTATAATTCAGGTGGACAATTGGTCCGAGGCGGAATTAAGAGAATTTCTTGGGAACCTGTGCCTTGTGGATTCAAGGCTTAAATCCGGTTCCCAAGAAGGTATCCTTTTGGATCATTTGATTATTTCGTTGTGCAAGGGTTAGGCTGAAGAGGAGGCTTGGTTTACAAGACGATAAAGCCGTGAGATCTTCCTGGCGGCAGTGTTTCGATGGATAACACCTTTTGAAGCAGTTTTCTGGATTATGGAGACGGCCTTTCTGAGCTTTTCCTGGGCCTGTTCTAGGGAGTTTTCCATCACTGCAGTTCTTACCTCTTTTGACACATTTTTCACCCTAGTCTTGTAACTCTTGTTTCGAAGCCTTCTAACTTTGTTTTGTCTAGCCCTTTTGATAGCGGATTTGTGATTCGCCAATGCCGTATTCCTCCTAAATTGTGAATAAATAGATTTCTTATAAACCAAAAGGGAAGGGTATTCTTCCTAAAAATAGAATGATGCCATCTGGAATCCAAAATGTCAACAGAGTTAGCCCACAAAAACTGTGATATAACGAGTCCCCACTCACAGCAAGTTACAAGAGCAGCCGGAGTCGTTGGATTTTTCACGTTCCTGAGCCGGATTCTTGGCCTTATACGGGACATGGTTATCGCTGCACTGTTCGGCTCGGGCATGGTAGCAGATGCGTTTTTTGTTGCCTTCAGAATTCCGAACTTGCTCAGGAGGCTATTCGCAGAAGGCTCACTGACGATCGCTTTTATCCCGGTTTTTACTGAATATCTCAATAAGAAGAGCAAGGCTGACGCCATTGATCTTGCAAGGGTAACACTTACCATCCTATCTGTTGTGCTGGTGGGTGTCTCCATTGCAGGAGTCTTGCTGGCTCCCTGGATTGTGAGAATCCAGGCCTTTGGGTTCGGCAGTGCAGGTACCAAATATGAACTCACTGTGCTTCTTACCCGTATAACCTTTCCCTACATCCTCCTGATAAGTATCGTGGCGTTTTTCATGGGAGTGCTCAATTCCCTAAAACACTTCGCTGCTCCAGCCGCTGCTCCCATATTCCTTAATGTGGGCATAATAGGCGGAGCTATTTTGATATCGCCCTACCTTAGGGAACCCATAGTGGGTGTAGCTATAGGGGTTATCATTGGCGGGATTCTTCAGGTACTGTTGCAATTACCGTGGGCCAGAAAAGAAGGCATGGTCTTGCGGCCAAAATGGAATCCATCCCACCCGGCCGTAAGACGCATAGGAGTGCTCATGCTGCCAGCGGTATTTGGTTCAGCAGTGTATCAACTAAATCAGTTCATTGGCACCCTGCTAGCATCCTTTCTGCCTGAAGGCAGTATCTCGTGGCTTTATTATGCCGATAGGGTAGTTCAGTTTCCCCTGGGAATTTTCGGTATCGCCATAAGCACAGCTGCCCTGCCAACCCTTTCCGAACATGCTGCCCTAGACAACCTCTCGGAATTTTCCGAAACCTTATCCCATTCCCTGAGGATGGTATTCTTTATCACCTTCCCAGCCATGGTGGGTCTGCTGGTCTTGGGTGCACCCATTGTGAGGCTTATCTATCAAAGGGGTGCCTTTGATCTACATGCTACCTCCATGACATATAGGGCACTGGTTTTTTATTCGGTAGGTCTATGGGCATTTTCGGGTATAAGAATCATGGTTTCCGCCTTTTACGCATTACAGGATACCAGAACCCCTGTAATGGTGGCAATTTGTGCTCTATTTGTAAACCTGATCCTTAGCCTACTTCTTATGGGCCCTATGAAACATGCAGGCCTAGCTCTGGCTTTATCCTGTGCATCAGGGATTCAATTTGTACTTTTGGTCCTTGCTCTCAAATATAAGGCGCCGCAGCTATCCCTTTTACCTGCAATGGGCTCTGTGCTAAAAAGCTCGTTGGCATCTGCAATAATGGGAGTATGTCTTTATCTGGTGCAGGACAAATGGGGTCTTGCTTACGCAGCAAAAGGTTCAGGGTATCTTTTTGTGGATGTTGCTGTGCTGGTAAGCGTAGGAGCTATGCTCTATTTCGGGATCGCAGGGTTGATGCGCTCTAGAGAAGTCACCTCACTGATGGTGATCTTGAGGTCAAAGAATCGCCGGAGTACCCTCACTTTGTAATGATAGATGGATGATGAAGACAGCAGCCTCCATAGATCTGGGCAGTTACACAGCAAGGTTACTCGTTGCAAGGGTGCGAGAGGGGCAAATAATTGAGTCTGTGGCCCGAGAGCGCATTTATGTTCACATTGGGAATGATCCATCATTGCTAGATTCACGCCTTTTGAGCAATGCTGCGCAAAGCCGAGCCATAGAGGCCTTAAGAAAGCTTTCTGAACAGGCCTTACTTCTCGGAGCCAATGCCATACAAGCTGTTGCCACAGGCGTGATCCGGAGTGCAGGAAATAGAGAACAGTTTATTGATCAGATAAAGAAAGAGACTGGGCTGAATGTAAGATTAATCAGTGGGATTGAAGAGGCGAGTCTCACCGCCAAAGGCGCTCTTTGGGCTCTGAAGGGGCTCGGTCCTCCTTTGGGAGTCTTTGACTTGGGAGGCGGGAGCACAGAATTCTTTTTCCAACAAGATCAAGAAAGTAAACAAAGGCTTCTATCAATTCCCTTGGGGGCGGCAGTGCTAACGAAGCGGTTCTTACGAAAAGATCCTCCTGATCCACGCGAGTTATCTGAGTTAGAAGAGGCAATCAAGAACATCTTAGAGAATGCAGAGTCCCTTTTCAAGGAAGAGGTGATACGGGGGCTTTCTCTGGTAGGCACAGGAGGGACAGTCACATCCATTGCAGCCATGAAGCAAAATGTACCACTCCCAGAGATAAGCCCTGAAAACCTTAATGGTACTCAAATAAATTCTTCTCAGATTGAAGAGATTTTTGATAAGATAAAACAATGTCCCTTTTCAGAGAGAGCGATACTGCCCGGTCTCGATAGGAACCGGGCAATTGTGATTATTGCCGGTACCTTATGCGTGCTATTGATAATGCAACACCTGCAAGTGGACCGTTTGTATGTGAGCCTAAGCGATCTACTAGAAGGTGTATTGTTAGATTTTTTGGAAAATTTTAGGGTTGTCGAGGAGACTAAGATATGAACAGATATGAACTGAAAAAGGGTTTGACCTTTGATGATCTTTTATTAGTGCCAGGTCACTCTTCAGTACTTCCGTCACAAGTGGATGTAAAGACAAGGCTGTCTAAGAACATTTCCCTTAACATTCCCATTGTAAGTGCTGCGATGGATACGGTCACTGAATCCGAGACCGCCATTACCATGGCCAGACAGGGGGGCATTGGGTTTATTCACAAGAACATGAGTGTTGAGCGACAGGCCTTGGAGGTGGAAAAGGTAAAAAAGTCTGAAAGCGGTATGATTGTTGACCCCATAACAGTTGAACCTGAACAGAATATTCGAGAAGTGCTCGACATAATGAAGCGTTATCGAATATCAGGAGTGCCTGTGGTCAAGGATGGCAACCTAGTAGGCATTATCACCAATCGTGATCTCAGGTTTGAGACTGATCTTGACCAAAAGGTCGAGGCGGTCATGACCAAAGAAAACCTAGCCACAGCCAAAGTGGGCATAACACTTGAAGAATCCAAGGCAATCCTTCATGCAAGAAGGATAGAGAAGCTATTGGTAGTGGATGATGAAGGCAAATTGAAGGGCCTTATAACCATAAAAGATATAGAAAAGATCAGGAAATATCCTAATTCCTGTAAGGACGAGCTAGGCCGCCTCCGGGTCGGAGCGGCAGTGGGTACTGGCCCCGATACTGAAGAGAGGGTGGCTGCGCTCAAGGAGGCGGATGTTGATGTAATAGTAGTGGATACTGCCCATGGGCACTCTGCCGGCGTCATAAGGACAGTGGAGGCAATCAAAAAAATGTATCCAGATCTTGAATGTGTAGCGGGAAATGTGGCCACAGCCGAAGGAACTCGAGCCCTGATTGAGGCAGGGGCTGATGCGGTCAAGGTAGGTGTGGGCCCGGGATCCATATGTACCACAAGGGTAGTGGCCGGAGTGGGTGTGCCCCAGATGACCGCTATAATGGATTGTGCAGAGGAGGCAGCCAAGTATGATATTCCGATTATTGCGGATGGGGGGATCAAGTATTCTGGCGATATCACCAAGGCCCTTGCAGGCGGGGCAAGGACGGTCATGATAGGCAGCCTTTTTGCAGGCACAGAAGAGAGCCCTGGAGAAACAATATTGTTCCAAGGGAGAACATATAAGGTGTACCGCGGCATGGGATCTCTGGAGGCCATGAAAGAAGGCAGCAGAGATCGGTATTTTCAGGAAGAGGCAGGAGAGGAAGACAAACTGGTCCCCGAAGGGATAGTTGGACGGGTGCCTTATAGAGGACCGCTGGCTGACACCATATATCAATTGATCGGGGGGCTTCGTGCAGGCATGGGATATCTAGGTTGTGCGAACATAGAAGAGCTTCAAACCAAACCCAAATTTATATGTATTTCCAGTGCAGGACTTCGAGAGAGCCATGTCCATGATGTTATCATTACGAAGGAAGCCCCCAATTACCGACTGGATTAACCCGAAGAGTTCGAGGCAAGAGATTGATAAATGACATCAAGCCTTTATAAACACAAAATTTTGATTCTGGATTTCGGTTCTCAGTATACGCAGTTGATTGCCCGGAGAATTCGTGAGGCCCATGTTTACTGCGAGATACACCCATACAATATGACCATTGAAGATATAAAGGCCTTCTCCCCAAAGGGGATAGTCCTTTCTGGCGGCCCTCTAAGCGTGTGTGAGGAAGATGCACCACTGCCTGATGCCAAGGTGCTTGATCTGGGGGTACCTGTTCTGGGTATTTGCTATGGAATGCAGTACATGACCTACGTCCTAGGAGGCGAGGTAGCCCGGGCTCAGGAGCGTGAATACGGACATGCGGTTATCAAGATCCTTGATGACCAGGATTTGTTTCATGGCCTTGGCCAGGAAGATGGTGAAATTGTATGGATGAGCCATGGAGATCGCATAGAAAAGATGCC